>CAYYZC010000217.1:4004-5540 GCA_964475605.1 uncultured Chelativorans sp.
GCCGAGCTATCGCTACGTGCCTGCACCGACCTATCGCCGCGTGCTGTCGAACTCGCATTACCGTTGGTGCCATCTGCGCTACCGGTCGTACCGCCAGTACGACAACAGCTTCCAGCCCTATCACGGGCCGCGGCAGCAGTGCATTTCGCCTTATTATTGAGGCAATTGACGGGTCCGCGCCGGTTTCGGCCGCGGACCCGGCCGGCTTGTCGCGCGAAGGCGCCCGCCTCCGCTTGCGGTCGGGCCGATCATGTGCAAGACAGCCCCGGTTTCAGGAGCGGACCGGCTGGCGGTAGATGATCGGGATTTGGAATCGAGACGAGCAGGAAGGGGCGCTGCCCTCCTTCCTGATAATCGGCACCCAGAAGGGCGGCACCTCCAGCCTCCACCGCTATCTCGGCCAGCATCCGCTGCTCTACCGCAGCAAGCCGAAGGAGGTGCATTTCTTCGACGGCCGGCGCGGAACGGGCGACGCCTATGAGCGCGGCCTCGACTGGTACCGCAAGCATTTCAAGCCGCAGGCCGCGATGCGCAGCGGCGGCCAGACCTTCGAGAGCTCGCCGCTCTATCTCTTCAACCCGCTCGCCGCCCGCCGGATCCGCGACAGCCTGCCGGACGTGAAGCTGATCGCCGTCCTCAGGGACCCGGCCAAGCGCGCGATCTCGCACTATTTCCACAACATCAAGCTCGGCCACGAGAAGCTGCCCTTCGCCCAGGCCATGGATGCCGAGGAGAAGCGGACCGGACCGGCGGCGGAACGCGGCGATTTCATCGACCACGGGCTCGTGCGCTTCTCGTACAAGGCGCGCGGGCGCTATGCCGAGCAGCTGGAGCGCTATTTCGCGCTGTTCGACCGCGCGAATATCCGGATCGTCCTGAGCGACGAGCTTTTCGGCGACCCTCAGGGCACCACTTTCAAGCTCTTCGATTTCCTCGGCGTCGAGCGGCCGAAGAAGACGATCGATTTCTCGCCGCGCAATGTCGGCGAGAAGAAGGGGGAGATCCCGCAGCGGGAGATCGACCGGCTGCGCGACTACTACCGGCCTTATAACGAACAGCTCGGCCGGCTGCTCGGCAGCGATCCCGGCTGGGGCTGAGCGGCCGAGACCGGGCCGGCTCAGTCTCCGAAGGCGACGCCGACATCGTTCGCCGAACGCCAGCGGACGGACGCCTGCCGGCGCAGCGCATCGCCATTGACGATCAGCTCGAAGGCGGGCGGGACCGCGGAGGCGTCGCCGAAGACCAGCCTTGCGCCGTGCTCCGACTGGTTGCGCACCACGCATTCCAGCGCACCGTAGCCGCGATTGAAGCTCAGCGTCGCGCCCTTGAGCACGCGCCGCCGCGGCTCCTTGCGCCGCTCCTCGAAGACCTCGCCGTCGATCCCGATGGAATTCCTGGTGATGGGTGTCATTCCGAAACCCTCCTGCCTCGATGCGGAGGCAGGAGCGAAAATCGTGCCAGCAGCGGCGTGCCGGAACGAAACAGGAGCAGCGTCAGCCGCTGCCCCTGCCGATCGCCTGTTTGCCGATTGCCGAT
>CAYYZC010000218.1:0-2648 GCA_964475605.1 uncultured Chelativorans sp.
GCGGTCGCGATTACCGGGCGTCGGCTTTTGCCGACGTTTCCGGCCCGGCGTGTCGCCGGCGGCCGGCGGCATGGGTGAGCAGCCCGGCCGCGATCGCCACCGCGCCAACGCCCATCAGGATCGGCTCCATCGCCAGGGCCGCGACGGCGCCGATGCCGAGCAGGATGCGCTCGGCCCATCCCGCCGGACCCACCAGCCAGCCGCCGGTCGCCACCGCGAGCGCGGAGACCGATATCACCGAGGTGACGAAGGCGAGCAGGATGGATTGCCAGCCGCCCTGCAGCAGCAGGCCGATGCCGGGCTCGGACAGCACGATGATGAACGGGACCAGGAAGGCCGACAGCGTATATCGCCAGGTCAGCCACATGGTCTGGACCGGTCTGCCCCCGGTGATCGCCGAAGCGGCGAAGGGCGAGAGCGCGGTGGGCGGAGAGACCTCGCTGAGCACCGAATAGTAGAAGATGAACATCGCCGCCGCATAGGCCGGGACGCCGACATCCTGCAGGGCCGGCCCGATGATCACCCAGGAGATGATGAAGCTCGCCGTCACCGGCACCGCGAGCCCGAGGAGGACGACGGAGACCGCCGACAGGATGGCGGTGAGGATCAGGTTGCCGCCGGCGACCATGACGATGATGTTCGCCAGCTTCAGCCCGAGCCCGGTGAGCGTCATGATGCCGACGATCAGGCCCGCCGCGGCCATCACCGGCACCACCGACAATGCGCCGGTGGCTCCCGTGGCGAGCGCGTTCCAGATGCGCGCCGGCGTCATCCAGTGCTCGCGCTCGAGGAAGCTCAGCACGAAGGCGAGGGCCGTCGCGTAGACGACGGCGCGGAAGGGGGTCATGCCCATCGCCATGAAGACCACGATCGCCACCAGCGAGCTGAAATGATAGCCGAAGCGCAGCAGCAGCCGGCCGACCGGCTGGACGTCGATCTCGACCGTCTGGGTCTTGAAGCGCCGCGCATCCATCTCGATCGCCAGGATGATGCCGAGATAGTAGAGCAGGGTGGGGATGGTCGCCCAGATCAGCACCTGCAGGTAGGAGACGCCGAGCAGGGCTGCGATGATGAAGGCGGCAGCACCCAATGTGGGCGGCGACATGATGGCGCCGATGCCGGCCGCAGCCAGCACCGCGCCGCCGTGCTCCTGCGGATAGCCCGCCTTGCGCAGCAGCGGCCACGAGATGCCGCCGAGCGTGACCGTGGTGGCGACGCCGGAGCCGGAGACGGTGCCGAGCAGGAAACCGGCCATCGTCACGGTCCGGCCGGGCCCGGCCTTCGACTGGCCGAAGGCAGAGAAGGACAGGTCGATGAAGAAGCGCGTCGCGCCGGAGGCGCTGAGCACCGCGCCGTAGACGGTGAAGAGGATGATATAGGTCGCCGCCACGTTGGTCGGGACGCCGAACAGGCCTTGCGTGCCCATGACGTTGTGGCCGACCAGGCGCGGCCAGTGGAAGGTCGCGGTGCCGAACGGCGCCGGGAACGCGTCGCCCCAGAAGGCGTAGCCGAAGAAGCCGACGACCACGAGCGGCACCAGCAGGCCGACGGTCCGCCGCGCCGTTTCCAGCGTGGCGAGAATGGCGATGGTGCCCATCACGATATCGACCGGCGTCGGGATGATCGCGCGCCGGAAGAAGGAGTCCCAATCCCAGATGATATAGGCGAAGGGGATGATCGTGATCGCCGCCAGCAGCCAGTCGAGGATGTGCGGGTTGTCGGCGCGCGCCTCCGCGCCCGGCGTCTCCGGCCGGCTCCAGCCGCGATAGACCAGGAAGGTCATCGGCAGCGCCACCATCAGGAAGGCCGGGAGGTAGAACTGCGTCGCCATCGGGCGGAAGACCCAGTAGAGGGCGAAGAGCGACAGCCCCACGCCCGTCGCCTGGACGACGAGAAGAGGCAGCCCGCTCAGCCGGCGGGCCGGCTTCTCGGATTCGTATTCGGCAAGCAGCGCCTCCTCGTCGAATTCCTCGACTTCAAGGTCGCGCCCGTTATCGGCTCGGTCGGTCATGGCTCGATGTCCAGAATAACGAAGGGATTGCCGTCCCCGGCCAGCCGCCAGAGCTCGACGGGCGGCTGGCCGGGAACGTGGACGGTGCGCTGGCCGAGATCGGTGGCGGCGATCGACAGGGTCTCGAAGACGGACGGCCGGTCCGGATCGGGCGGTGCGACCCATTCGCGACGGTCCGTTTCCGCCGCGCGCCGCGGCGCGCCCGGCACCGCATAATATTCCTCCAGCACCGCCAACCGGTCCGCCGCGATCTCGACCAGCCGGTAACGCCCGTTCGGCAGGACCGCGTAGCGTTCCTCAGCCGGTGTGCCGTAGATCGAGTTGCGGTAGCTCACCGCGAAGTGCTCGCCGCGCAACGGCACGCTCGCCAGCACGCCGCCGTCCCGGGCGCGGATGACGATGGCGCGCCCGCCCGCATCCTGCCCGGCGCCCAGCCCGGACGTCGCGACGCCCAGGCCCGCCAGCGACAAGAGCGCCGCGATGGCGGCGGCCTGCCTGCGCAAGAGCCGCTATCCCGCCTGGTCGTAGTAGGCCTGGGCTCCCGGACAGATATCGATGAAGGGGATGTTGCCGGCGGTCGTGGCGTCGAGCTCCTTGGCCGCCGGATGCACCTTGATCAGGTCTTCCTTGTTGTCGA
>CAYYZC010000218.1:2748-5525 GCA_964475605.1 uncultured Chelativorans sp.
GCGTCGAGCTCCTTGGCCGCCGGATGCACCTTGATCAGGTCTTCCTTGTTGTCGAAGACGGCGGCGGTGATGTCGTGCTGCAGCTGCTCGTCCATGTCGGTGCGCGCCACCAGGACGTTGGGCGAGGCGATCACCGTCACCGGCTCGGTCTGGCCCTGATAGGTGTCGGCCGGGATGTCCTGCTCGACATAGTAGCCGCCATATTCGGCGGCGAGATCGTCGGCATATTCGCCGATCGGGACGATCTTCATCTCGCCGGTGCTGGCGAGGTCGACCAGCGCGCCGGTCGGCAATCCGCCGGACCAGAAGCCCGCGTCGATCGTGCCGTCACGCAGCGCGGCAACCGTCTCGGCCGCGCCGAGCTGGCGGCGATCGATGTCGGCCTTGGGGTCGAGGCCCGCCGCCTCGAGGATGCGGACCGCGCCGACCTCGGTCGCAGAGCCCGGCGCGCCCACCGAGATCACCTTGCCCTTCATGTCGGCGACGCTTTCGATGCCGGTTCCGGTCGTGGTGACCGGCTGCATGAAGTTGCTGTAGAGATTGCCGATAGCGCAGATGTCCAGGGGCTGGTCGAACGGTTCGGTGCCGGCGGCCGCGGCCGCCACCGTGTCGCCCACGCCAAGAGCGAGCGCGGCCGCGTCGGACTGGAGGAGGAGCATGTTGTCGACCGACGCGTTCGTCTCCTGGACGGTGGCGTCGTAGCCTTCGACGTTCTGGCGGATCTCGGTCGCGATGCCGCCGCCGAGCGGATAGTAGACGCCGCCCGTTCCGCCGGTGGCGATGGACAGGTTGGTGGTCTGGGCGTTGGCGGGGCCGTTGGCCGCGATCAGCAGGGCAGGCAGCGTGAGCGCTGCGATCGCGGCGCCGAACCTGCCGCGACGAGCATTGCGTTGTGTGCTGGTCATGTTCTTGTCTCCTCCAGTTTGGTATTCCGATTCGACTGTTCTTATTGGCCGTTTACCGGCTTTCCGACGAATGCCGCCCATTGCTCCGTTATGTTTATCTCCCCTTTGGGCGGGGCATTGTTGTCCTTTCGCGAGGCGCTCGTGTCAACCTTTCGTGGCCGATTCCGACGGCGGCCGCTTTCCGTGCGCTTCTGGATCGCATGATGAGCGGCGCGATCGCCGCCGGCAGGGCGCCGTCCGTCCGGGCCGCATTCGGGAGCGAAGGCGTCGATACGGGACGCCTGGCCTCCTCGGCCGTGAGTGGGCATTGATTCCGGCAGGGACAGACGATTCGCGCCTGCGAACCCGCGGTTTCGGCTTCGATCAAGGGCGTTCCGCCCGGCCTTGGTTAACCAAATCTTTCCGCACCCGCCGAAATCGTGTCATTTGTGCAACAACGCTTCCCGATCCCTGCCGGATGCCGTTGGATGGGCGCCGATCCTTGTTGAACCCCGCCGCGCCATGCGTATTGTCATGCTCGAAGAAGGGGCAGGAAATCGCTTCTTTTTCGAATTGGGGATGGGGCAGGGATCGCTGTCCTTCAGCATAAAAGTACCCAGACCCGTTTTTAACTTTTGACTGGAGGTCAGAAATGAAGATCAAGAGCCTTCTCTTCGGCTCCGCGGCGGCTTCGATGGTCGCCGTGACCGGCGCCCAGGCGGCGGACGCTATCTACATCCCCGAGCCCGAGCCGATGGAATACGTCCGCATCTGCGACGTATACGGCGCTGGCTTCTTCTACATCCCGGGCACCGAGACCTGCCTGCGCATCAGCGGTTTCGTCCGTTACGAGATCGGCACCGAGACCTATGACGACGGTGGCGACACTGCGACCCCGAACTACTTCGGCGGCCGTAACGTGCCGGACGGCTGGATCAAGAACGTCCGTACCCGCCTCAACGTCGATGCCCGTTCGGAGACCGAGTGGGGCACGCTGCAGGGCTTCCTGCGGGTCCAGGGCGACAGCCGCTTCAACACCACCGGCGACTTCAACGCCTATATCGACCAGGGCTTCATCACCCTCGGCGGCCTCCTCATGGGTTACACCGAGTCGGCCTGGTCGTTCTCGGGCCCCGGCGCGGCGGGCGGCGGTTCGCACTCCGATACCGGCATGGACTACGGCTATCGTCAGCGCACGCAGATCCGCTACACCTACGTTGCCCCGTCGGGCTTCTTCGGCGTGGTTTCGCTTGAAGACGACAACCTTGCCGGCGAAGGCTACATGCCGAACATCTTCGGCAAGATCGGTGTCGCCCAGGATTGGGGTGCGCTCTACGGTCAGGGCGTCTACGACGAGAGCGACGAGTCGTGGGCTGGCAAGGTCGGCCTGACGCTCAACGTCCCGGGCATGGCCGGAACCTCGTTCCGCCTGCAGGGCTACTACAGCGACAGCATCACCAACGAGTACATGCCGAGCATGGACTACGGTCTGGCCGGCGCTGGCGTTGCTGCTGCCGAGTGGTCGATCCTGGGTTCGCTGGGTCACCAGTTCAACGAGCAGTTCTTCGCTTCGGTCGCCTATCAGTACTTCAGCGGTCATGACGGCTTCGGCGCCGACTACATGCACGCTGCCGAGCTGAACCTCGTTTGGGAGCCGGTCAACGACTTTGAGGTCCGCACCGAGCTGACCTACAACAAGGCCGAAGACCTCGACGGCACCTTCGCGGGCTTCCTGCGCTTCCAGCGCAACTTCTGATCTCGCGATCAGGCCCAACAGAAACCCGGCGGGCAACCGCCGGGTTTTTTGTTTTGGGCGCCCCTTCGCACCCCCTCTGTCTTGCCGGACATCTCCCCCTCAAGGGGGGAGATTGGCTGTCATGCAAGCTTTCGCCA
>CAYYZC010000219.1:0-5525 GCA_964475605.1 uncultured Chelativorans sp.
GTGCGGTTGGCATGGTCGATGTCGAGGATGCGGTTGAAGCGGCTCATCACCAGCAGCACCGCATCGGCAAGCGGCAGCGCACCGCCCGACAGCGACGTGCCGGAGCCGCGCGGCACGACGCGGATGTTGCGCTCCGAGCAATAGCTGAGGATGCGCGCCACCTGCGCCGTCGTCTCCGGCAGCACCACGACCATCGGAAGCTGGCGATAGGCGGTGAGGCCGTCGCTCTCGAAGACGCGCATGCCGTTCGGCCGGTCGACGACGCCCTCGCCCGGCACGATGATGCGCATGTCGGCGACGATCTCATCGCGGCGCGCCAGCGTCGCCTTGTCCGGCTCGGGCAGGGTGAGGCCTGTCATGGGTTCGACTCCGACTGGTCAAATGACTTTACCAGCCGATGGCCTGCCGCGCAATGGATGTCAGCATTCTTAAGCAATCCACGGTTTCGGCGGCCAAACGATTTGACCGGAGGCGATGCTGTGCTAGGATTCGGTACGATCATGGGTTCGCGCGCCTTGAACGACATCTTCTCACGAATCGAGCACTCCCGCACCGCCAGCGACGCCGCCGCGCAGATCGAGGCGCTGATCCTCGAAGGCGTGCTGCGCTCCGGCGACCGGCTCCCCGGCGAGCGCGACCTGGCCGCAAGGCTCGAGATCTCGCGGCCGATCCTGCGCGAGGCGCTGAAGGGGCTGGAGGCGCGCGGGCTGCTGACGACGCGCCCCGGCGGCGGCACCCATGTCGCCGACATCATCGGCGAGGTGTTCGCGCCGCCGATCATGGAGCTGATCGGCGGCAACCGCCGCGCCGCCCACGACTATCTCGAATATCGCCGCGAGATCGAGGGCATGGCGGCCGAATTCGCCGCCCGCCGCGCCACCGACGACGACCGCGCCCTGCTTTCCGCCATCATGCGGCGCATGGAGGAGGCGCATGAGCGCGGCCGCTTCGAGGAGGAGGTGGCGATCGACGTGGAGTTCCATACGGCGATCGGCGAATGCGCGCACAATATCGTGCTGCTGCACACGCTGCGCGCCTGCTACCGGCTGCTGTCGGACGGGGTATTCCTGAGCCGCTCGGCGATCTACAGCCGGCCCGGCACCGATGCCGACCTGCTCGCCCAGCATCGCGCCATCTACGAGGCGGTGGCGGCGGGCGAGCCGGATGCGGCGCGCCGCGCGGCGCGCGACCATATCGACTATGTCGAGCGGGCGATGACGGAGGCGGAACGAAGCGGCGACTGGCAGCGCGTTTCCCGGCTCCGGCTGCGGCAGCGCGGCGTCAAGGCAGCCTCGGCCTGATCGAATCCGACAATGCAAACCAGCGGAAAACCAATGGAAAAGATGCTGACCATCGCCGAACTCAAGGAACGGGCGCGCCGGCGGGTGCCGAAGATGTTCTTCGACTATGCCGATTCGGGCGCCTGGACCGAAGGCACCTATCGCGCCAACGAGGAGGATTTCGCCAAGATCAGGCTGCGCCAGCGCGTGCTGGTCGACATGACCAACCGCTCGCTCGCCTCGACCATGATCGGCGAGGAGGTGACCATGCCCGTCGCGCTGGCGCCGACTGGGCTGACCGGCATGCAGCATCCCGACGGCGAGATGCTCGCAGCAAAGGCGGCAGAGGAGTTCGGCGTCCCGTTCACGCTCTCGACCATGAGCATCTGCTCGATCGAGGACGTGGCGGCGGTGACGACGAAGCCGTTCTGGTTCCAGCTCTATGTCATGCGCGACCGCGACTTCGTCATCAACCTGATCGACCGCGCCAAGGCCGCCAACTGCTCGGCGCTGATGCTGACGGCCGACCTCCAGATCCTCGGCCAGCGCCACAAGGACCTGCGCAACGGCCTCTCGACGCCGCCGAAATTCACGCCGAGCCATGTCTGGCAGGTCGCCACGCGGCCGCGCTGGGCGCTCGGCATGCTGGGAACCAGGCGCCGCACCTTCCGCAACATCGCCGGGCACGCCAAGGGCGTCAGCGACCTGTCCTCGCTGGCCTCGTGGACGGCCGAGCAGTTCGATCCGCAGCTTTCCTGGAAGGACGTCGAGTGGATCAAGCAGCGCTGGGGCGGCAAGCTGATCATCAAGGGGATCCTCGATGCCGAGGACGCCCGGATGGCGGCTGCGACCGGCGCCGACGCGATCGTCGTCTCCAACCATGGCGGGCGCCAGCTCGACGGCGCGCCATCCTCGATCTCGGTCCTGCCGGAGATCGTCGAGGCGGTGGGCGAGCGCATCGAGGTGCATTTCGACGGCGGCATCCGCTCCGGCCAGGACGTGCTGAAGGCGCTGTGCCTCGGCGCCAAGGGCACCTATATCGGCCGCCCGTTCCTCTACGGCCTCGGCGCGGGCGGAAAGAAAGGCGTGCTGCGGGCGCTGGAGATCATCCGCAAGGAGCTCGACGTCACGCTCGCCCTCTGCGGCAAGCGCAGCATCGCGGATGTCGGCCCGGAGCTGCTCTACCAGGCGCCGAATGAGCGCCCGCCAAGGATATGACCGACGCGGCAGGCGTCCAGTTCAGGGATGCGCGCGGGCCGGACGGCATGCGCATCTATGCGATCGGCGACGTCCATGGCCGATTCGACTGCCTGAGCCTCATGCACGAACTGATCGCGGAAGAGCTGCGGAACGACCCGCCGCGGGACCGGCGCATCATCCATCTCGGCGACTATGTCGACCGCGGCCCCCGATCGGCCGAGGTGCTGGATTTCCTCGCCTCCACGACAAGCCGCGATCCGCGCACCATCGCGCTGAGAGGCAATCACGACCAGGGCTTCCTGGACTTCCTCGCCGATCCGCAGAATGCGCGGCTCTTCATCGACTATGGCGGCTTCGACACCGCCGCCTCCTATGGCGTGCTGCTCGACGCCAGGAGCGTGGAGGGCCTGCGCCGCAGCCACCGGGAGATAATGGCGGCGATGCCCGAGGAGCATCTGCGCTTTCTGCGCGACCTCAGGCGCTGGTGCAGCTTCGGCGACTTCTTCTTCTGCCATGCCGGCATCCGGCCGGGCGTGGCGCTGGAGGCGCAGGATCCGGACGACCTGATCTGGATCAGGGACGCCTTCCTCGCCTCTTCGGCGCTGTTTTCAAAGGTGATCGTTCACGGCCACACGCCGAAGCGGGCGCCCGAAATCCGGCCCAACCGCATCAATGTCGACACGATGGCCTTCGACAGCGGAACGCTGACGGCGCTGGTGATAGAGGGAGCGGAGAAGCGGTTCCTGACCGCCCGGTGCTGAAAGCGTGCCGAGAGCGTCAGCGCGCCGACGAGCTCACCCCGTAGCCGTCCAACGGGACACGGCCTCCCGCCGCGTCGGCGCTATAGATCGCGGCCGCCCACAAGGCGAGGCCCGACAGCATGAAGATGGAAAGAAGCGTGGCTCTCACTGGGGTCATCTCGAATTGTTTGCAGCCGGTTATATGCAGCTTAGGGTTACCGTCGGGTTTCGACGCGGGCATGACCGCTCGAACGAGGATCAGGTCGGGGAAAGGACGTCGCGTCCGAAACAGGCCGCCGCAGCCGTCCCGCTGCCGTCTGCCTGCCCGGACGGCGGGCGACATACGCCTGAGCGCGGATGAAATCCAGCGGGTTCGATCAATGCCCGCGAACGAAAAAATGCGACGTTGCGGAAATGCAACGCCCGGACCGGAGACGATCATGCCGCTGCAGAACCGGGTCGACCCTTTCGGCGAAATCCATGCCGTTCCAGCGCGCGGCATGTTCACCGGCAATCGCGGCGTCATCCACGACCCGCAGTCGCGGAAACTGCTCGGACGCCGCTGGACGACGAAAGCCTGGATCATCTGCGATCTCGTCCATCCGAAGGGCACCGACCGCGAGGTGATGGGGCGCAATGGGCGGTCGGGCGGCGCCGGCTGGACGGAGCTCTTCTTCCTCGACGAGGTCACGGCACTCGCCGCCGGGCACCGGCCCTGCTTCTATTGCCGGCGCGAGGCGGCAATAGCCTTCCGGGACCGCTTTTGGAAAGATCGCGGCGGGAAGCTCGCCAGGGCGCCGGAGATGGATGTGGTGCTGCATGCGCAGCGGCCGGCGGCGGGCCGCACGTCGATGCCGCTATCCGACGCCGGCATCAGGAGCCTGCCCGACGGCGCGATGGTCGCCTTCGGCAACCGCGCCTTCGCGCTGCGCGGCGGCGCATTGCTGCCATGGAGCTTCGCCGGCTATGGCAAGCCTCCGGAGGGCTGCCGCAGCCTGCCCGACGGGGCGAGGCTGCTGACGCCCCCGGCGACGGTGGCGGCGCTGAAGGCCGGCTATGTGCCGGCCTGGCATGAGAGCGCCGCTTGACGCAGCACTTGACGCAGCACCGGCCCGTGCCGCATCACCTTGCCATGCGGGCCAACTACCGTCTCCAGCGCCTCTTCGTTCCCGACGATCTTTCTTCGGGCCGATCGATCGCGCCGACGCGCGAGCAGGCGCATTACCTCGCCAATGTGCTGCGCATGGCACCGGGCGCGGAGCTGCTGGTCTTCAACGGCCGCGACGGCGAGTGGCTGGCGACGGTTGCTGCGGCGAGCCGGAAATCGGTCGAGCTGAACCTTCAGGAGCAGACCCGGCCGCAGCCTCGCTTGCCCGACCTCGTCTACGCCTTCGCGCCGATCAGGGCCGGCCGGCTCGACTATATGGTCCAGAAGGCGGTGGAGATGGGTGCGGGCGTGCTGCAGCCGGTGCAGACCCGGCATACCCAGATGCAGAAGGTGGGCACCGGGCGTCTCAGCGCCAATGCGATCGAGGCGGCTGAGCAATGCGGCGTGCTTTCCGTGCCGCAGCTGCGAGAGATCGTGAAGCTCGAGCGGCTGCTCGCCGGCTGGGAGGCCGATCGCCGGCTGGTCTTCTGCGACGAGGATGCGCCGGGCGACAATCCGCTGCCGATCCTGAACGCGATCACGGAGCGCAGGCTGGGCTTGCTTATCGGGCCGGAAGGCGGCTTCTCCGGCGAGGAACGGCACATGCTGCGGGCGCTGCCTTTTGTCACGCCGATCCCGCTCGGCCCACGCATATTGCGCGCCGACACGGCCGCCGTCGCCGCGCTTGCCGTCATCCAGGCCACGATCGGCGACTGGTGAGCATCAGCCGCGCTGACCAAGCGATCACGATTTTTCGCTTGATCGTTGCAAGCTCTTGCGGTCAACACTCGCCCGCGCCGGGACGAACGGCCGGCGCCATTTCGACCAGATCATGAGTCGACGGCCCAAGCGAGGAACGAGATGGCGCGCGACACGACCGACAATCGGCCGATCGAAGGCAAGGATCAGCTCGTCGCCTATCTCGCCGCCGGCTGCAAGCCGGAAGCCGATTGGCGCATCGGCACCGAGCACGAGAAATTTCCCTTCTATGTCGACGGCCACGGGCCCGTGCCCTATGGCGGGACGCGCGGCATCAAGGCGCTGCTGGAGGGCATGCAGCGCGTGCTCGGCTGGGAGCCGATCGTCGATGCCGGCCATGTCATCGGGCTTGTCGAGCCGACCTGCCAGGGCGCGATTTCGCTGGAGCCGGGCGGCCAG
>CAYYZC010000220.1:0-5472 GCA_964475605.1 uncultured Chelativorans sp.
AGAGCAGCGCCACCTTGGTTCCCTCCCTGACCACCCTGCCCTTGCCGATCGGCAGGACCTCGCCGCGCTCCGGCATCTCGATGCCGACGCCGTTGCCGCGCGGATAGCGGAAGGCCAGCGGCCCCTCGTCATAATCGGCAGCGGTGCGCACCATATGGCGCAGTTCCGCCTCGTCAGCGGCCGCCATGACGACGAAGCCCGGCAACATCGCCAGATAGCCGGTGTCGAAGGCGCCGCAATGGGTCGGCCCGTCGGCGCCGACGAAGCCGGCGCGGTCGATCGGAAAGCGGACCGGCAGCTTCTGGATAGCCACGTCATGCACGACCTGGTCGTAGGCGCGCTGCAGGAAGGTCGAATAGATGGTGGCGAAAGGCTTCAGGCCTTCGCTGGCGAGCCCGGCGGCGAAGGTCACGGCATGCTGCTCGGCGATGCCGACATCGAAGGTGCGCTCCGGAAAGGCCTCGCCGAAGAGGTCGAGGCCGGTGCCGCCCGGCATCGCAGCGGTGATCGCCACGATGCGGTCGTCCTCCTTCGCCTCCCGGATGAGGCTTTCCGCGAACACCCTGGTATAGCTCGGCGCGTTGGCGGGCGCCTTGGCCTGAGCGCCCGAGATCACGTCGAACTTGTTGACACCGTGGTACTTGTCGGCCGCGGCCTCGGCGGGGGCGTAGCCCTTACCCTTCTTGGTGACGACATGGATGAGCACCGGCCCCTTGGCATTGTCGCGCACATTGCGCAGCACCGGCACCAGATGCTCGAGATTGTGGCCGTCGATCGGGCCGATGTGGAAGAAGCCCAGCTCCTCGAACAGCGTGCCGCCGGTGACGTAGCCGCGCGCATGCTCCACGGCGCGGGTGACGGCGCGCTCGGCGCTCTTGCCGAGATAGGAGGTCAGCTTCTTGCCGAAGTCGCGGATGCCGGCATAGGTCGAGCCGGAGGCCAGACGCGCGAGATAGTGGCTCATCGCGCCCGAGGGCGGCGCGATCGACATGTCGTTGTCGTTGAGGATGACGATCAGCCGCGCGTCGAGCGCGCCGGCATTGTTCATCGCCTCATAGGCCATGCCGGCCGACATCGCGCCGTCGCCGATGACGGCGATGACGTTGTTTGCCCCGCCCTTGAGGTCGCGCGCCACAGCCATGCCGAGCCCGGCGGAGATCGAGGTCGACGAATGGGCGGCGCCGAATGGATCGTACCTGCTCTCGGCACGCTTGGTGAAGCCGGAGAGCCCGCCCTCCTGCCGCAGCGTGCGGATGCGGTCGCGCCGGCCGGTCAGGATCTTGTGCGGATAGGCCTGGTGGCCGACATCCCAGATCAGCCGGTCGTCCGGCGTGTCGAAGACGTAGTGCAGCGCCACCGTCAGCTCGACGACACCGAGCCCGGCGCCCAGATGCCCGCCCGTCTGCGACACCGCGTCGATCAGCTCCGTGCGCAGCTCGCGGGCGAGCTGGGGCAGGTCCTGCTCGCTCAGCTTGCGCAGATCGTCGGGCGTGCGGACCGTGTCGAGAAGCGGTGTCGAAGGCGATTTTGTCAATTCGTCACTTTGCCTGGCTTCACCGGCGGAGCGGTTTTTCAGCGTTCCCGGGCAGATAAGGCGCACAGGCGCGAATGTAAATGCGTGGAAAGGGCACAATCATGGCGGTCGCGCTAGCGCTCCGGCAGCGGGACGAATTCTTCCTCGTCGCCCGGCACCATGTCGAAGCGGCCGCTGCGCCATTCCTCCTTGGCCTGCTCGATGCGCTCCCTGGAGGACGAGACGAAGTTCCACCAGATATAGCGCTTCGAGCCGAGCGAGGCCCCGCCGAAGAGCATCACATGCGCGCCGGTCGGCGAGGCGACGACGATCTCGTCGCCGGGCCGGAAGGCGAGCAGCCGGTCGGCCGGGAAGCGGTCGCCGAGAATGTCGACCTCGCCGGACAGCACGTAGATCGCCCGCTCCTCCGCATCGGGCGGGATCTGCAGCTTCGCGCCGGGCGCGATCCTCAGCTCCGCATAGAGCGTGTCGGAGGCGACGCGCACCGGCGAGCGGTAGCCGTGGAAGGCGCCGATCACCACCCGGCCGCCGATCCCTTCGGCGTCGATCTCGGGCATCTCGTCGCGCAGCGTGTTCTCGAAGGCCGGGTCGACCTCCTCGCCGCCGTCGGGCAGCGCCAGCCAGGTCTGCAGGCCCGACATCGACCTCTCGCCACCGCGCGCTTCCTCCGGCGAGCGCTCCGAATGGACGATGCCGCGGCCGGCCGTCATCAGGTTGATGTCGCCGGGCTCGATGACCATCTCGGTGCCGAGCGAATCCCGATGGCGGATGCGGCCGTCGAAGAGATAGGTCACGGTGGCAAGCCCGATATGGGGATGCGGGCGCACGTCGATCGCCTGGTCCGGCCGCAGGATCGCCGGACCCATGGGGTCGACGAAGATGAACGGCCCGACCAGCTTGCGGCGGGCCGTGGGCAGCGCACGGCGGACCTCGAAGCCGCCGATGTCCTTGGCGTTAGGGATGATCAGCGTCTCGATGGCGTCGCAGGCATAGGCATCGCCGGCCTGGGGATCGTTGCCGGGAAAGAAGCTCATCGCTCACATCCTTCGCACATTCTGGCCTCCCGAGCGCCAACCTACAGGTTCGTGCCGGGCGGCGCCACCGTCAGGGATAGAGCCGCATCTTCTCCCAGCCATCCGCCCGCTCGAAGCGGATGCGGTCGTGCAGCCGGAACGGCCGGTCGTGCCAGAACTCGATCGAGACTGGCCGCAGCCTGAAGCCCGACCAGTGCGGCGGGCGCGGGATCTCGCCGATCGCATGCCTGGCGGTGTATTCGGCGACGGCCTTCTCGAGCGCGAAGCGGCTTTCGAGCGGGCGCGACTGCTTCGAGGCCCAGGCGCCGATGCGGCTGCCGCGCGGCCGCGTGGCGAAATAGGTGTCGGCATCCACGTCGGACACAAGCTCGACCGGGCCGCGGATGCGGATCTGGCGGCGCAGACTCTTCCAGTGGAAGCACATGGCCGCCTTCATCGAGGCCAGGAGCTGCCTGCCCTTCATGCTTTCGAAATTGGTGTAGAAGACGAAGCCTTCCTCGTCGAAACCCTTGAGCAGGACCATGCGCACATCGGGCAGGCCGTCAGCGTCGACGGTGGCGAGGGCCAGCGCATTGGGGTCGTTCGGCTCGCTTGTCGTGGCATCGTTGAGCCAGCGCGCGAACAGCGCATAGGGCTCGGCGGCGAGCGTGAAATCATCGTCCGTTAACCTTGTCTCAGTCATAGTCGATCCGTTTGCACATAGGCCCTGCGGGAGATTGCCGATTGTCGCGCGTTGCGCAAGCTTTCCGAGGGTACCGGATCACCGGCCCCCTGTGCAGACCGATCCGTATGCCGGCGCTGGCACTGCTCCCGCTGCTGATCTGCGGCTGCGGCTCCAACGGCATGAACCTGGACGATTTCGCCGCCGACCGAACCCTCGTGACCGGCTCCGTCCCGACCTCGCCGGCCAGGGAAGCTCCGGACCCGACGCTGATGTCGGACCGGGTCACGGTGCGCAACGCCGTCTCCTCGGCCCTCGTCGAGCAGGTGACGGGGGCGGGGCTCGGCTGGGCCAATGTCGAGACCGGCTCGCGCGGCACCATCACATCGATCACCGAGACGCGGGAGAACGATTTCCTCTGCCGCAACTTCCTCGCCACCCGCGAGAGCTATGAAGGGATCCACATCTACAGCGGCAAGACCTGCCTCGGCGGCAACAGGCAATGGGCGATGCTGAGCTTCTCGCGCGTCGACTGAGCCCGCGAAGAGACGCCAGCCTCTGGATTTCGGGGCCCGGCGACCGCATATATTGCACAACCATTGCACAATGCCGAATTTAACCCGAACATGAACGCCATGCGCGATCCCTATGATGTGCTGGGGGTTTCCAGGAACGCCTCGGCCAAGGACATAAAGTCGGCCTTCCGCCGTCTGGCGAAGAAGCATCATCCGGACCAGAACCCGGACGATCCGAAGGCGAAGGACCGTTTTGCCGAGGTCAACCAGGCCTATGAGGTCGTGGGCGACGAGGCGAAGCGCGCCCAGTTCGACCGCGGCGAGATCGACGCCGGCGGCAAGCCGCGCTTCACCGGCTTCGAGAACGCGGCGGGCGGCGGCGACCCCTTCGCCGGCTTCCGGCGTTCCGGCACGGGCGGCGGCGGCACGCGCTTCGAATTCCGCGGCAGCGGACCGGGCGGGGCCTTCGGCGGCGGCGACGACATCTTCAGCGAGATCTTCGGCCAGGCTTTCTCGCGGCGGCCGGGCGCCGAAGAGGCGCAGCGCGGCGCGCGCTCGACGAAGGGCGCCGACATCAGCACCTCGATGGAGGTCGGCCTCGAGGAGGCGGCGAGCGGCGCAAAGGTCACCGCGCGCTTTCCGGACGGAAGGCAGGTCGCCGTCAAGCTGCCGCATTACCTGGAGGACGGGCAGACGATCCGTCTCAAGGGCCAGGGCCAGCCCTCGCCCTTCGGCCAGGCGGGCGACGCCCATGTGCAGATCCGCTTCAGGCGCCATCCGCGCTTCCGCATCGAGGGCCGCGACCTCCATGTCGATGCCCAGATCGATCTCGCCGACGCGGTGCTGGGCACCAAGCTCGCCGTCGAGACGCTCACCGGCAAGGTGGCGCTGACCATCCCGCCCTGGACGAGCTCGGACCGGCGCATGCGCATCAAGGGCCGCGGCCTGCCGCTCAAGACCGGCGGCCATGGCGACCTCTATGTCCATCTGGCGATCATGCTGCCGAAGGAGGACGAGGCGCTGGAAGCGCTGATGAAGCAGCGCCGGGCCGACGCGGCGTAGCCGCCTGCCCGCCAAGCTTGAAGCGCATCGGGCACTGTGCGATAGGCGTCTCTCGTCGAAATCACATGCGGAGACGCGCAAGATGGCAGCAACAAACGGCCTCATGGCAGGCAAGCGGGGCCTCATTCTCGGTGTTGCCAACAACCGTTCCATCGCGTGGGGCATCGCCAGGGCCTGTGTCGAGCAGGGCGCGGAGATCGCGCTGACCTATCAGGGCGAGGCCTTCCGGAAGCGCGTCGAGCCGCTCGCCCAGGAGCTCGGCGCCATCGTCGCCGGGGATTGCGACGTCACCGACATGGCAAGCGTCGACGCCGTCTTCGCCGAGATCGAGAAGCGCTGGGGCCGGCTCGATTTCCTCGTCCATGCGATCGCCTTCTCCGACAAGGACGAGCTCACCGGCCGCTATGTCGAGACCAGCCGCGAAAACTTCCAGCACACGATGGACATCTCCGTCTATTCGCTGACGGCGATCGCCCACCGCGCCGAGAAGCTGATGAGCGAGGGCGGCTCGATCCTGACGCTGACCTATTACGGCGCCGAGAAGGTGATGCCGCACTACAACGTGATGGGTGTCGCCAAGGCCGCGCTCGAGGCGAGCGTGCGCTACCTCGCCGTCGATCTCGGCGGCAGCGGCATCCGCGTCAATGCCATCTCGGCCGGCCCGAT
>CAYYZC010000221.1:0-5440 GCA_964475605.1 uncultured Chelativorans sp.
ATCCTGGTCGTCGTCGACAATGAGAATGGTGCGTGACGTCATGTGCAAACCCTGTCCCTGAGGTTCCGACATAGTTGACCGGCCGGCGGTTTGGGCGGAACGTGCTGAATATAAAAGAATATCACAGTGATTTGTTCCAGCGTGTCGATTTCGGCCAAAAAACCGCCAAAGACAAGGGGCCCGGAGAAAAGGGGCCCGGAGAAAAGGGGAATGCGGATCGTCGTGCGCCGGCGGCCGGGAATCGCAAGTCAGGGACTGCTGTCGTGGCCGGGCGGCGTCGCCCGCTGCGCGCTCGGCAAGGGCGGCGTCACGGCCGCCAAGCGCGAGGGCGACGGCGCCACCCCGATCGGGCCGATGCGCCTCCTCCACGGCTATTACCGGAACCGGCCCGGCCGCCGCATCCGCTCCGCCCTCCCCCTGACGCGGATCATGCCGCAGGACGGCTGGTGCGATGCGCCCGGCGACCACAACTACAACCGGCCGGTCCGCCTGCCCTATCCGGCAAGCGCGGAGCGCATGATGCGCGACGACCGGCTCTACGATCTCGTCATCGTGCTCGACTGCAATATCGGCCCGCGCAAGCGCGGCCGCGGCAGCGCGATCTTCTTCCATCTGGCACGCCCCGGCTTCGCCCCGACCGAGGGCTGCGTCGCCGTCGCTCCGCGCGTCATGGCGCGCCTGCTTCCCTTCCTCGACCGCCGCACGGTCCTCGAGGTGCGCCGCTGACGGCCACGTCATCCGACAAAGCGCCAGACGGTCGTCTTCTTGATCTCCGCATCCTCGAGCGCGCGGGTGACCGGCACCTGGTAGGTGGCAAGCCGCTCCAGCCGGTCGGCGGGCAGGTAGGAACGGCCGGGATCGCCGATCAGGACGTCCGCGCCCCGCGCCTTCAGCGCCGCGAACCATGGCGGCAGGTGCTGCGCCATCTCGCGGTCGTAGAAGACGTCGCCGGCGAGAACCAGGTCCCAGCCTGCGTCGCGGCCGACCGGATCGCTTCCGTCGAAATCGAACTCGACGCCGTTGGCCTGCGCGTTCAGCCTGCAGGCGGCAGCGCAGAACGGATCGATGTCGGCGGCGGTCACGCGCTCCGCGCCGGCCCGCGCCGCGGCGATCGCCACCAGACCCGAGCCGGCCGCGAAATCGAGCACATGGCGCCTGGCCACGATCTCGGGATGGTCGAGCACGAAGCGGGCCAGCGCCTGTCCGCCGGCCCAGGCGAAGGCCCAGAACGGCGGCGGCAAGCCGACCGCCTCGAGCTCCTCCTCGGTCCGATGCCATAGCTCATGCGCCTCGTCCGCCAGATAAAGGCGGAGCTCGGGCACATGCGGAGGCGCGATCTGCGCGGTATTGGCGCGGATGAACCTTTCCGCATCGGCGTCGCGCATCGCGATCGCCGGATCAGGGTGCGGGAACGAGCCCGCCCATGCGGCAGACCTCGGCCCATTCCTCCGGGGTGACGGGCTGCACCGAGAGGCGCGAATTCTTGACCAGCACCATTTCCGCAAGCCCGGGATTGGCCTTGATGTCGTCGAGCGCCACCGGTTTCGGCATGTCGCGCACCGCCTTGATATCCACGCACTCCCAGCGGGGGTCGTCGGTGGTGCTGTCAGGATGCACCGTCTTGCAGACCTCGACGATGCCGACGACCTCCAGCCCCTCGTTCGAATGGTAGAAGAAGCCGAGATCGCCGATCTGCATGGCACGCATATTGTTGCGCGCCTGGTAGTTGCGCACGCCGTCCCATTCCTCGCCCTTCTCCCCCCTGGCCTTCTGCTTCTCCCAGCCCCATTTGAACGGCTCGGACTTGAAGAGCCAGTAGGCCATCAGGAGCGCTCCACCTTGTTGAAGGTCCAGTTCCAGGGCGAGATC
Organism: uncultured Chelativorans sp.; assembly: GCA_964475605.1. GTDB lineage: Bacteria > Pseudomonadota > Alphaproteobacteria > Rhizobiales > Rhizobiaceae > CAYYZC01. Next base: position 1,870 of record CAYYZC010000221.1, read on the forward strand.
TCGGTGCTCTGGAAGATGCCGGCCTTGGCATAGGGATCGCCATCGGCGAGCGCCTTGGCGCCGGCGCGGTCCTCCGCCTCGAGGGCAAGCAGGCTGCCGCAGGGCTTGCCGTCGTCGTCGAGGAACGGGCCGGCGAAATGCAGCCTGCCCTCTTCATTGAGCCTGTTGAGGTAGTCGACATGGGCCGGCCGGTTCGCCAGCCGGGTATCGACCATGCCGGGCTTGTCCTTGCAGATCAGCATGAAGATCATCTTGTCGGTTCTCCTTACTCGGTCTCACCCTTGAGCGGCCGCGACATCAGCGCCCGCACCGCCTCGTCGACCCGCAGGCGCCCGCTCAGAATCTGGTCGACGGCATCGATGATCGGCGTTTCGATATCGCGTTCGCGCGCGATCTCGGCCGCGATGCCGGTCGTGTACACCCCCTCGGCCAGCGGCAGGCCGTCGACGCTCTCGCCGCGTCCGAGCCGCAGCCCATAGGCGAAATTGCGCGACTGGGCCGAGCCGCAGGAAAGGATCAGGTCGCCGAGGCCGGAAAGGCCCATCAGCGTCTCCGGCTCCGCGCCGAAGGCGGCGCCGACGCGGCGCAGTTCGACGAAGCCGCGCGTCACCACGGCGGCCTGCGCGCTGGCGCCCAGCCCGGCGCCCGCGACCACGCCGGCGGCGATCGCCATGACGTTCTTGAGCGCGCCGCCGATCTCGACGCCGATCAGGTCGGCGGTCGAGTAGCAGCGGAACTGCGGCGTCGACAGCATCGAGGCGATGCGGTGAGCGAGCTCGCCATCGGCCGCCGCCACGGTAACGGCCGTCGGCAGGCCGCGCGCCACGTCGCTGGCGAAGCTCGGCCCCGAAAGCGCCGCGACCGGATTTTGCGGCAGTTGCTCGGTCGCGACCTCGGAAACGAGCCGGCCGCTGCCGCGCTCGATCCCCTTGGAGCAGAGCAGGAGCGGAACCGGGACGTCGAGCAGCCCCGGGATCTGCTCCAGCACCGGTCGCAGGCTCTGCGTCGGGATCACCGCCAGCAGCAGCTCGGCGCCCGAAAGCGCATCGGCCAGCGACGAGGTCGCCCTGACCCCGGGGTCGAGCGTGATGCCGGGCAAATAGCGGGAATTCTCGTGGCGGTCGTTGATCGAGGCGACGATCCTCTCGTCGCGCGCCCACAATCGCACCTCATGGCCGGCACGCAGCGCCGTCACGGCAAGGGCGGTGCCCCAGGCACCTCCTCCCAGCACGGCGATGGCGGAACCTTGCCTCATGCCTTGGCGCCCCGCCTTCCGGCCCCGATCAGCGGCGACGCCGTCTCGTCGAGCGGCCAGCGCGAGCGCGGCGCGAAAGCCATCGCGTCGCCCTCGACCAGGCCGGCGCGCAGCCGCTCCAGCCCCGCCCAAGCGATCATCGCGGCATTGTCGCCGCAAAGCTCCGGCGGCGCGGCGACGAGCCGCGTCCCGTGCTCGGCGCAGACCTCGCCGAGCGTCTCGCGGATGGCACGATTGGCGGCGACGCCGCCGGCGACGACCAGCGCCGGCCGGGCGAGGCCCGGCATCTCGCCGCGCAACCTCGCCAATGCCCGGCCCACCCGCTCGCGCAACGTCTCGGTGACCGCGAGCTGGAAGGAAGCGCAGATATCGGCCACGTCCTGGTCGCCGAGCGGCGCCAGCGCGCTTGCAGCCTGCCGCACCGCCGTCTTCAGCCCCGAGAAGGAGAAGTCGAGCCGCGCCTCGCCGCGCAGCGGCCGCGGGAAGGCGAACCGCGAGGCGTCGCCCGCAGCGGCTGCACGCTCGACGCTCGGCCCTCCCGGATAGGGCAGGCCGAGCAGCTTCGCCGTCTTGTCGAAACATTCGCCGAGCGCGTCGTCTATGGTCGAGCCCCAGCGCTCGTAGCGTCCGACGCCGCGCACCAGGACGATCTGCGTGTGCCCGCCCGAGACCAGCAGCAGCAGATAGGGGAAGTCGAGCCGGTCCGTCAGCCGCGCGGTCAGCGCATGACCTTCGAGATGGTTGATCGGGATCAGGCGCTTGCCCGAAGCCGCGCTCAGCGCCTTGGCCGTCATCAGCCCGACGATCAGCCCGCCGATCAGCCCCGGGCCGGCGGTCGCCGCGATCCCGTCGACATCGCCCAGAGCGAGCCCCGCCTCGCCGAGAGCCCGCTCGACCACCATGTCAAGCGCCTCGACATGGGCGCGCGCGGCGATCTCCGGCACCACGCCGCCGAAGACGCTGTGCTCCTCGATCTGGCTGAGCACGACATTGGAAAGAATTTGTGGCGACGCGTCGGCGTCGATGCCGACGACCGAAGCCGCCGTCTCGTCGCAACTGGTCTCGATGCCGAGCACCCGCATTATCTCTTCCGCCCTGACCGCATCGCGAGGGAGTGGTTGCCGCCTGCGCGCCGACCCGCTAGGGCTTTCCGCATGCGGCATTCGGGAGGTATCACGGACATCGCAGGCCATGCAAACGGATGTCGCGATAGAGGGATGAGCGGATCCCGTGCAATTGTCCCGAGGGAGGGTCAGCGATGAACCGGCGCGTCCTCGTCACACGGCCGGAGACCGCTGCCGCAGCCACCGCCGAACGCTTGGCCGAGCTGCAATTCGAGCCGGTGCGCCTGCCGCTGACCGAGATCGTTCCCGTCACCCATCAGGACCTGCTTCCGGCCGGGACCTATGCCGCCGTGCTGGTAACCAGCGCCAATGCGGTGCGCCATGCGGCTCCCGCCGTGCTGTCTGCCTGCGCCGGCCTGCCGCTGTTTGCGGTCGGCACCCGCACCGCCGATGCGGCGGCCGATGCCGGCTTTGCGGAGGTGAGGACGGCGGCGAGCGGCGAGGCGGTGGGGCTCGCGGGCCTCGTTGCCGGCAGCGTCGCCCCCGGCTCGAACCTCATCTACCTCACCGGCCGCATCCGCAAGCCGACGCTCGAAGCCCTTCTGACCGAAGCCGGGTTCGCGGTCGCCGCGGTCGAGACCTATGATGCGCCGGCGATCGAATGGCGGACCGAAGCCGTCGAACGCATCCTAGGCACGCAATCCCTCGGCTGGGCCATGGCCCATTCGCCGCGCGCCGCCGCGTTCCTCGGGGGCATCGCCGAGCGCGTCCCGGGTCCCTTCCGCGGCACGCGCTATGTGGTCATTTCGGCCGATGCCGCCGCCCCGCTGCAACCGATTTGCGGCCCGAGGGTTATCGTTGCGGGACGCCCCACGGAAGAGTCGATGCTGTCGGTCCTGCAGCGCGCGAGGTGAGCCTCGACGGCTGCGGCCTTTTCAGCGGGCGCCCGGATCGTTAGATCGGAGACGCGGTCGGTCAGACGCAAGCAAGATGGGATGCCGAGGAAGATGGGGAAGACGCCGGGAACGCGCCATTCGAAGCCGAACAAGGAGCCGGTGACGATCGATCTGCCGCCCGGCGACGTCTCGCGCGTGAAGGCGGAAGCCGAATCGGCCGGGACCCCCGCCGACAGGAATACGAAAGCCGCCGGCCGGGAAACCGCCGCGACCGATTCGCCCGCCTCGCCGTTCAAGCCGCAGGGTTCGGACGCCCCTTCGGATTCGAAGAGCTGGACGAAATCGCCGTCCGAAGC
>CAYYZC010000222.1:0-5417 GCA_964475605.1 uncultured Chelativorans sp.
GGCGGCGCAGATCGGCCGTCATGGCGCGGAAATCGCCGTCCCAGGAACCCCAGTCGCGCAGCATCGCCTGCTTGACCGAGGCGCTGGTGGTCAGCGGTCCGGGCGTCAGGAGATAGGGCTCGCCCAATGCAGGCGGCCCGAACTCGTCGCTGGTCGTGGCTGGCATCTGCTCCGCGCGCATCCTCTTGTCCTCCGCTTGGAAAAGCCTGTCGGGAAGGACATTGCGCGAGCGCGACCTATTCGCCAAATCGTTATTTTGTATCCGTCGATAAGATCGACTGATACATTATCCGGCACTCGCGAGGCGGCTCTCCAGCAGCTCGCCATGGCTGGTGAGGAGCGGATAGGCGACGGTGACCAGCAGCGAGTTCATCTCCTTGAAGGCGCGGGCGACCTCCAGATGCATGTTGCTGGTGGCGACGCTTTCGGGCGTGCCCGACTGGAGCCGGGCGATATGGCGGTTGTGGCTCTTGCGCTCCAGCTCGCGCATGCGCTCCTTCTCGATCACGAGCTGTCTCGCCGACTGCAGATCGTTGGAGAGCAGCACGTTGAGGGCAAGCTGCATGTTCTGCATCAGATGCCGATGCAGTTCGCTCAGTTCGTCCCATCCTTCGGGCGAGAATTGCAGGTTCTTGCGCGCCCTCTCGTCGGCGAGCGCCAGCAGGCTCCTGGCGACGATGTCGCCGGCATGTTCGAGATTGATGGCGAAGTCGATCAGCTCGATGCTGCGCTGCGCCTCCTCGACGCTCATGCGGCCGCGATTGACCTCGGCGAGATAGAGCTTGATGTCGGTATGGGCGCGGTTGACCTCCTCGTCGACCTTGCGGACGCGCGCGATCTCCTCGCGGGAATCGGTGGCGAGGAGGTCCATCACCGGCCGCGTCATGATCTCGACCAGCTCCGCCATCCTCAGCAGCTCGCGTGTCGCGCTGGCGAGCGCCATGGTCGGGTTCTTCAGCACCGAGCGGTCGAGCGCGCTGACGCGGCGGCTGAGCAGGTCGCCCTCGTGCTCGATCGGGCCGGTGCTCGGCAGCAGCCGCGTCGTCAGCCGCGCCATCAGGCCGGACAGCGGCAGGCAGACGACGACCAGCGCGACGTTGAAGACGACGTGGAAGTTGACGATCGCCGATCCGGCGTTCGGCCCGAGCTCCGCGATCGGCAGCGCGACGTTCTCCATGATCGCCAGCGCCAGCAGCGCGCCGGCGGTGCGGAAGAGCAGATTGCCGACGGGGATGCGCTGCGCCTCCTTCTCCATGCCGCGCGACAGCCAGAAGGCGATCAGCCCGCCGCCGACATTGGCGCCGAGCACGATCGGCACCGCGGCGTCGATGGAGAGCATGCCCTGGGCTGTGAAGGTGGCGACCATCAGGATCGAGGCGACGCTCGAATGGACGAGCCAGGTGAACAGCGCCCCGAGCAGGAAGGCGGTCATGTAGTCGCCGGCGAGATAGGAGGAGAAGGCGGGCAGCATCGTCGTCTCGCGCAGCGGGCTCGTCGCCTCGCCGATCAGCCGCAGCGACAGGAGCACGAAGCCGATGCCGATGATCATGCGCCCGGTCTCGCGCATCGTCTTGGCCGACATCTTGAGATGCATGATGCCGCCGACGAGGAGGCATACGGGGAAGAGCCAGCCGAGATCGAGCGACAGCACCCGCACGACCAGCGCCGAGCCGAGATCGGCGCCGAGCAGCAGCGCCAGACCGACGGAAAGCGTCAGCAGGCCGCTGGCGGCGAAGCCGCAGGCGAGCAGGGCGACGGCGGTCGAGCTCTGCAGCGCCACCGCCATGACGATGCCGCCGCCGGCCGCCGCGACGTGCCCCTTCCGCGCGCCGCCCAGCATGCGGCGCAGGAAGGCGCCATGGGCGCGCTCCATGCCGGTGCGCACGAGATGCACCGCATAGAGCAGGAGTATCGCCGCGCCGGCGAGATGGAGCAGGATCAGCGAGAGGTGCATGGTCGCATCCGGGAATGATCCGGCAAGGGTCACTCCGGCCTTTACATAAGTCAATTCGTTAGTTTCTATATTTTCATCGACGGAGACTATGGACGACCCCATGCGCTATGTCCAACTCAGGGCCTTCCACTATGTCGCGGTCTGCGGCGGTTTCTCGCGTGCGGCCGAGGCGCTTTTCCTGACCCAGCCGGCGATCTCCGACCAGGTTCGCAAGCTGGAGGAGGAGTATGACGTGCTCCTCTTCAACCGGCACAAGAAGCAGGTCATCCTGACCCAGGCGGGGCAGCAGCTCCTGGAGATCACGCACCGCATGTTCGACACCGAGCAGCAGGCGCTCGACCTGTTGTCGGAGTCGCGCGCGCTGCGCGCCGGCACGCTGCGCATCGTCGCCGATGCCGCCCATCACCTGCTCCATATACTGGCGCGGTTCAGGCAGGAATATCCCGGCGTGCGGGTGACGGTGCGGGCCGGAAACACCGATTCCGTCATCGCCAGCCTCTACGCCTACGAGGCCGACATAGGCGTGCTCGGCGGGGTGCCGCGGGGGCGCGAGTTCGAGATTCTCACCCTCAATGCCACACCGATCATCGCCTTCGTCGCCAAATCGCATCCGCTGGCGAAGACGCGCTCGATGACCATCGCCGAACTGGCCGAGCACCCGCTGATCCTGCGCGAGACCGGCTCGAAGACGCGATCCAAGCTGGAACAGCTGGCGCAGTCGGAAGGCATCGCGATCGAGCCGGCGGTCGAGGCGGAGGGGCGCGAGGCGGTGCGCGAGATCGTCGCCTCGGGCGGCGGCGTCGGCTTCGTCTCGGCGGCCGAGTTCGGCCGGGACGGGCGCCTGGTGCCGATCAGCATCGAGGGACCGGAAATGCTGATGAACGAGGCGCTGATCTGCCTGCGCGAGCGCGCCGGCGGCAAGCTCGTCAGCGCCTTCTGGAAGATCGCGCGCGGGATGGCGTCAGCGGCCTGAGGCCGTCTCACCGTCGAGCACGGCGTCGAGGAAGGCGCCGATCTTCGGCGACCGGCGGCGCTCCTGGAGGCAGGCGAGGCGGTATTCGGTCCGGACGGTGGCGTCGGCGATGCGGATCGTCTTCAGCCGCGGATGCGGGACGAACTCGAAATCGGCGACGACGCCGACGCCAAGCCCGCGCTCCACCGCCTTCCAGACGCCTTCGCGGCTGCCGATCTCGAGGAATGGCTTGATCGCGACGTCTGCGCCGGCGGCGGCCGATTCCAGGGCGCGCCGGGTGGTCGAGCCGATCTCGCGCAGGATCAGCGGCTGGTCCTCCAGCTCGCGGATGCCGACGCTGTCGCGGTCGTTCCAGGGATGGTCCTCGTTGACGAAGACGACGACCTCATGGGTGCTGAAGGGCACCGAATGGATGCGCGGATCGTCCACCATATGGGCGAGGATCGCGATGTCGGCCTCAAGCTCGAGGATGCGCGCCAGCGTCTGCTCCGAATTGCCGAGCAGCATGCTGACCTTGATCGACGGATAGCGGGCGAGGAAGCGCGCCACCATCTCGGTGGCATGGAAGGGACCGACGGCGGCGACACGGAGCTGGCCGGTGGTCAGCTTGCCGCTGCTCATCAGCAGCTCCTCGGCCTCCTCGTTCAGCTTCATGATGCGCCGGCTGATCTCGAACAGCGCTTCGCCCGTGTCGGTCAGCTCGACCCGGCGGCCGAGCCGCAGCAGCAGCTCGACGCCGTAGCGCTCCTCGAGCTCCTTGACCTGGGTGGTGACTGTCGGCTGGCTGATCCGCAATGCGTTGGCGGCCGCGGTGAAGCCGTTGTTCTCGGCGACCGCGTTGAAGGAGCGGAGATAGGAGAAAACTATAGCCACAGTCAATGATAACTCGGAATGATATGTATTTGTCAATGGGATTGCCGGCCGTAAACTCGGTCTCCAGCTTGCGATTACAGGATTGGAAACCGGAAATTGTGGTCCTATCGAAACCCCGTTGACGTGCGCTTCGGCTCCGGAGCCTTCGCGACGCTCGCCGAGCTGATCGGCGGCAGGAGCTATGCGCTCGTCACCTATGGCGAGCCCTATTTCCGTTCGCTCGCCGAGGCGCTTGGCGAGCGCGCCGGGCCGGCGGTGCTGGTTGTCGAGGACATCGCGCCCAATCCCGACATCGCGCTGCTGCGCAAGCAGGTCGGCCGCTTCGCGGAATTGCCGGGCGAGCCGGGCGTGATCGTGGCGCTCGGCGGCGGTTCCGTCATCGATTCGGCGAAGGTGTTCGCCGCCGCACGCGGCGACGCCGCTTCCATGGAAGCCTTCCTGCGCAAGCAGGCGGGCCCCGAGACGATCCGCCCGCTGCCGCTGATCGCCGTGCCGACGACGGCGGGGACCGGCAGCGAGATCACCTGCTGGGGCACCGTCTGGGATGCCGAGGGCGGCGCCAAGTTCTCGCTCGCCCATCCGGGCCTCTACCCGCAATTCTCGCTGGTCGATCCCGAGCTCATGCTCGGCAAGTCGCGCGACCTCACCATCCAGACCGGGCTCGACGCGCTTTCCCATTCGCTGGAAAGCCTTTGGAACCGCAATGCCAATCCGGTCTCCATGGCCCATGCGGTCACGGCGGCGAGGGGGGTGATCGAGACGCTGCCGAAGCTGGTCGACGACCTCGGCAATCTGGAGCTGCGCGAGAAGATGGCGCGTGCGGCGACCCTTGCCGGCTTCGCCTTCTCCAACACCAAGACGGCGATCGCCCATTCGCTGTCCTATCCGATCACGCTGCGCCATGCCGTGCCGCACGGCATCGCCTGCTCCTTCTCCCTGCCGATGATCGTCAGGAGCGTCGGCGGCGCGGGCGGCATCTGCGGCGAAGGGCTGAAGGCGATCTTCGGCTGCGAGGCGCCCGAGGCGGCCGACAGGCTCGAGGCCTTCCTCGCCGGCCTCGGGGTCTCGACCGATTTCGCCCCCTATGGCATCGATGTCGATGAATGGAACAAGCTGATCGATGCGGCCTTCGAGGGAGAGCGGGGGCAGAACTTCATCGGCAACAAGGAGGCCCTGCTGGAGGCGGCAGGCTTCCGGCAGGAAGTCAGGATGGTGTCAATCAACTGAAACCGAGCAACTGAAACCGAGCGGCGGTCCGGCCGGTGAGACGGCAATCCCGCCGCTTCCGTTCAACTGGGAGGAAAATGCCATGACTGGTCTGAAATACGCGATCGCCGGCGCCGCCAGCGCGCTCACCATCATCGCGGCAGGGAGCGCCTCGGCGCAGGAATGCAAGGATCCTGCGACGCTGGTCTTCTCGATCATCCCGACCGAGGAGACGACGCAGGAGCTCGACATCTACCAGCCGCTGCTCAGTGCGCTGAAGGAGAACACCGGCAAGAGCATCGAGTTCTTCATGCCGACCTCCTATGCCTCCGTCATCGAGGGCATGGTCAATGGCTGGGTCCATATCGGCGTCCACGGCCCGAACTCCTATGTGCTCGCCAAGGAGAAGGA
>CAYYZC010000223.1:0-5416 GCA_964475605.1 uncultured Chelativorans sp.
AGTGCGACAGATTGGAAGGCCGAAGGCCGGATGTCCGGTTCAGGAATGGCGCGCCCGTGAGGATGAAACTGGGCACCGCTATGTTATTGTAGGCGCTATATAATTTATAGTGCCTGTCTGTCCTGGGGTGGATTCCTGCTATTCGCATCGCTGGGCAACGAGGGCGGCTATCGCTGACAAACCAGATGTTGAGCGCAGGGACGGGTTGCGGCAGATTACAGCAGAGTATCTTGAAACTGATGGAATCTGAAATGAATGGAATTGGCTACACGATGGTCGGCACGACAGACCTGCCGCGCGCATTGGCGTTCTATGATCCAATATTTGCAGCAATGAGCCTAGATAAATGCTGGCGTGACGAGCGCTCTGCCTCATGGGGCAAGTCCGATGACGAGAAATTCCCTCGCTTTTTTACAGGCTACCCATTCGATGGCGGTGAAGCTAACGTTGGAAATGGAACGATGACGGCATTCTTGTGTGCCCCCGGCATCATCGACCAACTTCATGAGCTGGCTCTGAAAAATGGCGGAGTTTGCGAAGGCGCGCCGGGACGCCGTCCACAGTATGGCGATGGATTCTACGGCGCGTATGTTCGCGATCCAGACGGCAACAAACTAGCCTTCGTCTGTTACGATGCTCCATAAGCTCACCTGAGCGGTAAAGAATTCCACTGGCAGCTTTGACGTTCGAAGTCTTCATTGCGAAGGCCGAGCGTCAACGGCTGAAATGAGGTCGAGAGAGGTCGTCGGAGTTCTCAGCTTCGTTCCAGAATGGTGGAAAATGGCGCGCCCGAAAGGATTCGAACCTCTGACCCCCAGATTCGTAGTCTGGTGCTCTATCCAGCTGAGCTACGGGCGCGCGACGGGCCCGCTATGCGGGAAAACCCGGCCGCCGGGCAGTCCATCCCGCCACGGCGTGCCGCGTTACCTAGCTACTGACGCAGCGAATTGCAAGCAGCACGTCGGAAAACTTTGTCCCGGTCCCGCCTATCTCGCCGGCGACACGCGGATGGCGAAGATGTCGACCGACCTGCCGCTGCCTTCGACATCCGAGCTGATCGAGATCGTGCCGCCGCTCTCCGGCCGGACCTGGGGGAAGTCGACGTCGAAGAGGAACTCCTCCTGCGTGATGCCGACTAGGAAGCGCTTGCGCCCGCAGTCGCCGAGGGCGCCGAAATCGCAGGCGATCGAGATCTGCGTCTCCTCGCCCGGCTGCGCCTGCGCCCGGATGGAGAACAGGGCGCGCCCGCCCGCGACCTGCTCCAGAACGCCGGCGGGAACATCGAAGGCGATCGGTGCACCCGATCCGCCGGAGCGGATGCGGATGAACTCGACGTCGTCGGCCGCCATGATCCTCGCGGTCGCGCCGGCCGGCGCGGTGACGGTGGTCGGGTCGGCCGGATCGAAGACCGGGACCCACTCTTCCGGCTCGGCGCTTTCGGAGAGCGGCGGCGGCGCTTGCGCGGCCGATTCGGCCTTCTCCCCGGCCGCCTCGTCCGCGCGGCCGGCAGCCTGATCGGGTATGGCACCGCCGCCGTTTCCGCCGAAGAAGCCGCCCTGCCAGACCATCCAGCCACCGACCGCCAGGGCGCAAAGGATCATAGCGGCGACCAGGATCGAGGCGAGGCGCCCGCGCTGCCGCGGCGGCCGGTCGTGGCGGGTGATGCTCGGCTCGATATAGTCGGAGGGGAGCTCTTCGGCCGCCGGTTCGTCGCGGCGCCGGCGCTCCCCCGCAAAGACCGGGTCGCGCTCGATCCAGTCGAGCCCGCCGGCGTCCAAGGGCGCGCCGGCCGATACCGGCGGGACGTCGCGGGTCGCCCGCAACTCCGTCTCCATCTCCGGCGCCACTCCAGCCGGCGAGGCAGGCTGCTGCGGGGCGACGGCCGGGATATATTCCGATTCGATCCCGGAGATCTTGGCCGAGAGCGCATCCTTGCGCCGCTTCACGTCGGCGGCGGCAAGCTGCGGATTGCTCTGCAGCGACCGCTCGAGTGCGGCGAATGCCGAGCGATAGACCCGGACGCGGAAATCGCGCCGGCTCGCATCGCCCTTCTCGAGGGCACTCCTGATCGCATTCTCGATTGCGTCCACCGCCGCGGCCCGCCGTTCTCCAGTCGAATCAATCGTTAACCTCATGAAAGCGGATGATCAATCTCCGCGGGCCATGGCGGGACCGCGGCAAGCAGCGTCCGGGCGCTGCCGGCTTGCCCGCCGGCCGGCTTCTGCTACTACGCAGCGTGCGGATCGTCACCGCAACGGAGCAGCTCTGTGGCACTATCTGAACTCGCCGGGCGCGATCGTCTGGTTATGCGCTTTTCGTCGCCGATGCGCGCCCCCGGGAGGCATGCCGCGAGGTGAGGCCGCAGATCCCTTCGACCGGCAGGCAGGCATCGCCGCGCGACGCCCATCTGGCAGTCGGGCTGATGCTGGTCGGCTGCGCCCTCGTCGCCGCGACAACGCTGATCGCCAAGCTGCTAGGGCCGGCCTATTACGGCGACGACGCCCTCCACCCTTTGCAGGTCACCGCCGGGCGCTTCTTTTTCGCGGCGATGGTGCTGGTGCCGTTCCTGGTCGCCCGGCCGCCGCATTTCCGCCGGACGCGGTGGTGGAACCATGCGCTGCGCGTCGTCTTCGGCTGGATCGGCGTCTCCTGCCTGTTCGCCGCGTCGGCCCAGATGCGCCTCGCCGATGCGACCGCGATCTCCTTCCTCAATCCGATCGTCGCCATGATCCTGTCGATCCCGATCCTCGGCGAGCGGGTCGGGGCATGGCGCTGGAGCGCTGCGGCGGTCGCCTTCGCCGGCGCCGTCATCCTGGCGCAGCCCGGCTCCGATGCGTTCCAGCCGATCGCCCTCGTCGCGCTGATCGCGGCGATCTTCCTCGGCGCGGAAGGCGTGCTCATCAAGCCGCTGGCCGATTGCGAGCCGCCGCTGCGCATCCTCGCCATCGCCAATGTCTTCGGCGCCCTGCTCGCCCTGACTGCGGCCTTCTTCGTGTGGCGCTGGCCGCTGCCCGGACAATGGGCACTGCTGGCGGCGCTCGGCACGATCATGGTGACGGTGCAGGCGCTGTTCATCCAGGCGATGCGCCGCGGCGACGCCAGCTTCGTGATGCCGTTCTTCTATACGACGCTGATCTTCGCCAGCCTCTACGACCTGGTGATCTTCGACGAGCTGCCGACGCGCCCCGGCTGGATCGGCGCCGGGCTGATCGTGGTCGGCGCGCTGACGATCGCCTGGCGCGAGCGCATCAGGCGCAGGCGCGCCGCGCTGGAAACGGGGCGTCCCGACGCTGCCGTCGAGCCGCCCCGAAAAGCCATTCCCTAAGCGCCTATTTCCCGATCACCGTGATGCGGCCCTCGATGCTCGGCTGATAGGGCGCATGGTCGGCGAGATATGCGGCCAGAACCTCCTCGAGGCCGGGGCCGTAGTCATAGGGGTCGACCGCGTTGCTGGCGAACAGCGCATAGCCGTCGCCGCCCTTGCGCATGAAATCGTTGGTGCCGACGCCGTACATCCTGTCCATCTCGATCGCCGCCCACTGGTCGCCGTCCCTCACCTCGACATCCTTGATGCGGCCCTCGTTCGGCGGCACGGAAAGGTCGAGCGTGTAGCGCAAGCCCGCGACCTGCGGGAACTTGCCCGCACCCTCCTCGACGCCGGTGACCGCCTGCTCCAGCGAGGCGACGATATCGCCGCCGGAGAGCTTCATCGTCGCCAGCGTGTTCTGGAACGGCAGCACCGCAAGCACGTCGCCGACCGTCGCCATGCCCTCGTCGATCGAGGCGCGCAGGCCGCCGCCGTTCTGGATGGCGATGGTGACACCCTGGTCGGCGGCCCGTGCCAGGATGGCGTCGGTGACGAGATTGCCCATCTCGCATTCCTGCGCGCGGCAGGTCTCGCGGCTGCCGTCGATCGGGGCCGCGACCTCGGCGACCTCGGTCGACTTCAGCGTCTCGATCGGGCCCGACAGCTCGACGATGCGCGCCTCGATCTCCGGATCGGGCTCGATCGAGGCGTCGAGCAGGATGGTATCGCCGCTCGCCTCGCTGACATAGCCGTGCTCGTCGAAGGTCAGCGTCAGGTCGCCGAGATGCTTGGAATAGGCGCCGGCCTGCACGATCGGCACCGGCTTTCCGGCCGGGTTCTCGACCATCGTCGCATAGGCGGGAGCGCCTTCCTCCGTGTTGGAGAGCAGCGTGTGGCTGTGGCCGCCGATGATCGCCGAGATGCCTTCGACCTGTGCGGCGATCTCCTGGTCGCGCAGGAAGCCGACATGCGACAGCAGCAGCACCTTGTCGACGCCTTCGCCGCGGATGCGGCCGACCGCCTCCTGGAGATAGGCGATGTCGTCGTCGAAGGTGACGTTGGGGCCGGGCGAGGAGAGCACCGCCGTCTCCGGCGTCAGCACCGAGAGGACGCCGATCTTCTCGCCGCCGACGTCGAGGACCGCCCATTCCCCGATCTTGCCATGGAGCTTCTCTCCCTCGGCGACCCTGATATTGCCGGAGATGACGGGAAACTCGACGAAGTCGATGAAATCGGCGAGCACGTCGGGGCCGTTGTCGAATTCATGGTTGCCGACGGCCATCAGATCGAAGCCGATCTTGTTCATGAACTCGCCTTCGGCCTTGCCCCGATAGGTGGTGTAGAAGAGCGAGCCCTGGAACTCGTCGCCAGCGTCCAACGTCAGGATGTTGGCGCCGGCTTCCTCGAGCTCCTTGCGGCGCTCGCGGATCTTGGTGGCGAGGCGGGCAAAGCCGCCGAAGCAGTCGCCTGCCGCCTGGTCCTCCGCCGAGCAGGTCGAATTATACTTGCTGATCGGCTCGACGCGCGAATGCAGGTCGTTGATGTGCAGCACGTTGAGCACGTAGCCGCCGGCCTGCGCCCGCGCCGAGCTCATGGTGAAATGACCGGTCGCAGCACCGCCGGCCACGACCATGCTGGCACCCGCCACCTGGAGGAAGCGCCTGCGGCTCAACGCGTCCCGTACCGCCACGTCGTCGCTTTTCCCATTCCTGTCGCTGGACATGTCGCGCCTCCTTGCTTGCGCAGCCTTCGTTGTTCTGCTCCCCGCGATCCTGGCGGCGACGCCGGGCCCTGCGGCTTGCGGCTCGCGCGGAGTCCGGGGAACTTGCCCCGGCTTCATGATCGCTTGATGAATGTTCCCCCGCGTTGACCGTTCGGTCAAGAATTAGATTGAGGCGAGCGCGGAAGCACAGGCTCCGGTCTGCACGACCAGGGCTATCGCATATGAAGCGTGTTCCAATCCACCTCGCAACGTCATCCTCGGGGCTTGTCCCGAGGATCTGCCGCACGGCCACCGCTAGCCGGGAATATCGGCATTTCTCCGGGAACCGCATGGTCGAAATTCCGCCAGCCGGAGCAGATCCTCGGGACAAGCCCGAGCAACTGTGT
>CAYYZC010000224.1:0-5403 GCA_964475605.1 uncultured Chelativorans sp.
TCATGGCAGCCGGCGGTGTAATAGGCGGAGACGCGCGACCAGCCGTCGACGCTTTCGTAGATGAACACCGACTCGCCGGGGAAGAACCGCCCGACGACGCCGCATTCGGCCGAGGGGCAGGTCCTGCGCAGCCCTTCGCCGATCACCCGCATGCGCATCTGCGCGAGGGCGGTGCTCGACAGGAAGATGGCGGCGACAGCAGCCATGCAGCCGATGAAGGACGCTGCCGAAAACAGTTGCCCGGCACGCCTGCCGCATGCCGGGCCATCGATATATTGCCGGTCCATATGTGTCGTTCTAGGTATCGGCCGCCGTCGCTGCGTCGGCGTTGTCGGCCGCAGCCGGCAGGCCGTCCATCGCGGCCAGCGTCGAGGCGCATAGATCGCTGGCGCCATCGACCGCCTCGTCCATGCCCGCAAGCTTCGCCCATCCGCCCTCTTCGACGAAGTCGTCCTGCTGGTAGGAAGGCGTACCTTTGAGCTCCACCAGCTTGGAGGAAGCGTCCGGCGCGGAGACGAAGTGCTCGACGCAGATCGTCGAGGCAAGCTGGGCCCGTGCATCGTACTCGGCCTCGGCCACCATCTCATCCACGGTGCCGCTAGTCGTCCAGCCGCCGACGGTGAAGCCGACGATCATGGTCAGCGCAGCAGCTCCCACGCAGGACCAGATCCACGTGCTTTTCGTCGGACGGTAGTCCGCCCATTGCTCGGCAATTTTCTTGTTGTCTGGCATCCGCACGGATCCTCCCGGTTACGTTACGTTTCATCATGTAAGATTTCGAGAGTAGCATGGATTCGCCGGATGTCCCAAACGCGCGGCTCACATCCGGTTGATCGGGCTGCAAACGGGACATTGCCGCAACAGTCACAGTGGATGACCCGCTCCTGCTCCACATGCGCCGCTGATGCTGGCTCTACATGCGCTGCCATCTTGTCCGTGGCGCGAATCCCGTGTCGCGGCTATAGAGACGGGATCGACATACGCCTCCGAGCCGATGAACAGCCTGCGCCCCCTCATTCCGATCCTGACGGCCGCGGGCATCCTGCTCGGCGGCAACGGGCTGCAGGGCACGTTCATCGCGCTGCGCGGGGCGCAGGAGGGGTTCTCGCCCGCGACCATCGGCTTCATGGGCACCGCCTATTTCGCCGGTTTTTTGCTCGGCTGCCTCGTCATCGTCCAGATCATGCGCGCGGTCGGGCATATCCGCGCCTTCTCCGCCCTCGCCGCGATCGCCGCGGCCGTCACGCTGGTGATGGCGATGGCGATCGATGCCTATGTGTGGACCGGCGCCCGCTTCATCTCCGGCTTCTGCTTCTCGGGCCTGTTCACGGTGATGGAAAGCTGGCTCAATTCCGGCGTCGCCAACCGGGACCGGGCGCGCGTGCTCGCCTTCTACCGCATCATCGACCTCGGCGCGGTGACCGGCTCGCAGTTCATGATCCCGCTGGTCGGCGTCGGCGGTTTCGACATCTTCGCCGTGATGGCGATGATGATCACGCTGTCGCTGGTGCCGGTGTCGCTCGGCGACCGGTCGAACCCGCGGCCGCCGGAGGACGTCAGGCTCGACCTCCGGCGCGCCTGGGCGATCTCGCCGATCGCGGCGATCGGCTGCGCGTCCGTCGGCATGACCAACAGCGCCTTCAGGACGCTGAGCCCGGTCTATGCACAGGATATCGGGATGTCGGTCACCGATGTGGCGACCTTCGTCAGCGTCTCGATCATCGGCGGGGCGCTGATCCAGTATCCGCTCGGCTACGCCTCCGACCGCCACGACCGACGCATCGTGCTGATTGCCACCGCCGCGCTGGCGATGCTGTGGGCGGCCGCGCTCGCCTTCTTCGCGGGAAGCGATCCGCTGACGAACTTCATCCTGGTGTTCCTGTTCGGCTCCTTCGCCATGCCGCTGTTCTCGCTTTCCACCGCCCATGCCAACGACCGCGCCGAGGCGAACGAATATGTCTCGCTCAACGCCGCGCTGATGCTGTTCTATTCGGTCGGCGCGGTGGGCGGGCCGCTCATCGCGGCCGCCATGATGGAGGGTTTCGGGCCGCATTCGCTGTTCCTGTTCAGCGTCGTCGTCTATCTCGTCTTCATCGCGCTGATCCTGTACCGGATGAATGTACGCGAGAGCGTGCCGGACACCGAGCGTGCCCGCTTCACCGCGCTGCTTCGCACCTCGCCGCTGTTCTCGCGGCTCGCCCATCGCACGCCCGAGCGCGCCCGCCACGGCAAGAAACGTGAAACCGAGGCGTGAGATCGGGGTTGACGCGGTCCTTCGCGGCTGTGATGGAAACCCGATCCCGTTCATCCCCTCAGGTTCCTGAATGAATCTCATCACCCGGCAGAGCGAGCTGGAAAGCGCAATCGAGACCTTCGCCGTCTCGCCCTTCGTCACCGTCGACACCGAATTCATCCGCGAAACGACCTTCTGGCCCGAGCTCTGCCTGATCCAGATGGCGGTCCCCGGCACGGCGGTGCTGATCGATCCGCTGGCCGAGGGCATCGACCTCGCGCCGTTCTTCGACCTGATGGCCAACAAGGCGGTGGAGAAGGTCTTCCATGCCGCGCGGCAGGATATCGAGATCGTCTTCCACCTCGGCAGGCTGATCCCGCATCCGGTCTTCGACACCCAGGTCGCGGCAATGGTGTGCGGCTTCGGCGACAGCGTCTCCTATGAGCAGATCGTCCAGAAGGTCACCGGCGAGCGTATCGACAAGTCGTCGCGTTTCACCGACTGGCGGCAGCGCCCGCTGTCGGAACGGCAGCTCCAATATGCGCTCGCCGACGTCACCCATCTGATCGACGTCTATCTCCACCTCAAGTCCGAGCTCGAACGCGAGGACCGCGAACACTGGCTCGACGAGGAGATGGACGTGCTGACGGCGCGCGAGACCTACGACCCGCATCCGGAGGACGCCTGGAAGCGCCTCAAGATCAGGGTGCGCAAGCCGCAGGAGCTGGCGGTGCTGCAATCCGTCGCCACCTGGCGCGACCGCGAAGCGCGCCGGCGCAACGTGCCGCGCTCGCGCATCATCAAGGACGACGCGATCTACGAGATCGCCCAGCAGGGCCCGCGCGACGCCGAGGCGCTGGGGCGGCTGCGCGCCATACCGCGCGGCTGGGAACGTTCGTCCGCGGCCGACGGTCTGCTCAATGCGGTGAACGCGGCGCTCGACCTGCCGCGCGAGCAGATGCCGAAGCTGCCGCGCCACCCTTCGCAGCCGGAAGGAGCCGGTGCGGCCGTCGAATTGCTCAAGGTGCTGCTGCGCCTCGTCGCCGAGGACGAAGGCGTGGCGCCGAAAGTGCTCGCCTCCGGCGACGACCTCGACAGGATCGCCGCACAGGGCGAGGCGGCCGACGTGGCCGCGCTGCGCGGCTGGCGGCGCGAGGTCTTCGGCGACAAGGCGCTGCGGCTGGTGCGCGGCGAGATCGGCGTCAAATACGAGCAGCGCCGCATCGTCGTCTTCGACATCGCGTAGGCGGGGCGTTCGCATGGACGCGGGGGGCTCTACGTTGCCCCTTACCGCAGTCGCACTTAACCGAATGTCCCTACTCGTCCGTCTCGACGATCGACACCGGACGGCCCAGCACCTTGGCGAGCTGGGCGATGCGCGCGTCAGGCCGCTCGCCCGTCAGGCCCGACAGCTTCTTCGGCACGACCAGCGCCAGCGAGCCGTCATTGCCGGCACGCAGGCGAAGATGCGGGATGACGCCCGGCATCGAGGCGGAAAACAGATAGACGACCCGCATCAGCGCGCCGAGAGCGCGCGCCCGCTCGATCAGGCGCGAGCCGGCGAGCTCGCGCAGTTGCGGCGAGGCAGCCTCGTCGAAATTGCCCTCGTAGCGGTACATGGTCGCCAGCGCGATGAAGGCGCGGCCGGGATGGTCGACGCCGATGAAGGAAGCATGGGCTATGATGTTGAGCGATTGCGTGCCGCGATATTCGGGATGCGCCCGCCAGCCGATATCGGCGAGCAGGCAGGCGGCCTTGCGGTAGCGCACCTCGTCCTCGGTCTCATCGATCCCGAATGCGGCGAAGGCGCCGTCGGTCCAGTCGGCGAGCTCGCGTGCATGGGCGGCGGAGCGGGCGCGCAGCACCGCCAGCTCGTCGGCGGCGGAAAGCAGCGCATCCGCGGTCTGCTCCTCCTCGTCGAGCAGCGAGAACAGATAGCCTTCGCGCACGCCCAGGGCGGAGACGACGATCTTCTCCGGCTTCACTGCGCGGATGATCTCCAGCAGCACCACGGCGCCATAGGGCAGCAGCGCACGGCGTGACTTGGAGATGCGCCCGATGCCCTTGAACTGCTGCAATTCGCCGGTGGCGACCTGGCGCAGGAAGTCGAGCGAGCCGGCGACATCCATCTCGTAGTGATGCATCACGTCGAGCGGATAGCCGGTGCTGACCATGTGCAGGCGCGCCAGGTTTCGCCATGTGCCGCCGACGCAGTAGAAGGTGCGGCCGGCACCTTCCTTCAGGAAGGAGGCGCGGCCGAGCTCGGTGCGCACGATGCGGGTCGCCGTTGTGGTCGAGCCCTTCGCCATCTCCTGCAGGCGGAGCCCGCCGAGCGGCAGGGTGATGCCGCCGCCGATCTGCCGGCCGGCTATGTCGATCAGCTCGAGACTGCCGCCGCCGAGATCGCCGGCGATGCCGTCCGGCGCATGGAAGGCCGAGATCACGCCGAGCGCGGAGTAGCGTGCCTCCTCGCGTCCGCTGAGCACGCGGATCTCGGTGCCGAGGATATCCTCCGCGCGATCGATGAAATCGGCGCCGTTCTCCGCTTCGCGTGCGGCCGCGGTGGCAATGACGTGGAGCGCGCGGGCGCCGGTCTGCTCGACCAGGGCACGAAAACGCCTGAACTCGCCGATCGCGCGGCGCACGGCTTCCGGATCCAGCCGCCCGGTGTTGACGAGGCCGCGGCCGAGACCGGCCAGCATCTTCTCGTTGAAGAGAACGGTCGGGGAGCGCGCTATCCCCTCATAGATGACGAGGCGGATCGAGTTCGATCCGATGTCGATGACGGCAATGGGCTCACGATCGTGCAGCCTGCCCTGCGACGCCTCGATCATGCGCCGGTCGGGCTGGGCTTCTTGCGGCGCTTGTGGCGGGCGATACGCTTGGGTGCGTGCGACTTCAGCGCATCGCCGCGGCCCGACAGGCTCGGAGTGGTCATGAAATATTCCTGCGCGTTGAAGGGCTCTTCCCCTTCCTCCGGCATCGCCCGACGGGAGGTTCCGTCCGCCAATACTTCGAAACTTTGCTGATTGTCCATCACGTTTCCGAGCATGATCTGGCCCAGCACCTGCTCGTGCACCGTCGGGTTGGTGATCGGCACCATGGCCTCGACGCGCCTGTCGAGGTTGCGCGGCATCAGGTCGGCCGAGGAGATGTAGACCAGCGCCTCG
>CAYYZC010000225.1:0-1076 GCA_964475605.1 uncultured Chelativorans sp.
TTCCAGTCGGGATGATAGCCCTGCCGCGGGTCCTCGTGCTCGTAGAGCGCCGTGCCGTCGAAGCGCGCCAGCCCGTGCTCATCGGTCGGGAAATGCGCCGGCACCCAGTCGACGATGACGCCGATGCCGGCCTGGTGCAGCCGGTCGACGAGGCGGGCGAAGGCCTCCGGCGGGCCGAACCGGCTCGTCGGCGAGAACAGGCCGATCGGCTGGTAGCCCCAGGAGCCGGTGAAGGGATGCTCGCTGACCGGCAGCATCTCGACATGGGTGAAGCCCATCTCCTGCATATAGGGGATCAGCAGGTCGCCGATCCCGTCATAGTCGAGGAGCTCGCCTTCGGCGCCGCGGCGCCAGCTTCCCAGATGCAGCTCGTAGATCGAGATCGGCGCGTCGGTGCGCTGGAGGTCGGCCCGCATGCCGAGCCAGTCGCCGTCGTGCCAGTCGTGGCTCGGGCCGCCATGGACGATCGAGGCCGTCGCCGGCGGCACCTCATGCGCCTGGCCGACCGGATCGGCCTTGAGCGGCAGCACCTCCCCATGCGTTCCGACGATCTCGTATTTGTAGACGTCGCCGGCCTTCACGCCGGGGATGAATATCTCCCAGACGCCGACGCCGAGCCGCTTGCGCATCGGATGCCGGCGCCCGTCCCAGGCATTGAAGTCCCCCACCACGCCGACCCGCCGCGCATTCGGCGCCCATACGGCGAAGGAAACGCCGTCGACCCCGTCGAGCGTTTCGCAATGGGAGCCGAGGCGCCTGTAGAGCTCCAGGTGGCGGCCCTCGCCGAGCAGATACTCGTCGAGCTCGCCCAGCACCTGGTGGAAGGAATAGGGGTCCTCGGCCGTCCAGCTCGTTTCGCCCGCCGACATGCGGAGCCGATAGCCGAAACGCTCGCGCAGCCCCAGGTCGGCCGAGAAGAAGCCTTCGGGATGCACCAGCTCCAGCTCGCAGACGACGCTGTCGTCGGGTTTCGCCAGCAGCTCGACCCGCCCAGCCGCCGGCGCGAAGACGTTGACTACCAGCGGCTCCTCGCCGCCGCCCTGCATGCCGAGCACCGAGAACGGGTTGCCGTGGCG
>CAYYZC010000225.1:1176-5403 GCA_964475605.1 uncultured Chelativorans sp.
CGACCGTCCTGTCGCGCCAGGCACGGCAGCGCGCCTGCGCCTGCTCGGCCTGCGCCGGCGAGACCTGTCCCTGGCCCTCAATCGCAGCCGCAGCGGCATAGTCGATCGAGCGCAACATCCCGGCGACATCGCGCAGCGGCGAGGATTTGGCCCGCCGCTCCTCGATCGTGCGCCGCGGCTCGCCCTCGAAATCGATGATGAAGATGTCGTCATGCGAGACCAGCACCTGGCCGAGATGATAGTCGCCATGGATACGCGACAGCCCGCCGGAGACCTTATGGCCGCGGCAGTCTTCCAGGCGCTTGCGCAGCCGCTCGCCCATCGAGGCCAGATGGCTCGCGCGCTCCGCCACCTCCTCCGGCAGGCTGTCGCCGGCCTTGGCAAGCGAAGCGAGCATCTCGTCGACCTCCTGCAGCGCGTCATCGACCAGCCGGTCGAGCGCGTTTGCCGAAAGCGGCTCGACGGCGAAGGCCGGGTCGCCGGTCGGCGTGGCGAGCGCGCGATGCAGTTCGCCCGTTCGCCGCCCCAGCGCCTCGCCGATCATCAGGTCGGGCGCGAAGGACGTCTCCTCGCCTTCCGGCGGCTCGGCGCCGACCGGCACCTTCATGTCGGCATCCTCGATATCGCGCCGCAGCGCCGACAAAAGCATGTCCCAGGCGTCGCCCTGGTTGCGCACGAAGGCGAAGGCCGTCGCCAGCACCGTCTCGTCGCCGTCGCCGTCCCGATGCTCGATCGAGCCGAGATAGGCCGGAACGTTGGCGAAGCCCGCCTCGTTGGTGAGGAAGCGTGCCATCTCGACCTCGGGCTGCGGCCCGGCGCGAAGGCGGCGGTAGACCTTCATGATCACCGTGTCGCCGAAGATCACCGAGACGTTGCTCTGCTCGACCGTCACCGGCCGCGGCGCCCCGGCACGATCGAAGGTCTCCGGCTCGGCATTGCGGAGAAAAGCGATGCGCCCGCCATCGGTCGCCTCGATCTCCGTGCCGTCGCGCATCGCCGCAAGCAGCGCCTCCATCATCTCCGGATCGAAAACGCCGTCGATCAGCCCGCCGACCCTTGGGCCGCGCCTCAATCTGGCGATCGTGTAGGAGAGCGTGGGCGAACCGAAGACGATGTTCTCCTCGCCCCAGCGTGCCGAGAGCGGCAGGAAATAGCTCTGCGTCTCGTCGTCGAAACCGACGTCGCAGACGGCGAGCCCGCCCTGCCCGTCGGTCAGCTCGCTGAGCAGCCGCAGCTTCGCCGACCTGATGCGGCGGTCCTTGGCGGCGAACCAGCGCTGGAGCTGGAGGAATTTCGGCAGGCTCTCCTCCTCGAGCTGGCGGCCCTCGCGCCCGGCAAGCGCCGAGCCGACCCTGCCGTCGCGCGAGGTCAGCGTGACGAATTCCGGCAGCACCTCGGGCACCGGCTGGTGCCAGGACGGCGCCTCGGTCTCGTCGGTGAGCAGGAACCAGTAGAAGCCGTAGGCCGGCAGCGTGACCAGATAGGGCAGGTCGCCGACCGGCGGGAACGCCGCGCGTCCCATCAGCTCCATCGGCACCGTGCCCTTCCATTCCGACAGGTCGAGCTCGACCGCCTGGGCCGAGCGCGCCAGGTTGGCGACGCACAGGATGCGGTCTCCGTCGACCTCGCGCACATAGGCGAGGATCTTGCGGTTGAGGGGATAGAGGATCTTGAAGGTGCCGCGGCCGAAGGCGGGGTGCTGCTTGCGCACCGCTATCAGGCGCCGCATCCAGTTGAGCAGCGACGACGGGTCGTGGATCTGGCTCTCCGCATTGACCGCCTGATAGCCGTAGATCGGATCCATGATCACCGGCAGATAGAGCTGCTGCGGGTTCGCCCGCGAGAAGCCGGCATTGAGGTCGGGCGACCACTGCATCGGCGTGCGCACGCCGTCGCGGTCGCCGAGATAATAGTTGTCGCCCATGCCGAGCTCGTCGCCGTAATAGACGATCGGCGTGCCCGGCATCGACATCAGCAGCGAGTTCATCAGCTCGATCTTGCGCCGGTCGTTCTGCATCAGCGGCGCCAGCCGGCGCCGGATGCCGAGATTGATGCGCGCCCGGCTGTCCTCGGCATAGGTGCGCCACAGATAGTCGCGCTCGCGGTCGGTCACCATCTCCAGCGTCAGCTCGTCATGGTTGCGCAGGAAGATGCCCCATTGGCAGCTCTCTGGAATGTCCGGGGTCTGGCGGATGATGTCGGTGATCGGGTGCCGGTCCTCCTGCGCCAGCGCCATGTACATGCGCGGCATCAACGGAAAGTGGAAGCCCATATGGCACTCATCGCCCTCGCCGAAATAGGGCCTCGTGTCCTCCGGCCACTGGTTGGCCTCGGCGAGCAGCATGCGGTCGCTGTAATGGGCGTCGAGCTCGGCACGGATCTTCTTCAGCACCTCATGCGTCTCGGGCAGGTTCTCGTTGTTGGTGCCTTCGCGCTCGATCAGATAGGGGATTGCGTCGAGCCTGAGCCCGTCGACCCCCATGTCGAGCCAGTGGTGCATCACCCGGATCACCTCCTTCAGCACGCGCGGATTGTCGAAGTTGAGGTCGGGCTGGTGCGAATAGAAGCGGTGCCAGAAGAAGGCGCCGGCGACCGGGTCCCAGGTCCAGTTCGACGTTTCCGTGTCGAGGAAGATGATCCGTGTCTCGGGGAACTTGGTGTCGGTATCGCTCCAGACGTAGAAGTCGCGCGCCACGGAGCCGGGTCTCGCCTTGCGCGCCTTCTGGAACCACGGGTGCTGGTCGGAGGTGTGGTTGATGACGAGCTCGGTGATCACCCTCAGGCCCCGCCGGTGCGCCTCGGCGATGAAGGCGCGCAGATCCCTCATCTGCCCGTAGGCCGGGTTGATCGACCGGTAGTCGGAGATATCGTAGCCGTCATCGCGCAACGGCGAGGGATAGAAGGGCAGCAGCCAGAGCGCCGTGACGCCGAGCTCCTGGACGTAGTCCAGGCGCTGCATCAGCCCGGCGAAGTCGCCGATGCCGTCATTGTTGCCGTCCTGGAACGCCTTGACGTGAAGCTGGTAGACGATCGCGTCCTTGTACCAGTCGGACTGGCTGCGATCGATGATGCCGTCCGCCCTGCTGCGCCTGCCGTCGCTCATCGCGGCGCTCCCGGCGGGATCAGCCGCCAGATCGCGTAGGGTCTGTCATGCGGGTCGAGCGTCAGCGTGTGCATCTTGCCATGCCAGGTGAAGTGGTTGCCGTGGACGAGGTCCTGCACCTCGATCGACGCATCGTCGGGAAGATCGAGCTCCCATAGCGGCACCTCGAAGGCGAACCGGTGCGGTTGGTGCGGGTCGAGCAGAACATGGAAGAGGACGAAATCCTGCGCCTCCTCGTCATGCTTGGAATAGGCGAGCACGAAGTCGCTCCAGGCATTGTGGAATTTCAGCGAATGGAAGGCGGCGAGCGCCGGGCGCTCGCGCCGTAGCCGGTTGACCAGCCTGATGTCGTCCTTGATGTGGCCCGGCCGGTCCATGTCCCAGCTCCGGAGCTGGTACTTCTCCGAATCGAGATATTCCTCCTTGCCGGCGACGGCGGCCGCCTCGCAGATCTCGTAGCCGTTATAGAGCCCGTAGCTGCCGGCAAGGGTCGCGGCGAGCACGAGCCGGCTGCGGAAGGCGGGCCGCCCGCCTTCCTGCAGGAAGACCGGGTTGATGTCGGGGGTGTTGGCGAAGAAGTTGGGCCGCATGTAATAGCGGCATTCCTCCTGCGTGAGCTCGGTCAGATACTGCTCCAGCTCATGCTTCGCATTGCGCCATGTGAAATAGGTGTAGGACTGGTTGAAGCCGACCTTGGCGAGCCGCTTCATCACCTTGGGCCGGGTGAAGGCTTCGGAGAGGAAGATCGCCTCCGGGTGCCGCGCCCGCACCTCGCCGATCATCCATTCCCAGAACGGGAACGGCTTGGTGTGGGGATTGTCGACGCGGAAGATCGTCACCCCCTGCCCGATCCAGAACAGCACGATGTCGCGCAGCGCGTACCAGAGGCCCGGAATGGCGTCGCGGTAGAAGTGGACGTTGACGATGTCCTCGTATTTCTTCGGCGGGTTCTCGGCGAATTTGATCGTCCCGTCCGGGCGCCAGTCGAACCATTCCGGGTGCTCGCGGATCCAGGGATGGTCGGGGGCGCACTGGATGGCGAAGTCGAGCGCGACCTTCAGCCCGTGCTCCTCGGCGGCCGCGACCATGCGGCGGAAATCCTCGACGCTGCCGAGCTCGGGATG
>CAYYZC010000226.1:0-1207 GCA_964475605.1 uncultured Chelativorans sp.
TCGTTGAAGCGGAACACCTTCTGGTAGACGCCGTAGTCGTCTCCGTCCTGGCCGTAGGATGCCCAGGTCACCACCCAGCCGCCATCCGCGAGAGCCACGACCCGCTGGTTGTATTGGCCGTTCTGCGTGAACTCGTTGACCTGTATCTCGCCGCCGAGTTTGACCCCCGAGGCGTCGTAGACCTGGCTATAGATGCCGTTGGCCGAGCCGTCCTGGCCGTTGGATTGCCACGTCACCACCCAGCCGCCATCCTCGAGCGAAGTAACCCGCGGATGGGACTGATTATGCGTCGTGAAGTTGTTGACCTGGGTCTCGCCGCCAACCCGGTTGCCATTGGCGGCAAAGACCTGTTGATAGATGCCCCAGCCCGAGCCGTCCTGGTCGAAGGACTGCCACGTCACCACCCAGCCGCCGCTCTCCAGCGCGGTGACCTGCGGGTTGCCTTGGTTGCCCGCGGTGTTGAGGTTGACCTCGATCTCGCCACCGACCTCCACACCTAGAGCGCTGTAGACCTGGCTGTAGACGCCGTCGGTATCGCCGTCCTGGCCTTCCGACTCCCACGTCACGACCCAGCCGCCGCCCGTCAGTGCGGTGACGCTCGGGTTGGACTGGGAGTTCGTCGTGAAGGTATTGACCTGGGCCTCGCCGCCGATTGCAAGGCCGTCGGCATTGTAGATCTCCTGGTAGACGCCGTAGGCATCCCCGTCCTGTCCTTCGGATACCCACGTCACGACCCAGCCGCCGCCTTCAAGCGCCGCGACCTGCTGACCGAATTGTGCGTTCGTCGTGAAGTCGTTGACCCGTGTCTCGCCGCCGAGCTTGATGCCCGAAGCACTGTAGACCTGCTGGTAGACGCCGTAGCTCGATCCGTCCTGGCCGATGGAAACCCATGTCACCACCCAGCCGCCGCCGACCAGTGCCGTAACTTGCTGGTCGGTCTGATAGCCCGTCGTGTAGTCGTTGACCCTTGTCTCGCTGCCGAGTTTGGCGCCCGAGGCGCTGTAGGCCTGGCTGTAGACGCCGTAGCTCGATCCGTCCTGGCCGTCGGACATCCACGTCACTATCCAGCCGCCGCCCTCCAGCGCCGCAACCTGCGATCCGAACTGGTTGCCCGTCGTGTAGTCATTGACCCTTGTCTCGCTGCCAAGCCTGGCGCCCGAGGCGTCGTAGACCTGACTGTAGACGCCGTTGGCCGAGCCATCCTGAC
>CAYYZC010000226.1:1307-5387 GCA_964475605.1 uncultured Chelativorans sp.
CCCGCCGGCGCCGCTGCGAAGGCCTGCTGCTCGACTCGTGCCCGCCTGTCGCCTATGGCTGGACGAAACCGAGGAGCGACATATGGGTGCACTGAAGGCGGGGATCATCCCCGTGACGCCGTTCCAGCAGAACTGCACGATCCTGTTCGACGAGGAGACGAAGCAGGGAGTCGTCGTCGATCCCGGCGGCGATGTCGGCCAGATCGTCTCGGCGATCGAGGGCAACGGCCTCGCGATCGAGGCGATCTGGATCACGCACGGCCATATCGACCATGCGGGGGGTGCGATGGAGCTGAAGGACAAGCTCGGCATCGACATCGTCGGCCCGCACCGGGACGATCTGCCGCTCCTGTCTAATCTCGAGCGTCAGGCGGAGAGGTTCGGGCTCGTCGGCCAGGTCCGCAATTGCCAGCCGGACCGGCTGCTCGAAGAGGGGGAGAAGGTCTCGTTCGGTGCGCATGAGTTCGAGGTGCTGCACTGCCCCGGCCATGCGCCCGGCCATGTCGTCTTCTACAACCGTGCCGCCCGGTTCGCCCATGTCGGCGACGTGCTGTTCCGCGGCTCGATCGGGCGCACCGACCTGCCCGGCGGCGACCATGAGGCGCTGATCCGCTCGATCAAGGAGAAGCTGCTGCCGCTCGGCGACGAGATCGCCTTCATCTGCGGGCACGGGCCCGGCGGCAGCTTCGGCGAGGAACGGCGCAGCAACCCGTTCCTCGCCTGACGCTCGCCTCCCTCGCGGAGTGCTCTCAGACTGCTGGCAAAGGTACGCTACGACGCCCTTCCGTCGTGCCCGGCCCTGTCCCGAGCATCTGCATACATCGGCGGGAGATTCTCGGGGCAAGCCCGAGGATGACGACGTTGAGCAAGAACGTCTGTCAACGAGCTGAATCCGGCAGCAATGGCCGGGCCGTATTCAGCCGTCAGCTTGCCGAAAGTCAGTTCGCCTCGCAGAAATGGCGGATCCCGTCATAGCCCATGAAGGTGCCGCTGGCCGGATCGAAGCTGCGGTAGCGGTCCTGGCAATAGCGATACCATTCCGGCGTCCACGGCTCGAACGTCGCGTAGACCGGCTCGTATGTGACGGTCCTGGTGACGGTCACATGGCTCGGCGCCGGCGGGAAATAGTGGCGGTCGGGGCTCGGCCGCACGGAGGCGTGCGGATGGCGGTAGGCCGGCTCGCGATAGACCGGCGCCGGCTGCCGTGCGAGCGCGCTGCCGAGGATCGCCCCGGTCGCCAGCCCGAGCACGCCGGCCGCCAGCAGGTCGGTGCCGGAATTGCGTTCCACCACGACCGGCCGGCGATAGTCGTGCCGCTGCCAGCGCTCGCCGGCCTGCGCCGGGATCGACGAGACGGCAGTCGCCGCGATCACCGCGGCTGCGATCGATGTCTTGAAGATGCGCTTCATGTCCCTTGGTCTCCTGCTGCCGGGAAGGAAATGTTCGGCTCGGAGGGAAGGACTATCGCGGCCCGCCTGAACGGCGGCTGAACGGAAACGAAAGCGCCGCCGGGATGGCCGGCGGCGCGATGCTCGATGACGAATCTTCCGGTTATCCCGATCGGCCGGCGCTCAGCCGACGATCAGGTTCACGGCCTTCGGCCCCTTGCCGCGCTTGTCCGGCTCTGTATCGAAGGTCACCTTCTGGCCGTCCTCCAGGCCCGGCAGGCCCGAAGCCTGGACCGCGGAGACATGGACGAAGACGTCCTTCTCGCCGTCATCCGGCGTGATGAAGCCGTAGCCCTTGGCATGATTGAAGAATTTTACCGTTCCACTCTGAGGCATTGGGAAAGCTCCTTCTCTCCCGTCGTTGCGTTATCCGGGACCTCCTCAGGCCCGGTTGGTCCTCGGTGCTTTACTGGGGGAGAAGAAACAGCTTTTCCTCGCGTCGGGGCTCTTGCCGGAACCCTCTCTTGGCGCGGGCAACCCTGCTACGATCACGCATCGCTGAAGCTTTGACGGCTCGCATCGGGGGCAGTCCATTCCAGTCTCCGGGCCGGCAAATGCCCGAACGGAACGATAGTCGTTTATTTATGCGGTCTCGGCAAGAAGAAAAGCGGCTCAGGCGCAGCGCGCCAGCGCCGTGTTGAGCGCCTCGGCCGAGCCCTCGAGCGGGAAATCGGCGACCGTCTCGAAGGGCGTGCCGTCGGCGGCATTGGCCTCCGGCGTGACGTCGAAAGCCAGCGTCAGCATCCGCCCCGACCTCAGCGCCTCGATGAAGTCGGGTCCGATCGGAGCCATGTAGCCCTCGGCCGCGGCACCTTCGGCGAAGAGCACGACGGCGCTGTCGGATCCGGCGGCGGCCATCGGGAAGGCGCGGCCGTCGACCCGTGCCTCGACCTTGCCGGGCTTGTAGAAATAGTCGGCTTCCTCCGCACCCGTCACCGGCTTGACCGGGCCGCCACGCGAATAGACCTCGATCGCGACCGGGTCGCCGCAGAGAACGGCCAGCAGTTCCATCGTGCTGTTGTTGTTGACCGGGGCGACGATCGCCACGCCGTTGTCGAGCCGCCACTCGGCGCTTGCCGGCGTGGCTGCGAGGCAGGCGAAGGCGGTTGCGGCAAGCCGTGTCATCGCACGACTTTGCCGCGCAATCGCGCACATCGCAAGCCTTGCCCCGCAACGGCAGTTGCGCTCAGGCGACGACCTTCCTGTAGAGATGCCAGGTCGCATGGCCGAGCACCGGCAGGACGACGATCAGCCCCGCGAAGACGGGGATGCTGCCGAGCGCCAGCAATAGGGCGACGATCAGCCCCCACGCGGCCATCTGCACCGGGTTCCTCGCCACGGCGCGCGCCGAGGTCGCCATCGCCGCATAGGCGCCGACATCGCGGTCGAGCAGGAGCGGAAAGGCCACCACCGTCGTCGCCAGCACCAGTACCGCGAAGCAGAGGCCGATCAGGTTGCCGAACAGGATCAGGGACCAGCCCTCGGAGGTCGAGAGGATGCCGGCGAGGAAGGCGCTCATGCTAGCAGGAGCCTCGGGACCCATCAGCGACGTGTAGAGCGCCTGCGCGACCAGCAGCCAGCAGATGAAGACGGTCATCAGGAAGGCGCCGACGGCGGCGATCGAAGGCAGGGCGGGCGAGTGCCGCACCTGGAGCCCGCTGCGCAAGGTCGGATGGCGGCCCTGCTCGCGCTGCCGGCTGATCTCGTAGAGGCCGAGCGCGGCCAGCGGCCCGAGCAGGGCGAAGCCGGCCATCAGCGGGAACAGCAGCGGCCATGCATTGGCCCCCGACGTCCAGGTCGCCAGCACGACGCCGATCAGCGGATACATGATCACGATGAAGATCACATGCGACGGGTTGGCCATGAAATCGTCGACGCCGGCGCGCAGGCAATCATAGAGATCGCCGATCTCGATGCTCCTGACGGGGATGGTTTCCGGCGCGCCTTCGGCGCCCGCATAGACATGGAAGCTCGCCATGACAGATCCTCCAACCGTTGCACGGCCGGGGTCCCTGCACGCGACCCGTGGCGCCCGATCGCCGGGCCGGCCGCAGATGAACCACGACCTCCTGCAGCCTTGATAGCACAAAGCATGCGGAAGGTCTCATCACAGCTTGGTTCCGTGCAGTCCGGCTCCGTAGAGGGCCCGTGATGACTTGTTCGTCGCGGCGGTTATTGCAATCGCTTCGCTTCCGTGCCATGACTTGTTACGTTCGGGCAGTTGCTGACCCGGAGACTGGACCGTTATGGACGACCTTTCCCCGACCATCTGAACTCTCGACGATGCGAGCCTGCGCGCGTGGCGCAGACGCGATACACAAGGGAACAGGAGTTTTCCCAATGGCCCAGACCGGCACCGTAAAGTTCTTCAACGCAACCAAGGGCTTCGGCTTCATCACGCCGGACGGCGGCGCAAAGGATGTGTTCGTCCACATCTCCGCCGTCGAAGCCTCCGGCATGCGCACCCTCGTCGACGGCCAGAAGGTCTCCTTCGACGTCGAGCCCGACCGTATGGGCAAGGGTCCGAAGGCGGTCAATCTCTCCGCCGCTTGAGTTTACCCCCGCCCGCAAGGGCAGGTGGGTTCGAAGGGCGCTGCCGCGGGCAGCGCCCTTTTTCGTCTGCGACGCCGGA
>CAYYZC010000227.1:0-5382 GCA_964475605.1 uncultured Chelativorans sp.
CCGGCGAGCGGACGAAGGCCATGCGGCCGTCGCGCGGCGGCCGGTTGATGGTGACGCCCGCCTCCATCAGCCTGCGGCAGGTCTCGTAGATATTGTCGACCTCATAGGCGAGATGGCCGAAATTGCGGCCGCCCCCATAATCCTCCGGATCCCAGTTGTAGGTGAGCTCGACCAGGGGCGACTTCTCGCTGACGCCGCGCTCCTCGTCGCCGGCCGCGGTCAGGAAGATCAGCGTATAGCGGCCCTTCTCGTCGTCGAAGCGGCGGACCTCCTTGAGGCCCAGCCTGTTGCAGTAGAAATCGAGCGACTCGTCGATGTCGCGGATACGGACCATGGTGTGCAGGTAGCGCATGCCGGCCTTCCCTCGCATTCGTGAATTGTCAGCCAATGGCATATGGGGCAGGGGGCCGCGGCGGGCAAGCAGGCGCCGGCTCGTCAACAGGCGCCCAAGTCAGATGTTGAAAAATGTGGCGGACCTATTGCTAAGCCACGAACCTCAAGTGCTATCCTGCAACCAAAGAATCAATCGGTGGATCGGCAGAAAAGGTGCGTTCGGATGGGGGACAAAGCCTCTGGTCAGGGGCATCTCGCGGCCAGTGACGAAGCCCGGGGGACCGAAGAGGGAAGCGAAACGGGCCTGAGCGAGCTGGCCGGCGCCATCAAATGGTTCGACGTCGCCAAGGGCTACGGCTTCATCCTTCCGGATGCGCCGGGCGTCGGCGACGTGCTGTTGCACGTCACCTGCCTGCGCCGCGACGGGTTCCAGACCGCCATCGAAGGCGCGCGCGTCGTTTGCCTCGTCAAGCAGGGCGAGCGCGGCCTGCAGGCGTTCAAGATCCTCTCCATGGACAACAGCACCGCCGTGCATCCGTCCGAGATGCCGCCGCAGCGGACGCGCGCCAGCGTGACCGCCGAAAGCGGCTTCGAGCGCGCGCTGGTGAAATGGTTCAACCGTACCAAGGGGTTCGGCTTCCTCACCCGCGGCGAGGGGACGGAGGACATCTTCGTCCATATGGAGACGCTGCGCCGCTACGGCCTGACGGAACTGCGGCCGGGCCAGGTCGTACTGGTGCGCTACGGCCAGAGCGACAAGGGCCTTATGGCTGCCGAAATTCATCCCGATATAGGAACCCTGCCGGCATCCCATTGAGGAGCGTCGGAATTCGGGTGAGGGCGGGCCTGCAAATGGCGCTTTCCGGTGCTCATGTGCCTCCGGATGCACGCCGCTTCGGTTGTCGAGAAGCGCCGTTTCCGGCGCGCGCCGCCCCGAATTTCGATGCTTCCGGTCGCCGATCCGCGACCTTTGTCCACACGAGCCCCCGGCGCGACAGGCAGCCCATGTTCCGCGACGCCGTGACGGCAATCGCTGCGATCCTCGTCCTGCTCTTTCTCACTGCGCCCGGTGCCGTGGCCGAAGAAAACGCCGCCGGTCCGGCGCCGATGATCCTGCCGGTCGATCCGGCGCCGCTGGTCGCGGAGACCGGCGAGGGCGAGCACAGCTTCACCGTCGAGATCGCCGACAGCGATAGCGAGCGGTCGCGGGGGCTGATGCACAGGCCGAGCCTCGACGAGAACCACGGCATGCTGTTCGTCTTCGAGCGCACCCGCCGCGTCTCCTTCTGGATGCAGAACACGCCGCTGCCGCTCGACCTGATCTTCATCGGCGAGGACGGGCGCGTCGAGGCGATCATGCAGGGCGAGCCGTTCTCCACCGCGCCGATCTCGCCGCGGCCGGAGGTCCGGTTCGTACTTGAAGTCGAGGCCGGAACCGCGCAAAAGGCCGGTATCGACGTCGGTGACCGGATGCGCCATCCGCGCATCGAGAACATCGGCGACGAGGGCTGAGCGGAAGACGACGGGACAGGGACTGCATGCAGCGTTTCGATCATGACGGCTTCGAGATCGCATTCATCGACAAACCCGCCGCTCACGGGGAGGGCGAGCCGGTCCTGCTGATCCACGGCTTCGCCTCCAGCTTCCACGTCAATTGGGTCGGCCCGGGCTGGATCAAGACGCTCACGGAAGCCGGCTATCGCGCCATCGCCTTCGACCATCGCGGTCACGGCCGCTCGTCCAAGAGCTACGAGAAGGCCGACTACACGCCTTCGAAAATGGCAGGCGACGCGGCGGCGCTGCTCGATCATCTGGGTATCGGGAAGGCGCATGTCTTCGGCTATTCCATGGGTGCGCGCGTCGCCGCCTTCCTGGCGCTCGGGCACCCGGACCGCGTGGCGACGCTGATCCTCGGCGGCCTCGGCTTGCGCCTGGTCGACGGCGTCGGCGACTGGGATCCGATCGCCGATGCGCTCATGGCCGACGATCCGGCGACGATCACCCATCCGCGGGGCAGGATGTTCCGCGCCTTCGCCGACCAGACCAGGAGCGACCGCGCCGCGCTCGCCGCCTGCATCGCCGAATCGCGCGAATTGCTGGGCAGGGACGAGATCGGCCGCATCCGGCAGCCGACGCTGGTCGCGGTCGGCACCAGGGACGACATAGCCGGCTCGGCTGCGGACCTCGCCGCCCTGTTCCCGGCCGGCGAGGCCTTCGACATCGAGGGCAGGGACCACATGCTGTCGGTCGGCGACCGGACATTCAAGGCGAAAGCGCTGCAATTCCTGAAGGACCATCCGATCTCATGAAGACGACGCGGCTCGAATTCGCAGGCGCGGAGGGCAACCGGCTCGGTGCCGACCTCTTCGACGGCCACGGCCATCCGGTGATCTTCCTGCATGGCGGCGGGCAGACGCGGCGGGCGTGGGACGCCACCGCGCGGCGCGTCGCCGAGGCCGGGATGCGCGCCGTCACCGTCGATCTGCGGGGCCATGGCGAGAGCGCCTGGGCGGAGAGCGGCAGCTATACGTTCGAGGATTACGGCGCCGATGCCGCGGCGGTCGTCGGCCAGGCGGCGGAACGCTTCCACGCGACGCCGTCGCTGGTCGGCGCCTCGCTCGGAGGACTTTCCGCGCTGGTGGCCGAGATGCGGCAGGGCCCGCTCCTCGATTCCCTCGTGCTGGTCGACGTCACGCCGCGGATGGACATCAACGGCGTCGCCAAGATCCAGGGCTTCATGGGCGAGCGGATGGAGGAGGGCTTTGCGACGCTGGAAGAGGCCGCCGATGCCATCGCCGGCTACCTGCCGCACCGCAAGCGCCCGAAATCGCTCGACGGGCTCGGCAAGAACCTTCGCCTCGGTCCCGACGGCCGCTACCGCTGGCATTGGGACCCGGCCTTCATGCGCAGTCCGCGCAACATCAACTTCCATGCCCGCGAGACGCTGGAGGAGGTGATCGCCGCGCTGCCGCGATTCCGCCTGCCGATCCTGCTCGTCCGCGGCATGCAGTCGGAGCTGGTCAGCGAGGACTATGCGCGCGAATTCGTCGAGCTGGCGCCTTCGGCGAGCTATGTCGATGTCGGCGGCGCCGGCCATATGGTCGCGGGCGATCGCAACGACGTGTTCTCCAATGCGGTACTGGACTTCCTGACCGATCGCCGGGCGGCCTGAATTCAGCCTCCCGCCAGCGGCTCGCGCAGCCAGCCGTCGCGGAAGATGACGCTGCCGACGCCGGTGAAGCGGCGCATGCGCTCCAGCTCCGCCTCGAGCGCTCCGACCAGCATCTTGCCGACACGCCGTCCCGGCTCGGGCCAGAAGGCCTCGACCTCGAGCGCGTCCTTCTCGCGCATCGCCTTCATGTCGATGCGCCCGACGAGGCGGTCGCCGCGCAGCACGGGAAAGACGTAATAGCCGTATTTGCGCCGCGGCTCCGGCACGAAGATCTCGATCCGGTAGTGGAAATCGAACAGGCGGTGCGTGCGGGCGCGGTCGCGCAGCAGCGGATCGAAGGGGCTCATGATGCGCAGGCGTTCCGGCGGCGCCGGGATGCCGGACAGCCGGTCGAGCGTTTCGGGGAGCATGAGCGAGGGGCGCAGGCTGCCGTCGGCGCTTTCGACCCGGCAGTCGACCAACTCCGCCCGGTTGTCCGCGATCCAGTCCTGCACCTCGTTCGGCGTCAGATGAGCCCAGAATGCGGCAATCTCGCCGCGCGTGCCGAAGCCGAGCCGCTTCAACGCCTCGCGACAGGCCCAGTCGACGAAGGCGTCGTGGTCGGCCATGCGCTGGAAATGCATGTCGGGAATGACGCGCTCGGTGAGATCGTAGACCTTCTGGAAGCCGCCCCGGCGACGGCAAATGGCCAGTTCGCCGGTGCGCCACAGATATTCCAGCGCCGATTTGGACGGGTGCCAGTCCCACCAGCCGGTGCCCGCCTTCTCGCTCTCGAATTCGCGCGCCATCACCGGACCGGTGCGTGCGACATGCTCGCGGATGCGCGCGAGGTCCTGCTCGAAACCTTCATGGCCGAAGACGAACTTCCAGCGCTTGCGCAAGCGCAGCTTCTCGCGCTCGAAGCGGTGGCGCCAATAGGGAAAGAAGGCCGACGGGATGATCGAGGCGTCGTGGGTCCAGTTCTCGAACAGGACGCGCCGGCGCTCGATCAGATGCGCCAACTGTCCCGGCCGGAACGACTGGCTGCGCGAGAAAAGGATGTGGTGATGGGCGCGCGCCACGGTGCTGACGCTGTCGACCTGGACGAAGCCGAGATTGGCGATCGCCGCGGCAAGCGCGTCGCCGCGCAGCGGGCGGTCGGGCCGTTGCGACAGGCCCTGCAGGGCCATGATGGTGCGCCGGGCGGTGCGGTTGTCGATGGAAACGCTCATGGGCGCCATCTTGCCCAGCCGGGCGCCGAAATCGACCCCATACTTGTCGCCGGGACGGATCGGCGGGCGGCCTGCTGACAGCAGGCGTCAGGTATCCGCCTGCGATCGGCCCGCAATCGGAAGCTGTGAAAGGTTGAGCAATGCGAACGATCGGCGAACATCGCCACGGCCGGGCGCGCGCGATCACGCCCGTTGAAGCGATGTTCAGGAATTTGAGGTTCAAGGCGACGGACGGATGGACTATCCTTGTCCGCCGCCATATCTGATCTGACGATGGAAGACTGGAGGATGCCATGACGGGTTCGAACGTGATCAGGGCCGGAAGCGTTCAGCCGGTCGATCCGATCTGGGCTTCCGTGCGCGACGAGGCGGAGGCCGCGGTCCAGAACGATCCGCTTCTGGCCGCCTTCATCTTCACCACCATCCTCAACCATGACAGCCTCGAGGAGGCGGTGATCCACCGCCTTTCGGAGCGGCTCGACCACAAGGACGTCGGCGCCGACCTGATCCGCCAGACCTATCGCGCCATGGTCCGCGACACCCCCGAGTGGAGCAGCACGGTCCGCGTCGACATCCAGGCCTATTACGACCGCGATCCGGCCTGCGACCGCTTCATCATGCCGGTGCTCTATTTCAAGGGCTTCCATGCCATCCAGACGCACCGGC
>CAYYZC010000228.1:0-5365 GCA_964475605.1 uncultured Chelativorans sp.
CCCAGCGCGACCCGCTGAACGAATACAAGACCGAGGCCTTCGAGCTCTTCCAGGCGATGCTGGCCAATCTCCGCCAAGCGGTGACGACGCAGCTCATGCGCGTCGAACTGGTGCGCAACGCCGCCGATTCACCGCCGCCCCAGGCGCCGGAGACGTTGCACGCCCAGCATCTCGACGCGACCACCGGCGAGGACGATTTCGCGCAATCCGACGTGGCGCTGGCGACGCGGCCGGAGGTGTCGTCGGTGCCGGCGGAAAAGCGCGATCCGGCCGATCCCTCGAGCTGGGGCAAGATAGGCCGCAACGAGGCCTGCCCCTGCGGCTCGGGCAAGAAGTACAAGCACTGCCACGGCGCCTTCGCCTGAGGACCTGACCGGTCAGGTCCGCCTGGCTCCGATCATCGGGATCAGCGCCAGCAGCCCGGCAAGCCCGATCACGCCTGCCAGGGTGATCGTCGCCAGCGCGGCCTCCACGCCGATGCGCTCGAACAGTGCCGCCGTGACCAGCGGCGCGCCCGCCGAAACGACGAGCCGCGCCGAATTGATCCTGCCCATCCGTCCGCCATATCCGTCGCTGCCGAAGACCTGCAGCGGCAGCACGCCGCGCACGATGTTGGACAGGCCCTGCCCGAGGCCGAACACCACCGCGAAGGCGACGCCGGCAGCGATGGCGCCGCCGCCCGCCATCAGCACGACAAGTCCGGCCGGCATAGCCAGCGCCGAGAAGATGGCGACGCTGAGCACACCGATCCTCTCGCCCACCGCATATTCGGCGAGGCGGCCGGCGACCTGCGCCGGTCCGAGCACGGCGCCGATCATCGCCGCGGAAGAGGCGAAGCCTAGCGCCCCGAGCAGGCCGATCAGGTGGAGATGGACCGCCGACATCACATAGGCGTTGCCCGCGAAGGCGATCATCAGAATGCCGAAGGCGATGCGCCGTTCCCGCCTTGTCCGGAGCATTCCGCGCTGGAGCCTGTCCTTGTCGACCGGCGCGGCGGCAGCCGCGGTCGCCGCCGCCCGCCGTCCCGACAGCCAGAAATGCAGCGGCGCGCAGACGAGCAGGTTGAGCACGGCATAGCAGAGATAGATCTGGCGCCAGTCCATATAGCCGGCGAGCCATGTCGTCAGCGGCCAGAAGATGGTCGAGGCGAAACCGGCGATCAGCGTGATGCCGGTGATGGTGCGCCGCGCCTCGGCCGGCGCCAGCCGCGCCGCGGCGACGAAGGCCGCCTCGTAGAGCACGAGCACCGACGACATCTCGACCAGGACGACCAGCAGCCCGAAGGCGGCACGTCCGGGGATCAGCGTCCACGCGCCGAGCGCTGCCGCCGCCAGGACCGAGCCGACCCCCATCACGCGGGCCGCGTCGAAGCGGTCGAGCTGGCGGCCGGCGAACGGCGCCACCAGCCCGCTGGCGAGAAGCGCGGCGGAGAAGAGGCCGAAGATCGCCGTCAGCGACAGGCCGGTCTCCTCGGCCATCGCCGGCGCCAGCACGCCGAAGGCGTAGTAGAGCGTGCCGTAGCCGATCGTCTGCGTGATTCCGAGAAGGATCGATACGGTTGCCGGTCTGACGGTCGGGGCGTTCGGGTCGGGCATCATGTTCCGGCAGGGCAGGCCTGGGCGGTCGGGTCGATTCTTGAATGCAGGTCGGTCCTAGTTTGCCGGCTTCGCAGTGGCGATTGGCAGTTGCCGGCAATGCTTGGACCAACCGGCATTTCGCCATGGCCCGCGGAACGCTCCGAAACCGCACCTTTCGGCGGAATCCTCGAACCGTTTCTTAAGCTGTAGCGACTATGAATCGCCCCCGTGAAAAACGGGGTGTCTCGCGTGCGTTTTTCCGCTGCTTCGACTGCGGACCGGATCCTGCCTGCCTCGCTCGCAGAGCGGGCGCGGCCGCTGCTCGAGCGCGTCGATGCCGTCGCCGGCACCGAAACCGGCGTCGCCGGGCGCACCTCGCTCGTCGCCTTCTCCATCCGCATCGTCAGCGCGGTCCTCGCCTTCGTCAGCCAGGTCCTGCTCGCCCGCTGGATGGGCAGCTTCGAATACGGCATCTTCGTCCTCGTCTGGACGACGATGCTCATCATCGGCAATCTCTCCTGCCTCGGCTTCCACACCTCGGTGGTGCGCTACATCCCCGAATACCGCGCCACGGCGCGGCTGGCCGAGCTGGGCGGCATCATGGGCGCCAGCCGCCTCTTCGTGCTCCTCGCGTCGAGCCTGTTCGCCGCGCTCGGCCTCGTCGGCCTGTGGCTCTTCTCCGGCCATGTCGCGCCCTTCTACATCATCCCGTTCTGCCTCGGCATCGTCTGCCTGCCGATGATCGCGCTCTCCGACACGCTGGAGGGCATCGCGCGCGCCAATTCATGGGCCGTCACCGCGCTCGCGCCGATCTATCTGCTGCGCCCGATGCTGATCCTGCTCGCCATGGGGCTGGCGCTCGCCGCCGGCTATCCGGCCGATGCGCGCACCGCGCTGGTCGCCACGATCTTCGCGACCTATGCGACGACGCTGTTCCAGATCGCCAGCATCACGCCGCGCGCCTCGCCCGAGATCGCCGGCCAGCCGCCGCGCTACCACATCGCGCAATGGGTCTTCGTCTCGCTGCCGATCTTCCTCGTCGAGGGCTTCTTCTTCATGCTGACCAATGCCGACGTGCTGATGGTCGGCTGGTTCATGACGCCGCACGACGTCGCCATCTATTTCGCCACCGTGAAGACGCTGGCGCTGGTCCATTTCGTCTATTTCGCCGTCAAGGCCGGCGTCGCGCAGCGCTATGCCCAATATGCCCATAGCGGCGACCAGGCGCGGCTGGCGCTGTTCGCGCGCGAGACCGTCGCCTGGACCTTCTGGCCCTCGCTCGCCATGGGCGTGGCCGTGCTGCTGATCGGCAAGCCGATGCTGATGCTGTTCGGACCGGGTTTCGACGTCGCCTATCCGATCCTGTTCGTGCTCGTCGCCGGCGTCGTCGCCCGCGCGGCGGTCGGGCCGGCCGAAAGCCTGCTCACCATGAGCGGCCACCAGAATGTCTGCGCCGCCATCTACGGCACGACGCTGGCGATCAACGTCGTGCTCAACATGCTGCTCATTCCCCGGATCGGCCTGTGGGGCGCTGCGGTCTCGACCGCGATCGCCATGGTCTGCGAGGCCTCCCTGCTCGCCCTGGTGATCTGGCGCCGGCTGGGCGTGGTGATGCCGATATTTCTTGCCGCCGAGCGCGGCGCCAAGGGGGTTTTGTGATGGCCGCCGTACCACTTCTCGAGGAGATGAGCAGCGCTTCGGCCGGCGCCCTGATCGGAAGCATCGCCGGCTATGCGCAGGATGCGCCGCCGCCCGCCATCGAGGAGGCGATGGAGACGGTGCGGCCGCCGCGCAAGCTCGCCGTCTATCAGGCCGCCGCCGGCTTCGACCTCGTCGAGGAGCTCGACTTCCTCGCCGCCCGCGCGATCGAGCCGAACGTCTTCTTCAACCCGCGCTTCCTCGCCCCGGCGATGCCGCGGCTGGAGGACCGCGAGGTCAAGCTGGCGGTGATCCGCGACGGCGACGAGTTCCGCAGCCGGCTCAGGCTGCTCGCCCCCTTCACCATCGAGAAGCCCGGCATTCCCTTCGGCCAGCCGCTGCTGCGCATCTGGTCGAGCCCCTTCGGTCCGCTCGGCACGCCGCTGCTCGACCGCGACGATCCGCTCGGGGTGATCGAGGATTTCTTCGGCATGCTGGCGCGCCCGCACCTGCAGATGCCGAAGGTCGTGGTGCTGCCCGACATCAGGCTCGACGGCCCGTTCGCCGCCCTGCTGCAGACGCTGGCCGAGAGCCGCAGGCTGCCGATGGAGATCATCAACCGCGTCGAGCGGCCTTTCCTGCAAAGCGACCAGGATGGCGACGACTATCTGCGCGATTCGCTGCGCGCCCATCATTTCCGCGAGTTCCGGCGGCTGAAGCGCCGCCTCGAAAAACAGGGAAAGCTGGAATATCGCGTCGCCCGGCAGCAGGACGAGGTGCGCGCCGGCATCGAGACCTTCCTCGCCCTCGAAGCCTCCGGCTGGAAGGGCCGCGAGCGATCCGCCATGGCCAGCGACCGCTACCGCGCCGCCTTCGCCCGCGAGGCGGCCTTCCGCCTGGCCGAGCGCGATTTCTGCCGCATCCATTCGCTCCATCTCGACGGCAGGGCCATCGCCAGCCTCGTGGTCTTCGTGGAATCGGGCGTCGCCTATACCTGGAAGACCGCCTATGACGAGACGCTGTCGGCATGCTCGCCGGGCACGCTGCTGATGATCGAGGTGACGCGGAACCACCTCGAGGACCCGAATATCGAGGCGACCGATTCCTGCGCCGTGCCCGACCATCCGGTGATGAGCCGGCTGTGGCAGGAGAGGCGTCAGGTGGGCACGGTGGTGATCGGCATCGAGACGGGCACCGACCGCATGATCCGCCAGGCTGCGCGCCAGCTCGAGCTCGGCAAGAAGACGCGCAACATGGCACGCATCCTGCGCAACCGGGTCAGGAAGGCTTTCAAGCGCGACTGAGGGTATTGTCCGGCTTCTGCAGCACCGGATGCCGGCCGGATTGCAGGCGATCGTCGCAACGAGCCGGACCGGTCAGGGCCCGGCTCGTCGCATGCAGGATCGGCAGTCGGTGCCGATCGGTCCACGGCTACTGCTCGAGGTAGTCGTAGCCGCCGTTGGACCATTCGTAGAC
The DNA here is from genome assembly GCA_964475605.1 of uncultured Chelativorans sp. Taxonomy (GTDB): domain Bacteria; phylum Pseudomonadota; class Alphaproteobacteria; order Rhizobiales; family Rhizobiaceae; genus CAYYZC01. The sequence goes on from CAYYZC010000228.1 coordinate 4,692, forward strand.
GACATAGCCCGGAAGCTGGACGTCGCCGTTCTCGTCGAACCCGGATTCGCCGAGCACGGTCTGGAAGGTGCCGGTGTTGAGCGCCTCGACGACATCGTCGAACTCGGTCGATTCAGCCATCTTGACCGCGTCGGCCCAGGCCTGGACGGCGCCGTAGGTGTAGAGCACATAGCCCTCCGGCTCGACGCCGTCCTCACGGAACTTGTCCACCAGCGCTGCCGATTCCGGGTTCTTGCGCGGATCCGGCGAGAAGGTGAACAGCGTCCCCTCGCCCGCGTCGCCGGTGATCGCCCAGAACTCGTCCGTCGTCATTCCATCGCCGGACATCATGAGGGTGTCCATGTTCTGCTGGCGCATCTGGCGAACGATGAGCCCGGCTTCGGTGTGGTAGCCGCCGACATGGACCACGTCGATGCCTTCGGCCTTGAGCTTGGTGACCAGGGCCGAATAGTCCTTCTCTCCAGCCGTGTAGGCCTCGTAGAGCGCAGGCTCGCCGCCCGCTTCCTCGTAGGCCGCCATCGCCGCATCCGCGAGACCCTTGCCATAGGCCGTCTTGTCGTGGATGAAGGCGATCTTGGCGTCGGGGAAGTTCTCGCGGAGGAAGGGACCGGCAACGGCACCCTGCTGGTCGTCGCGGCCGCACATGCGGAAGACGCCGGGACCGGGCCGCTCCT
>CAYYZC010000229.1:0-5362 GCA_964475605.1 uncultured Chelativorans sp.
GCGGTCGGCCTCGTCGATGACGAGGATGTCGACGCCGGTCAGGAGCAGCTTGCCGCGCTCGAAATGGTCGAGCAGGCGGCCCGGCGTGGCGATCAGCACGTCGGCGCCGCGCTCGAGCTTCTTCTCCTGCTCGTCGAAGGAGACGCCGCCGATCAGAAGCGCGATGTTGAGCCGGTGGTTCTTGCCGTATTTGACGAAGTTCTCCTCGACCTGCGCGGCGAGCTCGCGCGTCGGCTCGAGGATCAGCGTGCGCGGCATGCGCGCCCGCGCCCGGCCCTTCTCGAGCCGGGTGATCATCGGCAGCACGAAAGCGGCCGTCTTGCCGGTGCCGGTCTGGGCGATGCCGAGCACGTCCTTGCCCTGCAGGGCATGCGGAATGGCGCCGGCCTGAATCGGCGTCGGCACCTCGTAGCCGGCGTCGGAGACGGCGGAGAGGACTTTGGCGGAGAGGCCGAGATCGGCGAATTTGATCTGGTCGGAAACGGCCTCGTCGGCCGGAATTTCGGTCTGTTCGTCTACTGACACGTTTTCGCAGTCTTTGCTGGTTCGCTGAGCGGGCGTTTCGATGTGCCGCATCCGCGCCTGGTTCGTCGGCGCGCGTCCGTGTATCGGTGGCGTTACGAGGAGTCTTACCCAATGTCAACACGCTGACCTGCGGCGTGACATCGCTATCACTTCAGATGGTTACGAAGGCCGTCCTGTTCAATAGCGGAACTGCTCCGCCAGTATCCGCTCGTCCCATGAGTGACTGGGATCGAACAGGATGGTCACCGTGGACTGCCGCGATTCGCGCACCGTGACCCGCTTCACCGACTTGATCTCGGCATGGTCGGCGACCGCATTGACCGGCCGCTTGCCCGCTTCGAGCACCTCGAATGCGACCTCGGAGCGGTTGGGCAGCAAGGCGCCGCGCCACCTCCGCGGCCGGAACGGGCTGACCGGCGTCAGCGCCAGGAGCGGCGCGTCGAGCGGCAGGATCGGGCCGTGCGCCGACAGATTGTAGGCGGTCGATCCGGCCGGCGATGCCACCATGACGCCGTCGCAGATCAGTTCCTCGATCCGCACCTTGCCGTCGACCGAGATCCTGATCTTCGCCGCCTGCGCCGACTGGCGGAAGAGCGAGACCTCGTTGATCGCCCGCGCCTCCGTGACGCACCCGCCCTCGGTCTCGGCGACCATGACCAGCGGGCGGATCGTCTCCGGATCGGCTTCGTCGATGCGCTCGCGCAGGCCGATCTCGGAATATTCGTTCATCAGGAAGCCGATCGTGCCGCGATTCATGCCGAATATGCTGCGACCGCTGTCCATGTGGTCCTGCAGCGCCTTGAGCATGAAGCCGTCGCCGCCGAGCGCGACGATGACGTCGGCCTCGTCGATCGCGGCCTGGCCGTAGAGCGCGGCGAGGCGGGCCGCCGCCTCGCGGGCATCGTCCGTTTCGGCAGGGATGAAGGCGAGAGATTGCGGCGGGTTCTGCATCTGCTGTGATCTGGCTGCCACGAGGGCGCCAGCGTTAGCATGCGGGACGCCGGCTTGGAAGGATCGGCAACCCCGGCTGCAAATTGCAGGCCTGGCGGAAAATTTGGCTCCCCGGGCCGGATTCGAACCAGCGACCAACCGGTTAACAGAAGTCCTCACGCCGGTTTCAGTACGTTTCATACCGGTTCCCCGTATTACATCAATACGCTGTTTATCTTGAATAAGTTCGGAATTTGTGTAACATGCCATTTCACGGGGCAACATAGCTGCTCGCCCATACTGTTGCCCTGATGTTGCCCTGCCGGGCTTACCGGTCGTTCTGGAGCAAGTGGAAATGGCACGCGAAACGCTTACCGATCGGCGGCTCAAGGCTTTGAAACCGGCGTCCGCCGGCGGCCGGTACGAAATCATGGATTCCGTCGTACCCGGCATGGGTATCCGCGTCACCGACAAGGGCAAGCGGACCTTCATCCTGGTCGCCCGCTTTGGCGGGGCGAAGAACCCGACGCGCCGCGCGCTGGGCGAATATGGGGCGCTATCGCTTGAGCAGGCCCGGAAGAAGGCGAGGGAGTGGCTGGAGCTGATCGGCAAGGGTGAGGATCCTGCCCACGTCGAGGAGCGCGCACGCGCCGCGACGGTGAAGCGTCAGGCCAACACCTTCGCGGCCGTCGCCGAAGACTTCTTCACCGACAAGCTGTCAGGCGAGCGTAAGGGCGCCGAGGTCGAGCGGGACATCCGCCGCGAGTTCGTTTCCCGGTGGGGTAAGCGAGCGATCACCGACATCACCGAGGATGATGTGCTCGCCGTGATTCGGGCGAAGAAGCGCACGGCGCCGGCACAGGCTCGGAACCTGCTCGGCATTGCGAAGCGGTTCTTCACGTGGGCGATCGATCAACGGACCTATGGCCTGAAGGCGTCGCCCGCAGAGTATCTGCGACCATCGAAAATCATCGGGGAGAAGTCGTCCCGCGACCGCGTCCTGACCGACGACGAACTGTTCGCGCTGTGGCGCGCGGCCGATCGCGTCGGCTATCCACACGGACCAGTATACAAGCTGCTGATCCTGTCAGCCCTGCGGCTCAACGAGGCCGCGGACGCATCATGGCAGGAGATCGATCTGCAGAAGCGGGAATGGATCATCCCGGCGGCGCGAATGAAGGGCCGCAACAGTCGAGCTCGGGCCCATGTCGTGCCTTTGACGGATGACCTGGTGGACTTGTTCGAGGAGTTGCCGCGCTTCGGCGGAAAGGGAAGCGGGCCATATTGCTTCACGACGACCAATGGCCAGAAGCCAGTATGGATGAGCGATAAGGCCAAGAAGCGCGTCGATGAACGCATGCTGCGCACTCTGCAGGCGCTGGCGCGTCGGCGTGGCGAGGATGTCGCCGGCGTCGATTTGCCGGCCTGGACGAACCACGATATCCGCCGCACAGTTCGGTCGAACCTCTCTCGTTTGCGCGTGACCGAAGAAGCCCGTGAAGCGGTGCTTGCCCATGCTAGGCCGGGGATCAAGGCCGTCTACGATATGCACGACTACCTCGATGAGAAGCGCGAGGCACTGGATGCATGGGCTGCCCGGTTACGGTCGATCGTAGAGCCAACGCCGGCCAACATCGTCGAGATCGCCGCGGCGAGGGTAGCGCGATGATTGTGCCTGTAATTGACCCAGGTGCTCAAGCGATCATCAGCGAGTTTCGCTATAGTCGCGAAGAGCGACGGGATATCGTGTCCCGCTTGCAACCATTATGGAAATCTACCGCGCAAGCGGCCAGCGGAGGCGCCAGTGCCGACGACTTGGCTATCAGACAGATGGAATCATATGCGCGAGTCTTTCTGAGCAGTTGTGTCCGTCGATCCAGCCGTGACGAGCGCAGAAATTATTATCGAAAGGTTTCCGCATCTACGGTATCGCTGCTTGAACTTCTTAACGAAAGGTCAACGCTGGATGGCGGCAGCGCGCTATATTTGATCCGAGATTGGCTAGATCGGCAGCAAACATCTGAAGCGATGCCCCCGGCAACATTTCTCGCTGCCCTTGAAGAACTTGCTAAACGGGCGGCAGATGCAGCCGCTAACCGTGATCCACCTTATCCCGGCTACCGAAACCACTATCCGAACGTGCGAGACCCGGAGAAGGTCGAGTTTGCTGAGCATTTATTGATGGAGTACCGCATCGAAACCAATCGGAAACAGGGACGGTCAAAGACCGGGCCGGCTGCTATGTTCCTTATCGCCGCTATGGATCCAGTAATGACATTTGCGCGTAATCGGGTCGGCATCACGGAAGCGACCCTGCTCAACTCGGGGCACAACGCTCAATATCTGATCAGGGTTGTGTCTGAAGCGGGGCGATTGGGAGAATCCCTGCCCATTTTTCGTGGGATTCATTCTCCTAGCGGCTGAGAATCTTGGCCACCATCATTCATCGCAGAACATAGACATGCGAGGAATGATCATGAAACTTCTAGGGTTTGAAGACCTGAAGGACGCAAAGGGCATTCCCTACAGCCGTGTCCATCTTTGGCGGCTGATCAAGGCGAAGCAGTTCCCAATGCCGGTCGCGCTGGGACCCGGCCGGAAGGCGTGGCTTGAGACAGAGATCGACGAGTGGATCAGGTCACGCGCTGCCGCGCGCGATGACGTCGCCGCCTGAAGGCTTCGGATCATGACCCGCGTGGACTGGAGCCGCGACCGCTCGCGCCGCCTCGTGCGCGAGCGCGGCACGTCAGATGACGATGATGCGGCCGAGCTTCGGCGGCTGCTCTACAGCCCGTTCGGTCTGCACAAGGCTCCATCGAAAGCCCAGCTTCGGCGAGAAGCCGCGGCACTGATCAGCACCAACGACCCGGTCAAGCTCCTGATTCGCTGCCCATGCGGACGATCGGCCACCGTGAAGGTTCCGGCCGGACGGGAGAAAATCAAGCTTCGCTGCGCCGGCTGCTGCGATCGTTCGCTGGTGACGTAGCACCCGCCTGACGCGATGCCCTGAGCATGCCGCTTGCATTGGCCCGGCCGGGAACGGTCGGGCTTTTTCGTGGGCAGCAGGTCGGGGCAACGAAGAATGCTCGATGTTGCCCCAAATGTTGCCCGAAGCGCTTGGGGCGCCTCGGCGGCGCTCCGAAATTCCAGCTAAGTCCTTGGAAAATTTGGCTCCCCGGGCCGGATTCGAACCAGCGACCAACCGGTTAACAGCCGGTTGCTCTACCGCTGAGCTACCGGGGAATGCCGCGCTCGCGTGAACGCGGCTGCCTATAGCAAAGAGATCGATCCTTTGCAAAGCTTGAGGGAGCGATTTTTTTGGCTTGCGCGCCCCGCCGCCGGGCCTATGTGGAGGCAACCCGCGCCGGCGGTCCGGCACCAGTTCAACCCAGGGCATGCAATGTCGCCATCCGACGAGACAGAACCAGAGCCGGCAGCGCACCGGATCTCGCTTTTCGGCCGCCGCGTGCCGATGCCGCGCTCGCGCATCGCCCGCGTGATCATCGGCATGCTGCTCGTCGTCCTCGGGATGTTCGGCTTCCTGCCGGTCCTCGGCTTCTGGATGATACCGCTCGGCCTGTTGATCCTGTCCTACGATTTCGCCGCGATCCGCCGCCTTCGCAGGCGTCTCGAAGTGTGGTGGGGCAACCGCAACGGGCGGCGAAAGAGGTTGCGGGGCACGGATTCCGACTGATCCGGGCAGGGGCTGCTCCGGCCCTCTTCCGCGGACCAAGTTCTGCTTGTCGCCCCGAATACGCTCTGTTAACAGAGCGCGTCGTAACAGACCGTGTTCGGCCTCGTGGCGGAGTGGTTACGCAGAGGACTGCAAATCCTTGCACCCCGGTTCGATTCCGGGCGAGGCCTCCACTCCTTCCGGGCGCTTTTCCGCGCCCGGCGTCGTTACGGC
>CAYYZC010000230.1:0-5338 GCA_964475605.1 uncultured Chelativorans sp.
CACCGTCACCGTCATCGTCTGCGAGCCGGCATTGCCGCCCATGCCGGCGACGATCGGCATCAGGATCGCCAACGCCACGATCTGCTGGATCGTGGCGTCGAACAGGCTGATCACGGAAGCCACCAGGAAAGCCATGAACAGGTTCACCAGCAGCCAGGGCACGCGCGAGCGCGAGGTGGTGAGCACCTTGTCGGACAGCTCCTCGTCGCCGACGCCGCCGAGGCGCAGCAGGTCCTCCTCCGCCTCTTCCTGGATGACGTCGACGACGTCATCGATGGTGAGCACGCCGACGAGCCGCTCGTTCTCGTCGACGACGGCCGCCGACAGCAGGTCGTATTGCTCGAAGACCTGCGCGGCCTCCTCCTGGTCCATCGTCGCCGGAATGGCGTGACGCGTCTCGTGCATCACCTCCTCGATCCTGACCGCGCGCTTGCTGCGCAGGATGCGGTCGAGATCGACGGCGCCGAGCAGCCTGAAGGTCGGATCGATGACGAAGACCTGGTGGAAGCTGTCGGGCAGGTTGTGGTCGTCGCGCATGTAGTCGATCGTCTGGCCGACCGTCCAGAAGGGCGGCACGGCGACGAACTCGGTCTGCATGCGCCGGCCGGCCGTCTCTTCCGGGTAGTCGAGCGCGCGGCGCAGGCGAATGCGCTCGGTGAAGGGAAGCTGGGCCAGGATCTCTTCCTGGTCGGCCTCGTCGAGGTCCTCCAGAATGTAGACGGCATCGTCCGAATCGAGCTGCTGGACGGCCTGGGCGATCTGCTCGTTGGGCAGATGCTCGACGATATCGAGGCGGATCGCCTCATCGACCTCGGTCAGCGCCGTGAAGTCGAAATCGCTGCCCATCAGCTCGACGAGCTGGCGGCGCTGATCGGGCATCAGCGCTTCGAGCAGGTCGCCGATCTCGGACTGGTGGAGGCGTGAGACGTCGTGGCGCAGCGTCTGCGTGTCGCCGGCGGCGATCGCCTCGCCGATATGCGTCAGGAACGAGGAAAGGACGACGCCTTCCTCGTCATAGATGTCGAGATGCGGCAGGTCCATCTCTTCGCCTTCGGGCGGCAGCTCTCGCGAATTTTCCAAAAGCGCCTCCCAGATGCTCAGAGATTGTCTTCGATCCGACCTCTTGGGGCATGACGCCCGGCGTAAATCAAGCTGGTTTCGCCGGCCGATCCGGCGTGTGGGCCTGGTGCCTTGGATGATGCTGGTGCGGTCGAGAAGACTCGAACTTCCACGGGTTGCCCCACAGCGACCTCAACGCTGCGCGTCTACCAATTCCGCCACGACCGCACGCCGCGAGGGGCCGGTTCGTGCCGGCCCGGCGCATGTAGCAAATCACCCCATGCGACACAAGCCTTGGCTGCGCCGCCGGCCAACAAATCCGGACATCGCCGGGAGGCGACGGGGAACTGGATATCGCAGGCCGGAAGATGCATATTCGGGCCTTGAAGGCCGGGCCAGAATGAGCGAACGCAGCACCCTCGACATCTCCTTCTTTCCGCAGGCTACCGCGCCCGGCGTCGAGTGGCGCGTCGAGCCGGGGCTGACGGACTACCGCCACGCCGTCGCCGTCATGGAGGCGCGCGCCGCAGCCATCCGCGACCGGGGTGCGCGCGAGCTCGTCTGGCTGGTGGAGCATCCGCCGCTCTACACCGCCGGCACCAGCGCGCGCGAATCGGACCTGCTCGAGCCCGACCGCTTTCCGGTCCACGCCAGCGGGCGCGGCGGCGAATACACCTATCACGGACCCGGCCAGCGGGTCGCCTACGTCATGCTCGACCTCAAGCGGCGGCGCGAGGACGTGCGCGCCTTCGTCGCCGCGCTCGAAGGCTGGATCATCGCCTCGCTGGCGCATTTCAACGTCACCGGCGAGCGGCGCGAGGACCGCGTCGGCGTCTGGGTGCGCCGACCCGACAAGCCGCTACTGCCCGACGGCTCGCCGGCCGAGGACAAGATCGCCGCGATCGGCATCCGCCTGCGCCGCTGGGTGAGCTTCCACGGCATCGCCGTCAATGTCGAGCCGGACCTCACGCATTTCGGCGGCATCGTGCCCTGCGGGGTCAGCCGGCACGGCGTCACCAGCCTGGTCGATCTCGGCCTGCCCGTCACCATGGAAGACTACGACCTGGCGCTGAAGCACGCATTCCGGGAGGTATTCGGAGATGTGGAGGAAACGGTGCGAGACCAACGCAGCGTCGAGCCGGCCTGACCGGCAGCACGTCGGCGCACCCCGCCGGCATCTGCTTTTCAGCGCGGCCGCCCTGCTTCTCGCCGGGCTGGCGGCGCCGGGCGCCTACGCCCAGCAGCAAAGCGACACGATCGCCCCGGAAGCGCCGGGGGGTTCCGAACAGGCATCGCAGCTTCAGCACGCCTCCCGTCACATGGTCGCCGCGGCCAATCCGATCGCGGCGCAAGCGGGGCTCGAAATATTGCGGGCCGGCGGGAGCGCGGCAGACGCGCTGGTCACGATCCAGACCGTGCTCGGCCTCGTCGAGCCGCAATCCTCCGGCATCGGCGGCGGCGCCTTCCTGCTCTGGTACGACGCCGAGAGCGGCGAGATCACCACATTCGACGGCCGCGAGACCGCACCGCTCGCCGCAAGCGGCGATCTCTTCCTCGACGACAATGGCGAGCCGCTCGGCTTCTTCGAAGCGGTGGTCGGCGGCCGCTCGGTCGGCACGCCCGGCGTGCCGCGGCTGCTGGAGACGATCCACCGGCGCGAGGGACGGCTGCCCTGGGCGGACCTGTTCCAGCCGGCGATCGGACTGGCGGAGCAGGGTTTTGCCGTTTCGCCGCGCCTCAACGCGCTGATCGCCGAAGACCTCGACCGCCTTGCCGGGCAGCCCGCCACGGCCGACTATTTCCTCGACGAGACCGGCCAGCCGCTCGAGGCCGGCGCCACGCTGACCAATCCGGCCTATGCCCGAAGCCTCCGCCTCCTCGCCGAGGAGGGGGCGGACGCCTTCTATACCGGCCAGCTTGCCACCGAGATCGTTGCCGCGGTGCACGCCCATCCGACCAATCCCGGCCTGCTCGCCGCGGAGGACCTCGACACCTACAAGGTGGTCGAGCGCGAACCCGCCTGCATCGACTATCGCGGCCATGAGGTCTGCGGCATGGGTCCGCCGTCCTCCGGCGGGCTGACGGTCGGCCAGATCCTCGGCATGGTCGAAGGGTTCGACCTCGCCGCGCTCGGACCCGACGATCCGCAGGCCTGGCGGATCATCGGCGATGCGACCCGCCTCGCCTTCGCCGACCGTGGGCTCTACATGGCCGATGCCGATTTCGTCCGCCTCCCCGCGGGCCTGCTCAACGACGACTATCTCGCCGAGCGCAGCCGGCTGCTGCGGCGCGACACGGCGCTCGGCGAGGACGAGGTCAAGCCCGGCGAGCCGCCATGGCAGCGCACCGAATTGCGCCTTCCGGGCATCAGCCTTTCGCAACCGGCGACGAGCCATCTCGTCGTCGTCGACGAGGAAGGCAACATCGCCTCGATGACCTCGTCGATCGAGAACGGCTTCGGATCGCGGGTGATGGTCGGCGGCTTCCTGCTCAACAACCAGCTCACCGACTTCTCCTTCCTGCCCGAAAGCGACGGCCAGGCGGTGGCGAACGGCGTCGAGCCGGGCAAGCGCCCGCGCTCCTCCATGTCGCCGACCATCGTGCTGCGCGACGGAGCGCCGGCCTTCGCGCTCGGCTCGCCCGGCGGCAGCAACATCATCCCCTACGTCGCCAATACGCTGATCGCGCTGATCGACTGGAAGATGGACATCCAGCAGGCGATCTCGCGCCCGCATCTGGTCAACCGCTTCGGCACCTACGAGCTCGAGGCCGGCACCGCGGCGGAGGAGATGGCGGACGACCTGCGCGCGCTCGGCTTCGAGACCGCCGCACGCGACCTCAATTCCGGCCTGCACGGCATCGCCTTCACCAACGAAGGACTGCAAGGCGGCGCCGACCCGCGGCGCGAAGGGGTTGCCTTAGGCGACTGAGTTTTGTTCCCCGGCCGGGGCGTCAATCCAACTCCGACGCCGTCATCCTCGGGCTCGACCCGAGGATCTGCCCCCGGCACCCTGCCTACATCGCCCCGACGAACATGGCGACCGCGACCACGAAGACACTCATCGAAACCAGCGAGAATACGTCCTGCAGAAAATGGGCCATGTCCAACTCCGTCCTGTATGTGTATCCTTTATGTTCGTTTTTTGTTCTCGTTTCAAGCTCTTTGTTGCCGCAAGGACAGGCAATGGCGCGATCACGCCGATAATAGTTAGCGGAAAGTTAAGGATCGAACGCGGCGCCCTAGCCCGGCTCGAACGGCACCACCTTGCCGGCAGCCAGCGTCACCCGCCGGTCCATGCGCGCGGCGAGCTCGTGATTATGCGTCGCGATCAGGGCGGTCAGGCCGGAATGGCGGACCAGCGCCTCCAGCGCGTCGAACACATAGGACGCCGTCTCCGGATCGAGATTGCCGGTCGGCTCGTCGGCCAGAAGCAGCGACGGCGCATTGGCGACGGCGCGCGCGATGGCGACGCGCTGCTGCTCGCCGCCGGAGAGCTCGGAGGGCCGATGCTCGGCGCGCGGGCCGATCTTCATGTAGTCGAGGAGCTGCGCGGCGCGCTCGCGCGCCTCCTTCTGCCCGAGCCCGCGGACGAGCTGCGGCATCATGATGTTCTCCAGCGCGGTGAATTCCGGCAGCAGATGATGGAACTGGTAGACGAAGCCGATCTCGTTGCGGCGGATTGCCGTGCGGTCGTCGTCGGAGAGCTTCGCGCAGGATTTCCCCGCCACCACGACGTCGCCGGCATTGGGCCGGTCGAGAAGCCCGGCCGTGTGGAGCAGCGTCGACTTGCCGGCGCCCGACGGCGCCACCAGCGCCACCATCTCGCCGCGCGCCAGCACGAAATCGGCCCTGTCGAGGATCGTCAGCCGGTGCGCGCCTTCGTGATAGAAGCGCTCGACCGCCGCCAGTTCGAGAAGCGCGCCCTTTGCCATCACTCGTATCTCAGCGCCTCGACCGGGTCGAGCTTGGCGGCCCGCCAGGCCGGAAACAGCGTGGCGAGGAAGGAAAGCACCAGCGCCATGATGACCACCGACACGGTCTCGCCGGGGTCCATGCGGGCCGGAAGCTGGCTCAGGAAATAGAGCTCGGGATCGAACAGCACCGCCCCCGACAGCCAGGAGAAGAACTGGCGGATCGATTCGACATTGAGGCAGACGATGACGCCGAGGACGACGCCGGCGATCGTGCCGGTGACGCCGATCGCCGCGCCTGTCATCATGAAGATGCGCATGACGGAACTGCTGGTGGCGCCCATGGTGCGCAGGATCGCGATGTCGC
>CAYYZC010000231.1:0-5308 GCA_964475605.1 uncultured Chelativorans sp.
ATCGGCGCCGTCGTCGCCCTGCTGCTGGCTTTCGTCGCGCAGACGGCCGGCATCTGGCCGAACTCCACCGGAACCAGCGAAGCCGACGGTGCGCGCATCGGCAATCTCGAAGCGGACATCGCCGATCTGCGCAACTCCGTCGACGCGCTCGCGACGCCGGGCGACACCGCCTCGCTCGGCGAGCAGGTGACGGCGCAGGCCGACCGGATCGCCGCACTCGGCAGCCGGCTCGACGAATTGCAGGCCGCCTATGAAAGCCTCGATCCCGGCGGCAATGCCGCGCCGGTCGACCTTTCCGGCATCGAGGAGCGCATCGCCGCGGTCGAGGCCGGGCTAGCCGAGGCGCCGCAGTCGGGTGCATCGGGCGAAGAGATCGCCGGAATCGCGCAGCGGCTTGACGGACTGGCCCAGGATGTCGGCGCCGCACGCGAGGCGGCGGAGGCCACCGGCGCGCGCATCGCCGAGGTCGAGGGGCAGATCGCCGATCTTGCCGCCCGCATGGACGAGGTGACCGCTTCCGGCAACACCGCGCTGGTCATCGCCGGATCGGCCCTGCGCTCGGCCGTCGATCGCGGCGAGTCGTTTACCGCCGAGCTCGACGCCTATGCCGCTCTCGCACCCGATGCGGCCGGGATCGAGCGGTTGCGCGCCTATGCCGAGCAGGGCGTCGAAAGCCGCGAGACGCTTGAGGCGGGCTTCGACGCCGCTGCGGCCGCGATGATCGCCGCCGGCCGGCCGGCCGATCCCGATGCCGGCTTCTTCGAGCGGCTGTGGGACAGCGCGCAAGGGATGGTCACGGTGCGTCCGATCGGCAGCGTCGAGGGCGAAGGCGTGCCGGCGATCGTGGCGCGCATGGAGGAGGCGCTCCAGGGCGGCGACCTCGCCGCCGCGCTCCGGGAATATGACAGCCTGCCGCAGGCCGCGCAGGAGGCCGGCGCCGACTTCGCCCAGCGGCTGCGGGCCCGCCACGAGGCCGAGCAGCTCATCGAGGCCATGCTGGCCGACGCGCCGCGCGCCTGATAGGACGGAACCCATGTGGCGTATCCTGTTCTTCCTCCTCGTCGTCTTCGCTCTCGGCCTCGGCTTCGCATGGCTTGCCGAACGGCCGGGCGAGATCGTCGTCACCTTCGCCGGCTATCAGTACCAGGCGACGCTGATGGTCGCCGCCGTCGCCGTCACCGCGATCGTCGCTGCGGCGATGATCCTGTGGTGGCTGGTCAAGAGCATCTGGAACAGCCCCTATACGATCTCGCGCTATTTCCGCGTGCGCCGGCGCGACCGCGGCTATCAGGCGCTGTCGACCGGCATGATCGCGGCCGGCGCCGGCGATGCCGGTCTGGCGCACAAGAAGAAGCGCGAGGCGATGAAGCTGATCAGCGCCGACCAGGAGCCACTCTTGCATCTGCTCGATGCCCAGGCCCTGCTGCTCGAAGGCGACCATGAGGCGGCGCGCGAGAAATTCGCCGAAATGGCCGATGATCCGGAGACCCGGCTTCTCGGACTGCGCGGCCTCTATCTGGAGGCGACCCGGCTCGGCGACCGCACCGCCGCGCGTCACTATGCAAGCGAAGCCGCGGAGGAAGCGCCGCAGCTCGGCTGGGCAGCCGATGCGACGCTGGAGGAGAAGGTCGAGCGCGGCGAATGGGGCGAGGCGCTGCGCCTGGTCGAAGCCCGGCGTTCGACCCGGCAGCTCGACGGCGAGGCCGCCGACCGGCGCAAGGCCGTGCTCCTGACCGCCAAGGCGATCACGCTGATGGACCCCGATCCGACCGGCGCGCGCAATGCCGCGCTCGAAGCCCACCGCCTCGCCCCCGGCCTGGTGCCGGCGACAACGGCCGCCGCCCGCGCCCTGATCCGCCTCGACGATCTGCGCAAGGCGGCTAAGGTCCTCGAGGCGGGCTGGAAGCAGGAGCCGCATCCGGAGATCGGCGACCTCTATGTCCACGCACGGCCCGGCGATTCGGCCCATGACCGGCTGACGCGGGCCAGGCGGCTGCGCACGCAGCGCCGCAACAATGTCGAATCGGAGCTGGTCGTGGCGCGCGCCGCGCTCGACGCCGGTGAGTTCGCCGAGGCGCGCGCCGCGGCGGAGGCCGCCCTGCGTATCAGCCCGCGCGAGGGCGCATGCCTGCTGATGGCCGATATCGAGGAGGCCGAGACCGCCGACCAGGGCAAGGTGCGCGAATGGCTCGCCCGCGCCGTGCGGGCGCCGCGCGACCCGGCCTGGGTCGCCGATGGCTTCGTCGCGCCGAAATGGGCGCCGATCTCGCCGGTGACCGGCCGTTTCGATGCCTTCGAATGGAGGGTGCCGGTCGAGCGCGTCGCGCAGACGATCGAACAGTCGCCGCCGACCGCGCAGCCGAGCGGGCCGGTCCCTGCGATCGGCCGCGCGCCGGCGCCCCCTCGGGATGACGACGCCGTTCCCGCAGCAGCCGGTGCCGCCACCGTCGCGGCCGCGGCTGAACCGCCCGAAAAGGTCGAGGCGATCGTGGCAGAGCCTGCGCAGGCATCCCCGACGACGGACGGCGAGGCCGGACCGGCGGTCACGGCCGAACCTTCATCTCTGCCGAGAGCCGACAATGACGAGGCCGCAAGGTCGCCGGACGAGGCCGCAAGACCGGCGCCGATCATCGACGCCTCGCTCGAGGACGACGAAGATGCCGCGGCCGCGAATGCGCAGGCGCAGCGGCTTCCGGACGATCCCGGCGTCGATCCGGCCGAGACGACGCTGACGGAGCCGTCCCGCTTCCGGCTCTTCTGACAGGACGACGCTCTACCAATGCTCGACAAGCTCAGGGAATTCTTCCGGCAAATGCCGGGGCAGAACGGCCGGCATGGCGTCGATGGCGACGATCCGCGCGTCGCCGCGGCCGCGCTGATGTATCATGTCATCGGCGCCGACGGCGTCCATGACAGGGTCGAGATGGTCAAGCTGCGCCAGCTCGTCTCCGAGGCCTATGCAGTCCGCGGCCGCGAGCTCGACGAGATCCTGGCCGCCGGCGAGAGGGCCGAGCGCGAGGCCGTCGATTTCTACGCCTTCACCAGCGTGCTGATGCGCCATCTCGACGAGAATGCGCGAATCGAGTTTATCGGTTTATTGTGGGAAATGGTCTATGCCGATGGCGAGATGCACGAGATCGAGGACAATGTGGTCTGGCGCGTCGCCGAGCTTCTCGGCGTTTCGGCGCGCGACCGTGTCCTGATGCGCCGGAAGATCCGGAACGATGCCGGCGACGCGGAAGACTGACGGAGAACCATGTCGCATCCTGATCGGGGCAGGATACTGATCGTTCTTCACCAGGAGCTGTCGAGTCCCGGCAGGGTGGGACAGATCCTGGCGGAGAAGGGCTACCATCTCGACATCAGGCGCCCGCCGCTCGGCGATGCCCTGCCCGAAACGCTGGAGAACCATGTCGGGGCCGTCGTGTTCGGCGGCCCGATGAGCGCCAACGACGCGGACGAGTTCGTCCGTCGCGAGACCGACTGGCTGGCCGTCCCCCTTAGCGAGGACAAGCCGCTGCTCGGCATCTGCCTCGGCGCCCAGATGCTGGTCAACCATCTCGGCGGCAAGGTCGAGGGCCATGGCGACGGGCTGGTCGAGATCGGCTGGTACCCGATCCGCGCCACCGAAGCCGGCAGCGACCTGCTCGACTGGCCGGACATGGTCTACCAGTTCCACCGGGAGGGTTTTTCGCTGCCCTCCGGCGCGCGCCTGCTCGCCACCTCAGACGCTTACGAGAACCAGGCCTTCCGCTATGGCAGGAATGCCTGGGGCATCCAGTTCCATGCCGAGCTGACCCGCGTCATGATGCAGCGCTGGGTGGTGCGCGGCGCCCATCGCTTCGTGCTTCCGGGCGCCCAGCAGGGTCGCGACCATCTCAATGGCCGCATGATCTGGGACATGCGCCTGCGCCGCTGGCTGGACGAGTTCCTCGACCTGGTCTTCGAGCGGGAGTCGAAGGCGGTCATGTCCGCGATCACATCCGCCCGTCGAGGCGCCTCGCCTTCCTGAGCTCCGGGAAGAGCCACGCCCACAGCACCGCCACGCCGACCGCGCCGACGCCGCCGAACACCACCGCCGGCACCGTGCCGATGAGCGCCGCCATCGTGCCGGCACGGAACTCGCCGAGTTCGTTGGAGGCGCCGACGAAGACCATGTTGACCGCATTGACGCGGCCCCGGACCCGGTCCGGCGTCCAGAGCTGGATCAGCGTCTCGCGGATGAAGACGCTGATCATGTCGGCCGCGCCGAGCGCAGCCAGCGCCGCGATCGACAGCCAGGGGATCGTCGAGAGGCCGAAGACGGCCGTGAAGACGCCGAACAGGCCCACGAAGACGAACATCACCAGCCCGGCATGGTCGCGGATCGGATGGCCGGTGAGCCAGATCGCGACGAAGACCGCGCCCATGCCCGGCGCCGCGCGCAGCAGGCCGAGCCCCCACGGCCCGAGCTCCAGTATGTCGCGCGCATAGACAGGCAGCAGCGCAACGGCGCCGCCCATCAGCACCGCGAACAGGTCGAGCGAGATGGCGCCGAGCACGACCTTCTCGCTGCGGATGTAGCTGAAGCCGGCGAACAGCGTCTGCAGCGACCGCTTCTCGGTCTCGCTGTGCTGCTGCGGCTTGGGGATAGAGAAGACGAGGACGGCCGCGACCGCCATGAACAATGTCGCCGTGCCGTAGGCGGCTTCGGGCGAGACGCCGTAGAGCAGCCCGCCGGCGACGGGCCCGACGATGGTCGCCATCTGCCAGGCCGAGGAGTTCCAGGCGACCGCATTGGCGAAATCCTTCGGCGGCACCAGATTGGCGACCAGCGACGCCGCCGCCGGCCCGAAGAAGGCGCGCGCGATGCCGAACACGCCGAGCACGACGAAGACCTCCATCGCCGAGGTCAGGCCGTGGATGGTGAGCAGGAGCAGCGCCAGCGCGCAGGCCGCTTCCAGCCCGGCCGAGAAGCCCATGATCATGCGCCGGCCGAACCGGTCGGAGGCCGCGCCCGTGACCAGGAACAGGAGCAGCGACGGCGCGAACTGGATCAGCCCGACAAGGCCGAGATCGAACGGGTCGCGCGTCAGGTCGTAGAGCTGCCAGCCGACCGCCACCGAAACGATCTGGGTGACGAAGGTGACCATGAAGCGCGCCAGCCAGAAGCGCAGATAGGCGCCGTGCCGGAAGGCGGCGAAACGGTCTTCTGTGTGGGGCAGGGCTGACATGCTGGGAAGACGGCCGGCGGCGCTCGCGTGGAGGCTGGGCTGTAGCGCATTTCCGGCCGGTGCGGACAGCCGGAATCTACTGGTCCAGAGGAACG
>CAYYZC010000232.1:0-5293 GCA_964475605.1 uncultured Chelativorans sp.
GAATCCATCAATCACGCCAAGGCGGCGGGCGTCCCGATCATCGTGGCGATCAACAAGGTCGACAAGCCCGACGCGGAGCCCCAGAAGGTCCGCACCGAGCTTCTCCAGCACGAGGTCTTCGTGGAGTCGATGGGCGGCGAGGTGCTCGACGTCGAGGTCTCGGCGATCAAGGGCACCAATCTCGACAAGCTGCTCGAGGCGATCCTGCTCCAGGCCGAGATCCTCGACCTGAAAGCCAATCCGGACCGCACCGCCGAGGGCGACATCGTCGAGGCCAAGCTCGATCGCGGCCGCGGCCCGGTCGCGACCGTGCTGGTCAAGACAGGCACGCTCAAGACGGGCGACATCCTCGTCGCCGGCAACGAATGGGGCCGGGTGCGCGCCCTCGTCAACGACCGCGGCGAGCAGGTCGGCGAGGCCGGGCCGGCAATGCCGGTCGAGATCCTCGGCCTCCAGGGCACGCCGCTGGCCGGCGATCGTTTCGCCGTCGTGGAGAACGAGGCCAAGGCCCGCGAGATCTCGGAATACCGCCAGCGCCTGGCGCGCGAGAAGGCGGTCGCCCGCCAGGCCGGCCAGCGCGGCTCGCTGGAGCAGATGATGTCGCAGCTCCAGACGAGCGGCGTCAAGGAGTTCCCGCTGATCATCAAGGGCGACGTGCAGGGCTCGATCGAGGCGATCGTCAATGCACTCGAAAAGCTCGGCAACGACGAGGTGCGCGCCCGCATCGTCCACTCCGGCGCCGGCGCGATCACCGAGAGCGACGTATCGCTCGCCGAGACCTCGCAGGCCGCCATCATCGGCTTCAACGTCCGCGCCAACAAGCAGGCGCGTGACGCCTCCGACCAGGCCGGCATCGAGATCCGCTACTACAACATCATCTACGACCTGGTGGACGACATCAAGGCGGCGATGTCGGGCCTGCTGTCGCCGGAGCGCCGCGAGACCTTCCTCGGCAATGCCGAGATCCTGGAAGTGTTCAACATCACCAAGGTCGGCAAGGTGGCGGGCTGCCGCGTGACCGAGGGCAAGGTGGAACGTGGTGCCGGCGTGCGCCTGATCCGCGACAACGTCGTCATCCACGAGGGCACGCTGAAGACGCTCAAGCGCTTCAAGGACGAGGTCTCGGAAGTGCCGGTCGGCCAGGAATGCGGCATGGCCTTCGCCAATTACGAGGACATCCGCAAGGGCGATGTCATCGAGGCGTTCCGCGTCGAGCATGTGACGCGCACGCTGTAGGCAGCTAACCGAACTGGGATCGAGGCGGCCCGTGCCGCCTCGATCCCCATGACCAGACAAGCCGCTTTCCGGTTCATTTTCAGCAGGAGGGCGACCCGATGTCCCGCTCCGCCAGTTCAGGCCCTTCCCAGCGCCAGCTTCGCGTCGGCGAGCAGGTGCGTCACGCGCTGTCCGATATCCTCCAGCGGGGCGAGGTACGCGACGACCTGCTGGAGACGAGCGTGATCTCGGTCTCCGAAGTCCGCATGTCGCCCGACCTGAAGATCGCCACCGCCTTCATCTCGCCGCTCGGCAATGCCGACGACGATGCGGTGGTCGCCGCCCTCAATCGCCATGCCAGATTCATCCGCGGCCGGGCCTCCGGCGCCTTGCGGCAGATGAAATACATGCCCGAATTCCGATTCCGCCTCGACAGCAGCTACGACAACATGGCCCGTATCGACGAATTGCTGCGCTCGCCCGAAGTGGCGCGCGACCTCGACAAGGAGGAGGGCGAATGACGGCTCAGCGGTCGAAGCAGCCGATCTCCCCCCTTGTGGCAGGGCTATCACATATGACCTCGCGGGATGGGATGGTTGCGTCGTCATCCTCGGGCTCGTCCCGAGGATCTGCTTCGGCTGGCGGAATTTCGACGACGCCGATCCTCGGGAAATGCCGATATTCTCAGCCAACGGCCCCCGTGCGGCAGATCCTCGGGACGAGCCCGAGGATGACGCCCTGTGTGGGGGAGATCGGCAGCGTCGATGGCGGAGCGTCCTGATGGCCCGTCATCGCAAGAAGAAGGGCCGGCCGGTCTCCGGCTGGCTGATCCTCGACAAGCCGTTCGGCATGGGCTCGACCGAGGCCGTCTCCAAGGTCAAATGGCTCTACGGCGCCGACAAGGCCGGCCATGCCGGGACGCTCGATCCGCTCGCCTCGGGCATGCTGCCGATCGCGCTCGGCGAGGCGACCAAGACGGTGCCCTATGTCCAGGACGGCGCCAAGATCTACCGCTTCACCGTCACCTGGGGCGAGGAGCGCTCGACCGACGATCTCGAGGGCGCGGTGGTGCGCTCGTCGCCGGCGCGCCCCGACGAGACGGCGCTGCGCGCCTTGCTGCCGAAATATACCGGCGTCATCATGCAGACGCCGCCGCAATTCTCCGCCGTGAAGATCGACGGTGCGCGCGCCTACGACCTTGCCCGCGAAGGCGAGACGCTGGACATCCCGGCGCGCGAGGTCGAGATCGGGCGTTTCGACATCGTCGGCATGCCCGACGCCGACAGCACGATCTTCGAGATCGAGTGCGGCAAGGGCACCTATGTGCGCTCGCTGGCCCGCGACCTCGGCCGCGACCTCGGCTGCTACGGGCACATTTCGAGCCTCAGGCGCACCGAGGTCGATCCTTTCGCCGAAGAGGACTTGGTCACCATGGCGGCGATCGACGAGGCGATCGCGCGTGCTGAACCTGCCGAGGCGGAGGGCGGCGAGCGGCAACGGCCGGGACCGGCCGCCTGGGAGGCGCTCGACGCGCTGCTGCTGGACACGGCTGCGGCACTCGACTGCCTGCCGCAGGTCAAGCTCACCGACGATGCGGCCGCGCGCATCCGCATGGGCAATCCGGTGATCGTGCGCGGACGCGACGCGCCCGCCGAGGCGGACGAGGCATGCGCGACGGCACGCGGCCGCCTCATCGCCATCGGCGCCATCGAGGCCGGCATGTTCAAGCCGAAGCGGGTCTTCACCGGTTGAGCCGCCGCCCGGCCGTATCGCGGCGGGCCGCGGCCGCGGGCAGACCGCCCCGGCCCGTCCTGCAGCACCCCGAAAAAGCGGAATCTCGGCGGGTTCCGACACAGTTCCGCTGGAAAAAACGGCTGCAAGCCGATAGTGCTGAGAAGCCCTGTCGGGGGGCTTTGATTGGAGCGGCCGGTTAGATTGTCCCAGGTCCAGGAAGAAGGCCCGGCGACCAAGCAGGTCGAGGCTGCGGAGCCGGCGAAGCGCAGGAGGATGGCTCCGTCGATCGGCGCCGTCCTCTCGCTGCTGATCGTCGTCACCTTCCTGCCGCCGCTCGCCTTCTCCGTGCTTCTCCTCCAGCGGACGAACCAGGCCCAGCAGGAGGTGGTGACGACGCTGGCCGAGGCGACGGCGGGCTCGATCATCGAGACCGTCGACAGGCAGCTTCGCGGCATGGCGACGACGCTGCGCGTCCTGGCGACCTCGCGCTCGCTCGAGACCGAGGCGATGGGGGATTTCTACAACCGGTCCAAGGAGGCGCTGGGCGATTCGGGCGCCTATCTGATCGTCGTCGACGCCAATATGAACCAGGTGCTGAACACCGCGGTTCCTTTCGGCGCGCCGCTCGGCCCGATCGCCGACTCCGGTCCCGCCCGTCTGGCGCTGTCGTCGGGCGAGATGGTGATCTCCGACGGGTTCTCCGGAGAGACGGTGGAGCGCTGGGTGTTCAACGTGCTGGTGCCCTGGGGGACGGAGGAGCGCCCGCCGCTGGTCCTCATCATGACCCTGAACGCGGAGACGCTGTCCGGTGCCCTGACGCGGCAGAACCTGCGCGGCGGCTGGAACGCCGCCCTGCTCGACCGCAACAAATATGTGCTCGCCTCGACATTGCTCTCCTCCGACATCGGCAAGCCCTTCTTCCTCGATATCGCGCCCGAGAGCCAGGGCGTCGCCCGGCAGACCGTCACCGCGGAAGGGACCAGCTACGAGACGATCACCGTCTATTCGGAGCAGACCGGCTGGGAGGCGGTGGTCTGGGCGCCGTCCAAGGTGATCAAGCAGCCGCTCGTCGGCGCGTTGCGGATGCTGCTGATCGGCGGCACCATCATGATGGCGCTCGGCGCGGCGGCCGCGTGGCTGCTCGGCAGGCAGATCGCCAAGCCGGTGCGCAAGCTGGCGCGGGACGCCCATCGCCTCGGCGCCGGCGAGGACGTCGATGCGGAGGCCTATCCGGTCGCCGAGATCGCCACCGTCTCGGCAGCGCTGGCCCATGCCGCCAAGGAGCGGCGGGCGAGCGAGAACGAGATCCGCTTCCTGATGCGCGAGGTCGCGCACCGCTCCAAGAACCAGCTCACCGTCGTCGCCTCGATCGCCAAGCAGACGGCGCGCAATGCGCGCGGCCTCGCCGCCTTCGAGGAGAGCTTCCAGCGCCGCATCCAGGGACTGGCGCGCTCCACCGACCTGCTGATCGCCGGCGGCGTGGCGGGCGTCGAGCTGAGGGAGCTGATCGTTGCGCAACTGGAGCCGTTCCGGCCGGGCGACGAAGCCCGTGTCGAGCTCGGCGGGCCGGAATACCGGCTTTCCAACCAGGCCGCCCAGACGCTCGGCCTGGCCCTGCACGAGCTCGCCACCAACGCCTCCAAATATGGCGCCTTCACCACCAGCGCCGGGCGGCTGGTCGTCAACTGGCGCCGGCGCGGCGACCGGCTCGAGATCGTCTGGCGCGAATTCGTTCCGCGGCTGCGCAGGCGCGCCGAGGGCCGCGGCTTCGGGACCGAGGTCATCGAGCGCATGATCGGCGGCGCGCTCGGCGCCGACATCGAGCGCAATCTGCATTCCGACGGGCTCGAATGCCGCTTCCTGCTGCCGCTGGAGAATCTGGAGCCGGCCGCCCATCTCGCCGGCGCGGCCGAACGCGATTGAAAAGCCTCCGCGGCCGCCGGTCGCCGCCGTCGGTGATTTGGGCTGGCGGTGATTTGGGCTGGCGGCGATTTGGGCTGGCGTTTACCGCCAAATTGCACTATATGCGCCGCGACAATGCGCTCAGGCGCTTGTCTGACCGGCCCCTGCTGGACGACATCCCGGCCGCGGGCGTCTCTTGCTCCAATCGAAAGGAACTCATGCGATGTCGGTTACGGCAGAACGCAAGCAGGAACTCATCACGGAATATGCGACGAAGAAGGGCGACACCGGTTCGCCCGAGGTTCAGGTCGCCATTCTGTCCGAGCGCATCAAGAATCTGACCGAGCACTTCAAGGACCACAAGAAGGACAACCATTCCCGACGTGACCTGCTCGCTCTCGTGTCCCAGCGTCGTAGTCTTCTCGACTACCTCAAGCGCAAG
>CAYYZC010000233.1:0-5288 GCA_964475605.1 uncultured Chelativorans sp.
AAGACCGCCGAATTGAGGGTAGCGTAGAAATTGTCGGTCGTCGGAACCACCGAGCCGAGATATTTGCGCACCAGTTCCGGATGCTCGCGGATCGCTTCGGAGATCGAGCAGAAGATCACGCCGACCTTGGCGAGCTCCTTCTTGAAGGTGGTGACCACCGAGACGGAATCGAACACAGCATCGACGGCGACGCGGCCCGAGCTGTAGACATTGTCATTGGCCTCGGAGGAACCCCCGTCGCCCGGCTTCTTCACGCCGGCCAGGATCTCCTGCTCCTTGAGCGGGATTCCAAGCTTCTCGTAGACGCGCAGCAATTCCGGATCGACCTCGTCGAGCGATCTCGGCCCCGACTGGCCCTTCGGCGCGGCGTAGTAGTGGATGTCCTGGAAGTCGATCTTGGGATAGTGGACGCGCGCCCAGGTCGGCTCATCGAGCGTCAGCCAGCGGCGGAAGGCACCGAGCCGCCATTCCAGCATCCATTCCGGCTCGTTCTTCTTCTCCGAAATGAAGCGGATGATGTCCTCGTCGAGACCCTTCGGAGCCTTGTCGGTCTCGATCTCGGTCTCGAATCCGTATTTGTACTGGTCCACATCGATCTTGCGGACCTGATCGATGGTCTCCTGCACTGCAGGCATGGGCGTTCTCCATCCATGCCGGATTCAAGGTCCGGCCGTTGTCGAAATCGCAGGCCGCATGCGGCAGCCTGCGCTCTATCTAGTGTCTCCGGTCCCGAAATGCACCCGAAGATGCCGGCTGGACCAAAGACGAAATCCCGCCGCTCACGCGACCCTCGCCCTGGGCGTCTGGCGGGACATGATCGATGCCAGCGCCGCGCGAAAAATCTCCACCGCCTCGTCGTCGGTTTCCCGTCCGATCGAGACGCGCAGCGCGGACGCCTCCTCGCCGAACCCCATCGCCTTCAGCACATGGCTGGGACCGACCTTGCCCGACGAGCAGGCCGACCCGGAAGAGAGCGCGACGCCGGCGAGATCGAAGGCGATCTGCGCCGTCTCGGACTTCAGCCCCGGCACCGCGAAACAGGTCGTATTGGGAAGTCTGTCCGCATCCTTCCCGAAGATGGTGGCTCCGGGCGCCAGATCAAGGACGGCGCGCTCGATCCTGTCGCGCTTCTCGCGCAGCAGTTCGGCCTGCCCGAGCCCCGCCGCGGCGACGCGTGCGGCAGCGCCGAAACCGGCGATGCCGGCGACGTTCTCGGTGCCGCCGCGGTGTCCCTTCTCCTGGCCGCCGCCGGCGACCAGCGGCACCGGCATCATCAGGTCGGAATTGCCGGCGATGGCGCCGACGCCCTGGGGGCCGCCGATCTTGTGCGAGCTCAGGATGATGAAGTCTGCGTAACCTGCCGATATATCAATCGGAATTCGACCCGCTGCCTGGACCGCATCGCAGACGAAGACGCCGCCCGCGGCCTTGACCGCGGCCGCGATCCCGGCGACCGGCTGGACGACGCCGGTCTCGTTGTTGGCGGCATGGATCGCCACCAGCGGCAGGCCTTCGCTGCGGTCATGGGCGGCAAGCAGCGCGCGCAATTCGTCAAGTCGGACGACGCCGTTCGCGTCGACCCCGACCAGATCCATCTGCGAGCGCTCGAAGCGCCCGCCATTCAGCAGGCAGGGATGATCGGCAGCCGAGACATAGAGTCGCGAAAGGCGCAGCGGCGCCCGCCCGAGCCGCCATTCGGGCGTCAGCAGCGTCGCCGCGGCCTCGCTGGCGCCCGACGTGAAGACGACATGGTCGGCCCTCGCGCCGACCAGCGCCGCCACCTCGCGTCGCGCCTCGTCGACCAGCACGCGCAGGGCGCGGCCCTCGCCATGCACGGAAGACGGGTTTCCGACGAAATCGAGCGCGCGCAACATCGCCTCGCGCGCCTCGGCAAGCAGCGGTGCGCTGGCATTCCAGTCCAGGTAGGCGCGCCTCGGTGCCATCTCGCTCTGTTCGCCCTGCCTCTCTCAATCGCTCCGGCCGCGTTATTTCCTTGAAATTGCGGGGCCCGGCATCCTATCTAGCCGCTCTGCGGGAGCAGCTTGCAGCGAAACTGCTCTTTTGGAACAATTCTAAACTAGCTTCTATGGACTGCGCGCTGGCGCGTCAAGTCCGGGAAGGCCCGACGGAGCGATCTGCGGCGCCGGAAGCCGGCAAATTGGAGCCATCATGCCTGAAGTCATCTTCGCCGGTCCTGCGGGGCGTCTCGAGGGACGATATCAGCCTTCCAGTGAAAAAAGCGCGCCGATCGCCATCGTCCTGCATCCGCACCCGCAATTCGGCGGGACGATGAACAACAAGATCGTCTACGATCTCTTCTACATGTTCCAGAAGCGCAATTTCACCGTGCTGCGCTTCAATTTCCGCGGCATCGGCCGCAGCCAGGGCGAATTCGACCATGGGACGGGCGAGCTTTCGGATGCCGCGGCCGCGCTCGACTGGGTGCAGTCGCTGCATCCCGATTCGAAGACCTGCTGGGTCGCCGGCTATTCCTTCGGCGCCTGGATCGGCATGCAGCTCCTGATGCGCCGGCCCGAGATCGAGGGCTTCATCTCGATTGCGCCGCAGCCCAACACCTATGATTTCTCCTTCCTCGCGCCCTGCCCGTCCTCCGGCCTGATCATCCATGGCGACGCCGACAAGGTCGCGCCCGCCAAGGATGTGCAGACCCTGGTCGACAAGCTTCACACGCAGAAAGGCATCACCATCACGCAGAAGACGCTTCCCGGCGCCAACCATTTCTTCGCCAGCGACGCCGACCTGCTGCTCGACGAGTGCGCCGGCTATCTCGACGCGCGCCTGCGCGGCGAGCTGGCGGACCCGCGGCCGAAGCGGCTGCGCTGAGGCGAAGCAGGGGCGGTTCAGGCGGCGGGACGGACCACGTCCAGCTTGATCGACAGGCCGGCACGGGTGGCCAGCCTGACCAGATCGTCGAGCGAGAATTTGTCGATCCGACCCTTGAGGATGTCACCCAGCCTGCGGGGTGAAATCCCCAGCCTTTCGGCCGCGGCGACATTTTCCACGTTCCAGCTACGAACGGACTCCTGGATGGCGATGAGCAATCCGGACATTGCCTTCAGCTTGGCGGCTTCGGCGGGATCGTCCTCGAGCGCATCCCAGACGCTGGCAAATACCCGTTGCTCCGTCATCTCTCTTCTCTCATCAATTCCTTGAATCGCGCAGTCGCCAACTCGATGTCGTGCTTTGCGGTCGACTGCGACGTTTTCTGGAACACATGCAGAATATAGACTGCCGACGCCAATGTGGCGACATAAATGACGCGATATGCGCCTGTGGAATCGCGGAGCCGTATCTCCCGGACGCCGGGACCGACGGTCTTCATCGGCTTCCAATCATACGGATCGAGCCCAATCTGAATACGCTCGATCTGAAAGCCTAGCGCCTTTCGGACCGTGATCGGAAAGCCGCGGAGCACCTTCTTGGAATCACCCAGGAAATGTGTCGGCTTCATGCGTCCTCCCGAGTCGCGTCATCCAATTCACGAGGCCACCACACCGCCGCTTACCGCCTCGCGGCAGCCGGTCGTCGTCGGCCATGTCAGCGGCAGGCCGCTTGCCGAGCGCACCGCCAGATAGGCCCAGGCCTCCGCTTCCATCGCATCGCCGTCGAGGCCGGCATCCTCGGCGAGGACGACCTCGGCGCCCGAGTGTGCCGCGCCGTCACGCAGATCGGCGACAATATGGGGGTTCTTGCGCCCGCCGCCGCACAGGATCCACAGTTTCGGCGGCGCCGGCACGATCTTTCCCGCGCACAGGATGGCTTCCGCCGTGACGGCGGCGAGCGTGCGCGCGCCGTCCGCGAGTTCGAGCCCGGCGGCCGGATCGAGGGAGAAATCGTTGCGGTCGAGCGATTTCGGTCCGGTTGCGGCAAAGAACGGATGGTCGAGATAGGTCCGCACCACGGCCCGGCTCACGCCGCCCTCGCTGGCGATCATGCCACCGGAATCGAACGGAACGCCGCCCTCGCGCGAGACCCACTGGTCGATCAGCGCATTGCCGGGGCCGCTGTCGAACGCGACCGGGTCCCCCTCCTCCGGAATCCAGGTCACGTTCGAGATGCCGCCGATATTGACGAAGCAGACCGGGAAGCGGCGCAGCGCCCCGGGAAGCGAGGCGGCGAGCGCGGCATGATAGGCCGGCGCCAGAGGCGCGCCCTGCCCGCCATGCGCCATGTCGTTGGCGCGCATGTCGTAGACGACGGGGATGCCGGTCTCGCGCGCCAGCAGCGCGCCGTCGCCGAGCTGCACGGTCAGACCCTTCTCCGGGCGGTGCAGGACGGTCTGGCCGTGGAAGCCGATGAGCTCCGGCCGGGCCGCCCGGTGCTCCGACAGGAAACGGCGCACCGCTTCGGCGTGGCGTAGCGTCAGCTCCCGCTCCAGAGCGGCGAGGTCACCCGGCCGCTCGTCGCGTTTTCCGATCCCCTTTGCCGTCTCCAGCGCCTGCTCCAGCCGGCGGCGGAACGCGGCGTCATAGGGCGTGAAGCCGCTCGGCCCTTGCCCGGCATGGCGGTCGCCGTCGGTGGAGAGCAGGGCCAGATCGATCCCGTCCATCGAGGTGCCGCTCATCAGGCCGAGTGCGGATTTCAGGGTCATCGCCTGTCAACTTTCCGTGGAGAAGCCAACTTCTTGTGATTCCATCGCCGGGGATGCTAAAGCCCCGCCAGCCGACGCGCCATCGCACGCGGCCCCTTCGATCCTCCGGAAGAACCGTCATGCCCGCCTTCAAATCCGATTTCCTGCGCACGCTTTCAGAGCGGGGCTTCATCCACCAGATTTCCGACGAGGCAGGCCTCGACGCGCTTTTCGCCACGGAAACGGTCACCGGCTATATCGGCTATGACGCCACGGCGAAGAGCCTCCATGTCGGGCACCTGACGCAGATCATGATGCTCCACTGGATGCAGCAGACCGGCCATCGGCCGATCGCCCTGATGGGCGGCGGCACCTCGATGGTCGGCGATCCTTCCTTCAAGGACGAGGCGCGCAAGCTGCTCACGGTGGAGGACATCGAGGTCAACCTCGTCGGCATCCGCCGCTCCTTCTCGCGCTATCTGCGCTTCGGCGACGGCCCGCGGGACGCCGTCATGGCAAACAATGCCGACTGGCTGCTCGGCATCAACTATGTCGAGTTCCTGCGCGACGTCGGCCGCCATTTCTCGGTCAATCGCATGCTCTCCTTCGACAGTGTCAAGCTGCGGCTGGATCGCGAGCAGTCGCTGTCCTTCCTCGAATTCAACTATATGATCCTGCAAGCCTACGACTTCGTCGA
>CAYYZC010000234.1:0-2169 GCA_964475605.1 uncultured Chelativorans sp.
CGATCATGACGGCCAATGTCTTCCTGATCATCATCCCGAACCAGAAGATCGTCGTCGCCGACCTGATCGCCGGGCGGAAGCCCGACCCGAAATATGGCCGCATCGCCAAGACGCGGTCGCTGCACAACAACTACCTGACGCTGCCCGTCGTGTTCCTGATGCTGTCGAACCACTATCCGCTGGCATTCGGCACGCGCTTCAACTGGGTCATCGCCTCGGTCATCTTCATCATCGGCGTGCTGATCCGCCATTATTTCAACACGACGCACGCGCGGAAGGGCAATCCGCACTGGACCTGGGGCGCGGCGGCCGTTCTCTTCCTCGTGGTGATCTGGCTGTCGACCGCGCCCAGCGTGCTCACCGGGGAGGAGCGCGTCTCCGCGGCGGCGGAAAGCCTGATGGCCTCCGCGCATTTCCCGGCGGTGCGCGACACGGTGATGGGGCGCTGCGCCATGTGCCACGCGGCCGAGCCCGCCTTCGACGGCGTGCTCGCCGCGCCGAAGGGCGTGCGCCTCGACAGCGATGCGGCGATCGCCGCCCATGCCCGCGAGGTCTACCTCCAGGCCGGCCGCAGCCATGCCATGCCGCCGGGAAACGTCTCGGCGATGACGGAGGAGGAGCGCGCCCTGCTCGTCGCCTGGTTCGAGGAGAAAAGGCGTTGAGGATACCCATCTGGCCGTCATCCTCGGGCTTGTCCCGAGGATCTGCCGCATATTCGTCGCTCCCTGCCGCCGCTCTTGGCCGACACCTTCTTCCGTGCCCGGCCGTCGGGCCTGAGCAGAGCCTCGGCACACGCCCGAGGATGACGGCTGAGAGGCGGCGATGACGGCCCTCCTCCTGCGCGGTCGCCTGCTCACCTTCATCACCGAGCCGGAGAGCGTCGACGACCGCGCCTCCTATCGCTACGAGGAGGATGGCGGGCTGCTGATCGAGGACGGCCGGATCGCCGCGGTCGGCGACTATTCGCTGATCGCGCGCGACCTCCCGGCCGACGTGCCGACGGTCGACCACCGGCCGCATCTGATCCTGCCGGGCTTCGTCGACGCCCATGTCCACATGCCGCAGATGCAGGTGATCGCGAGCTACGGTGCCGAACTGCTCGACTGGCTCAACGACTATACCTTTCCGGAGGAGGCGCGCTTCCGCGATGCGCAGCATGGGCGGCGGTTCGCGCGGCTCTTCCTCGACGAGGCGGTGCGCCACGGCACCACCACGGTCGCTGCCTATTGCTCGGTGCATCCGGCAAGCGCCGACGCCTTCTTCGAGGAGGCGCTGGAGCGCAATATGGCGGTCGTCGCCGGCAAGGTGATGATGGACCGCAATGCGCCGGAAGACCTGCGCGACACGCCGCAATCGGGCTATGACGACAGCAAGGCGCTGATCGCGCGCTGGCACGGGCGCGGGCGGCTCGCTTACGCGATCACGCCGCGTTTCGCCATCACCTCCTCGCCTGAGCAGATGGAGATGGCGGGCGCGCTGGCCCGCGAGCATCCCGAGCTCCACATCCAGACGCATCTGTCGGAGAACCGCGCCGAGATCGCGCTGACGCAGGAGCTCTATCCCTGGTCGCAGGACTA
The DNA here is from genome assembly GCA_964475605.1 of uncultured Chelativorans sp. GTDB lineage: Bacteria > Pseudomonadota > Alphaproteobacteria > Rhizobiales > Rhizobiaceae > CAYYZC01. The sequence continues at coordinate 1,578 of CAYYZC010000234.1, forward strand.
TACCGACATCTACGCCCGTTACGGGCTGCTCGGCGAGAAGACCCTGCTCGGCCACTGCATCCATCTGTCGGAGCGCGAGGCCGACGTCCTGTCGGAGGCGGGCGCCGTCGCCGTCTTCTGTCCGACCTCGAACCTCTTCCTCGGCTCCGGCCTGTTCGACTATCAGCGCTACCGCTCGCGCGCCAGGGCGCTGCGCATGGCGGTGGCCAGCGATGTCGGCGGCGGCACCAGCTATTCGATGCTGCGCACGCTCGACGAGGGCTACAAGGTGATCGCCCTGCAGGGCGAGAAGCTCAACCCGCTGGCGTCCTTCTGGCTGGTCACGCGCGGCAATGCGCGGGCGCTGTCGCTCGACCACGACGTGGGTACGCTGGAGCGCGGGACATCGGCCGATCTCGTCGTGCTCGACGCGCGTGCGACGCCTGCCATGGCGCTGCGCATGGAGCGGGCCGAGACGCTGGCGGAGGAACTCTTCCTGCTGCAGACCTTGGGCGACGACCGCGCCGTGGCCGAGGTCTATGTCGCCGGCCGGGCGGCGAAATCGGCGCTTACCGCCACGCTGCCGGGCTGAACCGCCTTGACCGGATCGCCC
>CAYYZC010000234.1:2269-5285 GCA_964475605.1 uncultured Chelativorans sp.
CCTTGACCGGATCGCCCCTGCCGTGATCACAAGGCGGGCGAGGAGGAGCAGGGATGGACATCGCGCGCGACATCGAGACGATCGAACGCCAGGAGGCGGCGGCTCTTTTCGAGAGCTTCGACGAGGCGCAGGCCTTTGGCCTCGGCGACCGGCTGCGCCAGATGGGGCTCGAGCGGAAGCTGCCGATCATCATCGACATCCGCCTCTGGGACCGGCCGCTCTTCTACTGCGCCTTGCCGGGCTCGACCGCGGCCAATCTCGAATGGGCGCGGCGCAAGATCAACTCCGTGCGGCTCTACCAGAAGAGCACCTACCGCATGTTCCTCGAGCACGGCGCCAAGGCGCGGATCTTTCCCGAGGACCACGGCCACGATGCCGCCGACCACGCGATCGCCGGCGGCGCGTTTCCGATCGTGATCCGGGGCATGGGCGCGGTCGGCGCGGTCGCCGTCTCCGGCCTGCCGCAGCGCGACGACCACAATCTCGTCTTCGCCGGCCTCGCGGCCCATCTCGGGCTGGACCGGGCGGCACTCGCGCTTCCGGACGACGGGCAGTGAGATGAGCGCCGAGCTCGAGCCGAAGGCGTTCTTCACCTCGCTGTTTTCGGCAGCGGTCGAGGCGGCCGATCCGCGGCACAGGATCCGTGCCTTCCTGCCGGAACCGCCCGAAGGGCGTACCATCGTGATCGGCGCGGGCAAGGGGTCGGCACAGATGGCGCGCGCCTTCGAGCAGGCATGGGACGGGCCGCTCGAAGGGCTGGTGGTCACGCGCTACGGCTATGCCGTGCCGTGCGAACGCATCGAGATCGTGGAGGCGGCGCATCCGGTGCCCGACGAGGCGGGCCTTGCCGCCGGCCGGCGCCTGCTCGACGTCGTCGGCGGCCTGACCGGGGACGACCTCGTCGTGGCGCTGATCTCGGGTGGCGGCTCGGCGCTGCTGCCGGCGCCGCCCAGAGGCCTGACGCTTCAGGACGAGATCGCCGTCAACCGCGCGCTGCTCGCCTCCGGCGCGCCGATCTCGGCGATGAACACGCTGCGCAAGCATGTCTCGATGATCAAGGGCGGGCGACTCGCCGCCGCCGCGCACCCCGCCCGGGTGGTCAGCCTCGTCGTCTCCGACATCCCGGGCGACAATCCGGCCTTCGTCGCCTCCGGGCCGACGGTGCCGGACCGCGCCGGGCGCGACGAGGCGCTGGCGGTGATCCGCAACTATCGCCTCGACCTGCCGGAGGCGGTGCGCCGTCATCTCGAAAGCGATGCCGCCGCAGCGCCGCTGCCGGACGACGAACGCTTCGCGCGCAACGAGGTCCATGTCATCGCCTCGGCTGCGCGATCGCTCGAGGCGGCGGCGGCGGCGGCCGAGCGGCAGGGCATCCGCGCGGTCATCCTCTCCGACGCGATCGAGGGCGAGGCGCGCGAGGTCGCCGGCGTCCATGCGGCGATCGCGCGCGAGGTCGCGGCGCGGGGCCGACCCTTCTCGAAGCCCGTCGTGATGCTGTCGGGCGGCGAGACGACGGTGACGGTGCGCGGGCAGGGCGGCAGGGGCGGGCGCAACAGCGAGTTCCTGCTGGCGCTGGCGCTGGGCATAGACGGCATCGGGGGGATATCGGCATTCGCCGCCGACACGGACGGGATCGACGGCTCGGAGGACAATGCGGGCGCATTCGCGGATTGGCGGACGGTGGCGCGGCTGCGGGATGCGGGCATCGACGCCAAGGCGCTGCTGGCCGCCAACGACGCATGGAGCGCATTCGAGGCGACGGGCGACCTCTTCGCGCCCGGCCCTACCGGGACCAATGTCAATGATCTGCGGGCGATCATGGTGCGATGACGGGCGCTGTCCCTACGGATCGAAACTCCTAATGTGAGCGTCATCGCAAGCCGCGGCGACCGGCCTACCGCCCGATCAGCTTGCGCACTGATTTCATGTCGTCGAGGAAGCGGGCTCTCTCGGCCTGCGCATCCGCCCGCTCGCGGATACGCAGGATATACGACGGATGGACGGTGACGAAGACGCGCAAGCCGTCCTCGCGCTCGACGACCTGGCCGCGCATCCTGGTGACCGGCATCGCCTTGCCGAGCAGCGACTGCACCGCCGTGGCGCCCAGGGCGGCAACCAGCTTCGGCCGCGTGAAGGCCAGCTCGCGATCGAGCCACCAGCGGCAGGCCGTGACCTCGCCCGCATTGGGCTTCTGGTGGATGCGGCGCTTGCCGCGCGGCTCGAACTTGAAATGCTTGACCGCATTGGTGACGTAGACGGTCGTGCGGTCGATGCCGGCGGCGACCAGCATCTCGTCGAGCACCCGGCCCGCCGGGCCGACGAAAGGCTTGCCGGCGAGGTCCTCCTGGTCGCCCGGCTGCTCGCCGACGAAGACGACGCTCGCCCGGCCGGGGCCTTCGCCGAACACGGTCTGCGTGGCGTCCTTGTAGAGCGGGCAGCGGCGGCAGCCCTCGGCCTGCTCGCGCAGCTCGCGGAGCGAGCGCGCTTCCTCTTCCGGCTCGCCGTGCCCGGGCTTCTGCCGGTGCTTCGCCTGGACCCTTGCGGGATATCCGGTCGGCGTGGTCGGTATCTTCGCGATCATGTCCTTTGCCGCCTTGTCGGCAGTCTGGCCAGTTCAGGAATGATCGAGGCTTCCGGCAGGTTCCGTCTTCAGGACCAACGTTGACGCCGCAGGCGCAATCGTGGATGCAGAAACGCGTGAGCGGGATTCTCATCATCAGGCGTAATCGTCCGGCCAAGGGCGGGGGGGCGATCCGGACATGAATGTCTCGAGATCGATCCGCGCCGGCGACCTGGCGAGCGTGCTGGCGCTCAACAATGCCCATGGCGAGGAGCTGTCGCTGCTCGACGAGGTCCGGCTCGCCCGGCTGCTGGAGGCGGCCTATCTTGCCCGCGCGGTGGGCGATCTCGACGGCTTCCTGCTCTGTTTCGACCAGTCGAGCGACTATGACAGCCCGAACTTCCTCTGGTTCAGGGAGCGTTTCGACCGCTTCGCCTATGTCGACCGGATCGCCAT
>CAYYZC010000235.1:0-5279 GCA_964475605.1 uncultured Chelativorans sp.
ATCCTGTTCATCGACAAGATCTCGGCCTGGTTCGGCAAGGCGTTCGCCTGGCTGATCATGGTGATGACGCTGGGCGTCACCTACGAGGTCTTCATGCGCTACGTCTTCCACAGTCCCACCTCGTGGGCCTTCGACGTCACCTACATCATGTATGGCGGCCTGTTCATGATGGCGGGCGCCTATACGCTGTCGCGGGACGGCCATGTCCGCGCCGACTTCCTGTACCGGCTGTGGAAGCCGCGCACCCAGGCCCGGCTCGAGCTGTTCCTCTACATCGTCTTCTATTTCCCCGGCGCGCTGGCGCTCGTCTTCGCCGGCTGGCGCTATGCGTCGCGTTCCTGGCGCTATCTCGAGGTGAGCACCTTCAGCCCGGCCAACATCCCGATCTACCAGTTCAAGTCGATCATCGTCGCCGCCGGGCTGCTGCTCATCATCCAGGGCGTGGCCCAGGTCCTGCGCTGCCTCATCTGCATCCGCACCGGGGCGTGGCCGCAGCATCTGGAGGATGTGGAGGAACTCGAGCAGGTGCTGATACGCGAGCACGAGCGCGAGCGGCTTCGTCACGGCTCCGAAGCCGTCGACGTCGTCAATCCCCGCAACGACAGCGCCGGAAGGAATGGCTGACGATGACCGATCCTCAAGTCGCCCTGTTGATGCTGGGCTCATTCATCATCCTGATCATGCTCGGCTTTCCGATCGCCTTCACCCTGATGGGCATGGCGGTCGGCGTCGGCTACTACGCCTATTTCGACTGGAACCGGATGAACCTGCGCATGGACCGGATACTGGGCGAGGATCCCGGTGTCCTCGACCATATCTCGGCATGGTTCGATGCGATGGTCAGCAACCGGATCTTCGACCTGCTCGTCAACCAGACCTTCTCGGTGATGGCCAACGACGCGCTGACGGCGGTGCCGCTGTTCCTGTTCATGGGCTACATCGTCGAGCGCTCCAACATCATCGGACGTCTCTTCGCCACCCTCAACGTGGCGACCCGCCACCTGCCCGGCTCGATGGCGGTGGCGGCGCTGATCACCTGCGCGCTGTTCGCCACCGCCACCGGCATCGTCGGCGCGGTGGTGACGCTGATGGGCCTGCTCGCCTTCCCGGCCATGCTCAAGGCGCGCTACGACATCCGGCTCGCCGCGGGCGTCATCTGCGCCGGCGGCTGCCTCGGCATCCTGATCCCGCCCTCGGTCATGCTGATCGTCTATGCCGCGACCTCGGGCGTGTCGGTGGTGCAGCTCTATGCGGCCGCCTTCATACCGGGCTTCATGCTTGCCGGGCTCTACATCTTCTATGTGGTCGTCCGCGCCTGGCTCAACCCGTCGCTGGCGCCGAAGCCGACCGAAGAGGAGCTCGGCGACACGTCGATCGCCTATATCGCATGGATGCTGCTGACCTCCTTCCTGCCGCTCGCGGTGCTGATCATGGCGGTCCTCGGCGCGATCGTCTTCGGCCTCGCCACGCCGTCGGAAGCCGCGGCGATCGGGGCGATGGGCGGGCTGGTGCTGGCCGCCGCCTACCGGGCGCTGAGCTGGGAGCGGCTCAAGGAGTCGGTCTATCTGACGGTGCGGACCTCGGCCATGGTGTGCTGGCTCTTCGTCGGCTCGTGGACCTTCGCCTCGGTCTTCGCCTATCTCGGCGGCGAGAAGCTGATCGCCGATTTCGTCATCGGGCTCGACCTGTCGCCGCTCGCCTTCCTGCTGATGGCGCAGCTCATCATCTTCCTGCTCGGCTGGCCGCTGGAATGGAGCGAGATCATCATCATCTTCGTGCCGATCTTCCTGCCGCTGCTCAGCGTCTACGACATCGACCCGCTGTTCTTCGGCATCCTGATCGCGCTCAACCTGCAGACGGCCTTCCTGTCGCCGCCGATGGCGATGGCAGCGCTCTACCTGAAGGGAATCGCACCGCCGCATGTCACGCTCACCATGATCTTCCGGGGCGTGATGCCTTATCTCGCCCTGATCATCCTGTGCATGGTGATCGTCTACAACGTCCCGGCGACGATCTACTTCCTGCCGGAGCTCTTCTATGGGCGGTAGGCCATGAATCCGCGACCTGGCGCCTGGAAACAGCCGCGCCGGGCCGATGCCGGCCTGACCTCGCTCGGCGCGGCGGCGCTCGCCGGCGTCGTCGCCGAGGGCAGGGTCTCGGCGGAGGAGGTGACGCGCGCCTTCCTCGACCGCATCGCGGCCGAGGAAGGGACGGTCGGAGCCTGGGCGCATCTGGATCCCGAACACGCGCTCCAGCAGGCGCGGGCGCTCGACCGTCACCGCAAGACGGGACGGGCGATCGGGCCGCTCCACGGCGTGCCGGTCGGCATCAAGGACATCATCGACGTCGCCGGCCTGCCCTGCGAGAACGGCACCGTGCTCGATGCCGGCCGGCGGCCGGGCGAGGATGCGTTCCTCGTCTCGCGGCTGCGCCAGGCCGGCGCGGTGATCATCGGCAAGACGGTGACGACCGAGCTCGCGGTCATGCACCCCGCCGCGACCCGCAACCCGCACGATCCGGGCCGCACGCCCGGCGGCTCGTCGTCCGGCTCGGCCGCGGCCGTCGCCGCCGGCATGGTGCCGCTGGCGGTCGGGTCGCAGACCAACGGCTCGGTGATCCGGCCGGCTTCCTATTGCGGCGTCTTCGGCCTGAAGCCGTCGCACGGGACGATCTCGCGGCGCGGCGTGCTCACCGGCTCGCCGACGCTCGACACGATGGGCGTGTTCGGCCGCAGCGTCGAGGACGTGGCGCTGATCGGGGACGCGATCGCCGGCTACGATGCCGGCGACCGCGCGATGAGTCCGGCCGCGCCGCCGCATCTCGCCGCGATCGCGGCCACCAGGCCGCCGCTCAGGCCGAACCTCGCATTGGTCAGGTCGCCGGTGTGGGAGCAGGCGGAGGCGGACGTGCACGACGGTTTCGAGGAACTGTCACAGGCGCTCGGCGAGGCGATGGCGGCCGTCGACCTGCCCGAACCCTTCGACCGGGCGCATGACATGCACCGCGCCATCATGCTCGCCGATCTGGCGCGCAACTATGCCGGATACAGGGACCGCGGCGGCGATCGGCTGAGCGGGACGCTGCGGGAGATGATCGACGAGGGCAGGACGGTGCTGGCGGTGGACTATTCGCTCGCCCATGACTGGATCGGGATACTCAACGCCGCGCTCGACCGGCTGTTCGAGCGGTTCGATGCGATCGTCACCCCTGCGGCGTCGGGCGAGGCGCCGCTCGGTCTGGGCTCGACCGGAAGCCCGGCATTCTGTACCATCTGGACCTATTGCGGCGTCCCGGCGATCTCGCTGCCATTGCTCACCGGCAGCAGCGGCATGCCGATCGGCGTCCAGCTCGTCGGCAGGCGCGGCGAGGATGCCCGGCTGCTGCGCACCGCAAGCTGGCTGGTCGAGACGCTGAAATCGGGTGGCGGGACGGCGGCGGCATGACGTATCGAAGCATCAGGGGACAGGATTGGAGAACACCATGGTCGACATCGTTCTTGCCGTAATCGCCCTGTTGGGCCTCGTCGCCTATTTCCTGCCGCTGGTGATGGGCGTGCCGGCGCCCGCGCTTGCCGCCGTGCTGATCCTGGTGGTCCTGATGGCGGCCTTCGACTTCACCCTCGAACTGCGCAGGAATCGCCGCGGGTAGCCCGCGCGGCCCCACGCCGACAGGATGCCGGGTCGGGGCGGTAGCCTGTGGGCTCGTCATGCGTCCGCCCGCCTCATTCCGCCGCTATCGCCGGCCCGCGCCCGGGACGTTGCCGCGACGCCGTTGCCGCGTTAAAGGCGGTGCCGGCGCCCTCAGCCGAAGGGCGGCAGCTTGTCCACCTCCTCGACAGGAAAAACGGCCCGAAGGGCAGGCGGGTGGCGGATGCCGAACGCGATCGACCCGGCTTCCTGTCCCCGATTTCCAGATAGAGAGACTGAAATGAACTTCGTTCCCGACACCGCATCGCTGGTTCAGTTCGCGGTGGCTGCCTTCATCATCGCGATCACGCCGGGGCCGGACATGACCCTGTTCGTCGGCCGCGCGATCAGCGGCGGACGGGCGGCGGGCCTTGCCTGCATGGGCGGCGCGATGACCGGCATCCTCGTCCACACGCTGCTCGTCTCGCTCGGCCTGTCGGCGCTGCTGGTGGCCTCGCCCGCGGCCTTCCTGACGCTCAAGATCGTCGGTGCGGCCTATCTGATCTACCTTGCCTATCAGGCGATCCGGCACGGCTCGGCGCTGTCGCTCAAATCCGGCAAGGAGCCGCAGCGCTCCTTGCTGGCCGACTGGCTGAAGGGCATCGCCGTCAACCTGCTGAACCCGAAGGTGGCGCTCTTCTTCATGACCTTCCTGCCGCAATTCGTCTCGGCCAGCGACCCCTACGCGCCGCAGAAGCTGCTCTTCCTCGGGCTTCTCTTCATCCCGCTGGTGCTGCCGGTCACCTTGCCCATGGTGCTCGCGGCCGACGGCTTCTCGCGGCTGCTGCGCCGCGCGCCGCGGGTGACGCGGCTCGTCGACTTCCTGTTCGCCGGCGTCTTCGCCACCTTCGCGTTCAAGATCCTGTCGGCGCAGGCGAAGTAGCGGCAACGAGGGTCCGAGCGGCGTCGAGAAAAACAACCATCCGGAGCACGATCCGCGGAAATGTCGAGTTGACGTCGCACGGTCGGGGGGAAATCGGGACTTGCCCCGGCCGTCTACCTGTACGCGGCGACGAAGCGGCCGGCTCCGGCCCAGTATGCCGCGCCTCCCGCGACGCCGCCGGGAAAGGCGGCAAACAGCAGGTCAGGTATCCCCTGCGGCGAGCCGGCGAGGACGCCCAGTACGGCAAATGAAGGAATGACGTTCAGCAGTCCAGCCAGGGCATAGACGGACCAGCCCCGCCATGCCTGCCGCTCTCCGAGCACGATGGCGACGATGAAGCCGGGCAGGGCGCAAATGAATGTCCAGATGAAGCCGAGGGCCAACATGGCGGGCACGTCCGACAGCGCGGCTTCGAACGAGCCGTATGACAGGACTGCCGGTGCCAGCAACAGGGTGACCGTTGCCATCGCCGCCGCCGCGACGGCGACGAAATAGCCGGCGAGTATCAGCGCCAGCTTCTGCAAGGCCGATAGCGGCGGGCCGGCCCGGCTCGCCGCGGCATCCCTGGCTTGCCTCGTCGACACGAGGGCTCACGCCTCGCCATGGCCGGCGATCATCATCGCCTCGAGCGCAAGGCGCTCCGTCTTGCGCAGCCGCTCCGATTCCGACTTGAGCTGGCCGCAGGCGGCGAGGATGTCGCGGCCGCGCGG
>CAYYZC010000236.1:0-5264 GCA_964475605.1 uncultured Chelativorans sp.
CGACCACGAGCTGGTCGAGCAGGCGGCGAAGGTGCCGCCGGAGGAGAAGCTGAAGCAGAACGGCAAGGGCGTGCTCAAGGAAGCGGCACGGCAGGTCATCCCGTCCGAGGTGATCGACCGCAAGAAGGGCTACTTCCCCGTGCCGCAGCTCAAATATGTCGACGGGCCCTATCTGGAGCTGGTGCGCGACGCGCTGACCTCGCAGCCGGCCCGGGAGCGCGCCATCTTCCGCGACGACTATCTCCAGCGTCTCTTCGCCGATCCCGCCGACCACATCACGCCGCTGCGCGGCTCCGAGCTGTGGCAGGTCGGGCTCCTGGAACTCTGGCTGCAAACGCATGGGATCTGACCTCTTGACCAGAAGCCGAACCGCGGAAGACCGGGCCCGCCACAAGCGCGACAAGTCTCTGGCCCACCGCCTGCAACGTCTTCGCTCGCAGTCGATGAAGCCGCCGATGGGAAGCCATGACGGCGACGGCGACGAGGACAGGCGCTGCGTCGCGGTCGATTGCGGCTGGGGCCGCCTGCTCTTCGCCCAGACCTATGAGAGCAACGAGGAGCTGGTCGATGCGCTGCGCGAGGAGGGACCGGAGCGCCGCGACATCGCGTTCTACGTCCGCGACCCGCATGTGCTCCTGGCGCTCGCCCCGCAGGAGATCTTCCTCGACCCCTCCCACACCTTCCGGCTCGACCTGTCGACCTACCGCTCGGCGCGCCGCCAGCCGCGCGGCTTCTTCATCCGCCGCCTGTCCTCCGAACAGGACGCGCAGGCCGTCAACGGCATCTATGCCGCGCGCGGCATGGTGACGGTCAGGCCGGACATCTTCTGGTCGAACCGCGACAACCGCGCCCTGACCTATTTCGTCGCCGAGGACGAGGTTACGGGCGAGATCATCGGCACGGTCACCGGCGTCGACCACCGCCGCGCCTTCGACGATCGCGAGAACGGCTCGTCGCTGTGGTGCCTGGCCGTCGACGCGCAGGCGCGCCATCCCGGCATCGGGGAGATGCTGGTGCGCAGGCTCGCCGAGCACTTCAAGGCGCGCGGCGCGAGCCATATGGACCTGTCGGTGATGCACGACAACGAGCAGGCGATCGCGCTCTACGAAAAGCTCGGCTTCCACCGCATCCCGGTATTCGCGGTCAAGCGCAAGAACCCGATCAACGAGAAGCTCTATGCGCCGCCGCCGGCCGAATATGACGCGCTCAACCCCTATGCGCGGCTGATCGTCGACGAGGCGCATCGGCGCGGCGTCCATGTCGAGATCACCGATGCCGAGGGCGGCTTCTTCAGGCTGTCGCATGGCGGGCGCTCGGTCCATTGCCGCGAAAGCCTGTCGGAGCTGACCTCCGCCGTCGCCATGTCGATCTGCGACGACAAGGCCGCGACGCGACGCGTGGTCGAGCGCGCCGGGCTCGTCGTGCCGGAGCAGATGGTGGCGGGCGAGGACGATGCCGCGCTGGAGGCCTTTCTCGCCAGACACGGCAGGCTCGTCGTCAAGCCGGCGCGCGGCGAGCAGGGGCGCGGCGTGGCAGTCGGGCTGGAGACGATCGAGGATGTCGGCAAGGCCGTCGCGACGGCGCGCGAGGTTTGCGACAAGGTGCTCGTGGAAGCCTGTTTCGAAGGCGAGGACCTGCGCCTCGTCGTCATCGACTTCAAGCTGGTGGCGGCCGCCGTGCGGCGCCCGCCGAAGATCGTCGGCGACGGGACCAGGGACATCCGCAGCCTGATCGAGAGCCAGTCGCGGCGCCGCGCCGCGGCGACCGGCGGCGAGAGCCGGATCCCGATCGACGCGGAGGCCGAGCGCTGCCTCGCCACGGCCGGTCATTCGCTCGATTCGGTTCCCGGACAGGGCGAGGAGGTGGTGGTCCGCAAGACCGCCAACCTGCACACCGGCGGCTCGATCCACGACGTCACCCACATCGTCCATTCGCGGCTCGTCGAGGCGGCCTGCAAGGCTGCGCGCTCCATCGACATCCCCGTCGTCGGCATCGACTTCATGGTGCGGTCGCCGGATCGGCCCGACTATGTGTTCATCGAGGCGAACGAGCGGCCGGGCCTGGCCAATCACGAGCCGCAGCCGACGGCAGAGCGCTTCCTCGACCTGCTGTTTCCTCTTTCGGGGCAGAAATCTGCTACACAGTCGCTCGGCCGCTCCTGAGCAACCGAAAGAGGCATGCATCTTGGAAATCGACGAAGCCTATCTCGTCAGCCAGTTGAAGGCGCTGCTGTCGATCGACAGCCCCACGGGCTATACCGACCAGATCGTGCGCTATTGCACACGCGAGCTCGAGAAGCTCGGCATGAGGCCGGAACTGACGCGCCGCGGCGCCATCCGCGCCGTGCGACGGGGCGGACGGCGCAAGGCGGCGCGCGCCATCGTCGCTCATCTCGATACGCTCGGCGCGCAGGTGAAGCTGGTCAAGGAGAACGGACGGCTGGAGCTCGTCCCGATCGGCCATTGGTCGGCGCGCTTCGCCGAGGGCGCTCGGGTGACGATCTATAGCGAGCATGGCAGCTTCCGCGGCACCGTCCTGCCGCTGCTGGCCTCCGGGCACACCTTCAACGAGGCGGTCGACACGCAGCCGGTCGGCTGGTCGCATGTCGAGCTGCGTATCGACGCGGTCACGCAGTCGCGCGCCGAGACCAAGGCGCTCGGCATCGATGTCGGCGACTATGTCGCCATCGACACCAATACGGAGTTCCTCGACAACGGCTTCATCAATTCGCGCCATCTCGACGACAAGGCAGGCGTGGCGATCGTGCTCGCCGCGATCGAGGCGCTGGAGCGGGAAAGCGCCAAGACGCCGGTCGACGTGCACTGGCTCTTCACCATCGCCGAGGAGGTCGGCGTGGGCGCCGCCTCGATCGTGACGCCGGAGATCGCCTCCATGGTCACCATCGACAACGGCACCAGCGCGCCGGGGCAGAACTCCAGCGAATTCGGCGTCACCATCGCCATGGCCGACCAGTCCGGCCCGTTCGACTATCACCTGACCCGCAAGCTGGTGGAGCTATGCCGGGAGGGCGAGATCCCGTTCCAGAAGGATCTCTTCCGCTACTACCGCTCCGACTCCGCCTCGGCGATCGAGGCCGGCCATGATGTACGCACCGCGCTGATCGCCTTCGGCATCGACGCCTCGCACGGCTACGAGCGCATCCACCTTCATGCGCTCACCTCCGTGGCGCGCCTGGTGACGGCCTATGTGGCGAGCCCGCTGGAGGTGGCGCGCGACACCGAGGAGGTGGCGAGCGGCCTCAAGGGCTTCACCAAGCAGCCGACCGACGAGGCCGAGCAGCCGGCCTTCGACCCGGAAAGCCTGCCGCCCGAGCAGCCGTGACAAAACAAGAACCCCGCCGGAGCGGGGTTCTTCAAATCTCGGCACTGACCCTGAGCTTGCCTTCGCTCGCCTGGTCAGTGGCCCCTGGCGGGGTCTTAGACGCGGATGACATGTGCAGAGCCGCTAACGTTGCGAATATGGGAAGTCAGAGTCCCCTTGTCAACGCTGACAGACCCAAGCCATGTAATACGCATATCCGCACGAGCCTGAACAAATCATCGGGCAGGGCCGACGTCTGATAGACTCTCCGCCCGCTCGAATCCTTGCCGAGGCGCAAGAGATCGACGCGATGCAATCCCACAGCATTGACCATGTCGCCTTTGATCCATCGCTCATGGTCGCCCCATTCCTTCGGCAGTTCGAACGGAATGCGAAGTCGTTTGTTGTAGGGCATGACTTTCCGTGGCTGTGTGAGGCTGAGGGGAACAACAGTACACAGGCGCGGCCGGGCTGCGATCTTCGGCGACATGACAATGGCCAGCCGCCGTTTCATCATTTCCGGCTCCACGAATCCACCGGCAGAATAATCGATGGTGACGACGCTGCCCTGCGGCGGATGTTCGCGAATCCCCATCCTGGAAAGTCTGGGCCGGATTCGGCGATATCGTCAACGCCACCTGTTCACCGCGTCGCGTCGCGCAGGCGCAGAAAGCTCATCGAGATGTGCGAGCGGCGGATATGGCCGATCACTTCCAGATCGCCGAGCTCGATTGCGGAGACGATGTCGGTCACCTCGCGATGGAAGATGACGATCTCGTTGTGCAGCATCTCCTCGTAGGAGATCAGGCGTGAGGCGGTCTTCAGCCAGATGCGCGTCGTCTGGTAGTAGAGCCGCTCGCTGATGTCGCGCAGCGGCTCGTTGGCGGTCAACCCGTTGAGCAGATGGAAGAAGTCCATGTTGATGCGGGCGAATTCACGCGCGTCGGGCGCGCCGACCAGCCTGTTGCAGCGTTCAAGCAGGGTGCGGAAGGCGCGCACGACGTCCTCGCCCGGCACAACAGGGGCGAGCTTGCCGATCAGCTCGGCGAGCTCGACGCGGAGCTGGTAGACATGCTCCAGCTCCTCGATGTCGATATCAGTGACGATGGTGCCGACGCCGTGGACCGAGCGCAGCAGGCCCTCGGCTTCGAGCCTGACGAGGACGCGGCGGATCGGCGTTCGGCTGACCTCGAACTCCTCGGCGATATCGTCCTCGCGCAGCCGCTCGCCGGGCGGATGGTCGAGCAGGCAGATGCGCGTGCGCAGCGTCCGGTAGATGCGCTCGAAGCGGGCGCGCGAGCCCTCGTCGGCCGCCTGCGGCGGCAGGGCGCGCGGCCGCGCGGTCATGCGGCGAGCTTCCGCGCGAGCTTCGACAGCATGTCCAGGCAGGCCTGCAGCTGGCCAAGCTCGATGAACTCGTCGGGCTTGTGAGCCTGGGCGATCGATCCCGGTCCGCAGACGACGACCGACATGCCGGCCGACTGGAACAGGCCCGCCTCGGTGCCGAAGGCGACGAGATCGCAATCGCTCGCGCCGGTGAGCTCGACCATGATCTCGCGCGCTTCGGATTCCGCGACCACCTGCAGGCCTTCGACCTCGCCGATCGTGTGGGTGACGATGTCGGCCTGCGGGCTGAAGGCCCGCATCGCCGGCCGCAGCACCTCGTCGACATAGGCCTCGACATCGCGCTTGACGAAATCGGCGTCGGAGGCCTGGACCGGCCGCATCTCCCATTCGACCGCGCAATGGCCGGCGATGATGTTGCGCGCCGCGCCGCCGACGATCCGTCCGACCTGCAACGTCGTCCAGGGCGGCTGGAAGCGGCTTGCGGCCGGCGCACGGTGCCTGAGATCATCGGCCAGGCCGAGCAGCCGGCTGATATAGCGCGCCGCATATTCGACCGCGTTCACGCCCAGATCGGGCCGCGAGGCATGGCCTTCGAG
>CAYYZC010000237.1:0-3292 GCA_964475605.1 uncultured Chelativorans sp.
CTGCTTACCCCAGATCCTGCCTGCCGTCTGCTGGATCAGGATATCTTGTGCCATAGCGTTGTTCGCTGCATAAACGCCGGACCTCGCGCTGGCCGTCACATCGCCGGCCGTCGTGATCGTCGTGGACCCTTTACCCCAGTTATTTCCGTATATGCCGAAATTATGTGCGGAAACCGATCCGCCGGTTTGATGCAGCGATATATCGGTCGCACTTGGAGAATTGTAGGCATAGATGCCATAAGTATCGGCGCCTGAACCCGTTTGATCGACAACAGAGGCAGAAGAGATTGTCGTTGAACCATTCCCGTAGTTGTCAACGCGAATGCCGTGCGATGGTGCGGTTATGGCACCTGCACCCTGCTCCACTTCAACGTCTGTCGCCAGCGTGCCATTGTAGACGAAAATCGCATAGTCACCCTTGCCGGTCACATTGCCGTCGACCCTGACTATGCTCGATCCATCACTCCAATTCCTCACGTCAAGGCCGATCGTTTCACCGGTAATGGAGCCGCCATTCTGCTGCGTAAAATTAACGCCGGAGCCCGAGCCGAAAACGTCCACGAAGAAACCGGCACCCACGCTGCTACTAACATTGAGAGTGTCGTCTGCAGTGACGTCGAGCATCCCTCCGCCCTCGGACAGATATTCTCCTGACGAAAGGCCCGAGCACGTGAAGATGCCCGGAGTGGTGGGAGTGCACGAAGCCCATGCCGTCCCGGCACCAGCCGGCAGGAATCCTGAAAATATAACTGGAGACAAAATAGACCCGATCGCAAGAATACTTACCGAACTGTATTCCCAGGCGATCGACACGGCCTTGTTGCGCCATTTAGGGGTACGGCCGCCGCGATAGGGAATTTCTGAATTAGCCAAATGATGTCTTGTCAACATGCCTTTCGGAATGCCTCTCTATATTTAAAAAAACCTAGATTTCACCGCGCCCGAATCTTCGGTTTAGATATTCCGAATCAAGTCATCATATTCTTACCGTGGGGTGCTCATAGTTTACAGGATGTTAAAAAATCAAAGGACCCATTGGACGACCTCAGCAAGTTTTTGATTGCTTGACCCGATGCAACGAAGGTTTGAGGCGATAGGACATTCCGAATGGTGGAGACGGGAGATGCGGCAGGCTATCGCCAATGTCACGGAGGCGATCATCCAGTTCGAGACCATGTTCCTCCGCAAACGCTCGGCTCATCTCCAGTTGCCGCAGTTGAGTTGCTGGGCTAGTACTCATCCAATGAGTTGCTGGGCTAGTACTCATCCAAATGTATGAGTAAGCGCGCGGTTTGATTTGGCTCATTTCATGGCTCTTTAACAGGCGTTAACTCCAGCCGCGCATGGTTGAAAACGAATCATCTCCACCCTTCAGGGCTTACGGTTAGCCGATGTTGTAGAGCCAAACGTGGTTAAGCTTGGGTTAACCTTTCCCTTCCATCATCCCTCGCGACCGATCCGGGCCGGATGATCATCCGGCGATCTCATGCAAGGGTGGACGAGATGATCAACTCCAAATCGAGAATGCTGGCTGGGGCGGCATTCCTGCTCGGCGCGGCATTGCCCGCGCAGGCTGCGGACTACATCCCGCCGATCGTCGAGGCGCCGCCTCAGATCATCTATGAGGAGGTCTCCTACGGCGGCTGGTATCTGCGCGGCGACATCGACTATCACTGGTCGGACTGGACCGGCGG
Organism: uncultured Chelativorans sp.; assembly: GCA_964475605.1. GTDB lineage: Bacteria > Pseudomonadota > Alphaproteobacteria > Rhizobiales > Rhizobiaceae > CAYYZC01. Next base: position 1,695 of record CAYYZC010000237.1, read on the forward strand.
CGACTACGTCACCTATGGCTGCTGCACCGTCGATCCGGGCACGGATGATTTCGACACCGCCAAGCTGAAGGGCGCCTTTTCCATCGGCGCCGGCGTCGGCTACCAGATCAACCGCTATCTGCGCACCGACTTCACCGCCGACTACTGGTTCAGGTCGGACTTCGAAGGCACCACCTCCGGCTTCTGCGGCCCCGGCGGAGCCGTCCCCTGCTCCTCGCGCGACACGTCGAGCTTCAGCGCCCTGATGATGCTGGCCAATGCCTATGTCGACCTCGGGACCTATAACCGCGTCACGCCCTATGTCGGCGCGGGCATCGGCGGCGCCTATGTGAAGTGGGGCGACCTGCGCAACCGGATCGACGATTTCGACATCGACGACCGGCACGACGGCGTCAGCGGCATGCGCTTCGCCTGGGCGCTGATGGCCGGTGCCTCCTACTGCCTGACCAACAATCTGAAGGCCGATGTCGGCTACCGCTTCAGCCGCATCTCCGGCGGGCGCATGTTCGAATATGTGGATTCGTCGGGCGGCGGCCCGGGCGCAGGCCCCGGCTTCCACGATGCGATCAACACCCACGAGGTGCGCGCCGGCCTGCGCTACCAGTTGGGCGCCGGCGACAACTGCGCCACTCCGGTGGCCGTCGCCTACGAGCCCGAGCCGGTCTCCCTGCCCATCTACAAATAGACCTTCCGATCAGATCGAAGCCGAGGCCGTCCGGGATTTCCGGGCGGCCTTTTCGGTTGCCGGAGGCCCTGTCCCGACCCTGCCCGGCAACCTCCCGTTATCCTTAACCGGCACTTAACCACTATGGTTAACAATGGCCGGATAGAGCGTGGTCCCGGGGTGATCATGCTTGGCAACAGAGATGGAGCGGCCATCGCCAGGACCGCAGATCCGGAGTTAGCACCATGAAATGCAGTTCTCGCCTGTTCCTGTCGCTCCCGGCCGCGATGCTGTGGGCGGTACCGGCTCTCGGTGCCGACTACAGTCCGCCCATCTTCATCGAGGAAGCGCCGGAATATGTGCCGGTCGAGATCGGCTCCGGCTGGTATCTGCGCGGCGACGTCAGCTACAATTTCGACGATACGGTCTACGATTTCGAGTTTCTCGGCGAGGAGGTCGAGCATCGCCGCTTCGGCGTCGGCGCCGGTGTCGGATATCACTTCAACGATTTCCTGCGCGGCGATGTCACCATCTCATATCTCGGCGGCGACCGCTTCTCGTACGAGGATGCCGTCGATTCCTTCTCGCTCTCCCAATCGGCCTGGAGCGGTCTCGTCAACGGATATGCCGATCTCGGCACGATCGTCGGCATCACGCCCTATGTCGGCGGCGGCGTCGGCCTCCTCTATTCGAGCCACGATCTGCGGATCGACTCGCCCACGCTGGGCATCGTCGACGAGGAATGGTCGGACAACCAGTATCGCTTCGCCTACGCCCTTGCAGCGGGAGCCAGCTACCGCGTGACCGACAATATCTCGGTCGATCTCGGCTACCAGTTCCTGCATTCCCCGGAGGCGGAATATCTCGACACCGACACTCTCGAGGTCGAGAAGGGCCTGAAATACCACCAGATCAAGCTCGGCCTGCGCTACGA
>CAYYZC010000237.1:3392-5257 GCA_964475605.1 uncultured Chelativorans sp.
CCGGCTAGAGCAGGTCCGCCGGCACCTTGCCGCCGTTCTGCTTGAGCTTCTGGATGACCTGCTTGTGCAGCCACATATTCATGGCCGCCGAGTCGTTCATGTCGCCCGTATATCCGAGCTCCTGGGCGAGCTCCTTTCGATTGGAGAGACTGCTGTCGAGGCCGAGAGCCTTCATCAGGTCGACGATCGATGTCTTCCAGTTGAGCTTCTGTCCGCTCTTCTTCACCGCTTCATTGAGAACGGATTCGATGTCCACGGGTTGAGACGACGGCGCTGCGGGATTCGGGGCGGGAGAGGCCGTCGCCTGAGGGGATTCTGAAGCCGGGGCAGGCTTCGCGGCAGGGGCGTCGGGCGCCTCAGCTTCGGCGGCCTCGGCGCGCCCCCAGATGGCATCCTTGATCTTGTCGAAGATTCCCATGGCTTTCGGTCCTTCACATCCAGTCGAACTTCGGATCGAAGGTAACCACACATGGCGGCCACCGACAAGCAGTCTCGGGATCGACCCGAACGGGCGGAGACCCTGCCGGCAAACCAGGCGGCTTTGCCGGCCGGCAGGGCGAAGCTCACCTTACCGATCTGCCGCAGGGCGCGGCATTTCCTTCCGGCCGGGCGTTGGCGGGCAGAAGAGGTGCTCGGGCATCGGGCCCGAGCCGGTGTGCGGCTGTCGGCAGCTTTGGCAGCGTGCGTTTTCCGACATGGTGCATCCGCATGACGGACAGGATCTGGTGGACGCCATGGCTCGTCGTCTCGCGCTACAGCTTGATGCCGGCCATTCGGGACAGAAGCATCTGCCGGTCCTCCACGGACTTGAGGCGGATCGTCATCGCCTCGCTCTTGACGGGCACTTGAGGGGGCAGGCTCACCTCGATCTCGGGGGCGTTTTCGGCCGCCCACTTCCTGAAACGCGGAATCTTGTTCGGGCCGGTGATCGGGAACGTGTAGCTGTAGTTGAAGCTCATCCTGGGAATCCTCTGACCGCATGGCGCGACGTCGCGAGCGCTCGGATCGCGGCTCGACGGACTGTCGGCAAAACTGGATTGGCAATCGGGTTTAACCTGGTGCCGCTCTTGCTTCCGCAGGTAGAGGCACCAGGTGCTTAGCCGGTTTGGAGGCTACCCTGGCGGACGAGGGTTATGGCAGAGAATGCGCACATGGCCGGGATGTGGGCCATCCACCCGCCTTTGTCAAATTTCAGGCCCGAAGGATCAGCGGATCACCAGAACCGGCACCGGGCTGTGGGCGAGCACTTCCGCGGTCTGGCTGCCGAGAAGGATGCGGGAGATACCGCGCCGGCCGTGAGACGACATGACGATCAGGGAACAGCCCAGCCGCTCTGCCGCATCGACGATGGCGATGGCCGCACTGTCGTCGCGCACATGCTCGGTGCCGGCGTTAAGCCCCATCTTTTCGGCGTCGGCCTTCGTCTTCGTGAGAAGATCGAGCGCGCTGCGCTCCAGCTCGTCCTCGAAGCGTTTTCGATCCGCTGCGGGCGGAATCCATTCCCCTTCCATGCCGGGCGGGATGAATGGCCTGGACACGGTGATGATGGTGACCTTGCTGCCCAGGGCTTTCGCCAGCGACAGGGCGTGGTTGACGCCGTTCTGGGCAAGCTCCGATCCGTCGGTCGGGACCAGGATATGCGAATACATGACGGCCCTCTCTTCCGCGCATCCCTGTGATGCCGCCTCGTCCTTCCAGCCTACAGGACGAAGTCGGCCTTTTCCAGATCGACATGCCCATCCTCCCTCACGGCCGAATGCCTGCCCTCTCCGCACGAGCCTGCTCGAACCGTCAAGATTTGCATCTTGCGGTTTCCGGGGCGTTCGGGTAATGCCCGCAGCGGGCCACCCCTCCCCAACGAGGGG
>CAYYZC010000238.1:0-5254 GCA_964475605.1 uncultured Chelativorans sp.
TCCTCGAACTCGCCGCGATATTTCGCGCCGGCGATCAGCGCGCCCATGTCGAGCGCCATGAGCTGCTTGTCCTTGAGCGATTCGGGCACGTCGCCATTGACGATCCTGAGCGCCAGCCCCTCGGCGATCGCCGTCTTGCCGACGCCCGGCTCGCCGATCAGCACCGGATTGTTCTTGGTGCGCCGCGACAGGACCTGGATGGTGCGCCTGATCTCGTCGTCGCGCCCGATCACCGGATCGAGCCTGCCGGCCCGGGCCTCGGCGGTCAGGTCGCGGGCATATTTCTTGAGCGCGTCATAGGCCTGCTCGGCCGACGCGCTGTCGGCGGTGCGCCCCGTGCGCAGGTCGTTGATGACCTGGTTGAGCGCGGTCGGCGTGACGCCGGCCTTGGACAGGATCTCGGCCGTCTTCGCCGACTTCTCGACCGCCAGGGCCGTCAGCAGGCGCTCGATGGTGACGAAGGAATCACCGGCCTTGGTCGCCATCTCCTCGGCGGTCGCGAAGACCTTCGCCAGCGGCTGGGCGAGATAGAGCTGGCTGTTGCCGCCCTCGACCTGCGGCATCGCCTTCAGCGCCGCCTCGACGGCAAGCCGGACATCCGCGGGACGGCCGCCGGCGCGCTCGATCAGCGACGCGGCAAAGCCTTCCTCGTCGTCGATCAGGACCTTGAGGATGTGCTCGGGGGTGAATTGCTGGTGGTTGCGCGACAGCGCCAGGGTCTGGGCCGACTGGATGAAGCCGCGGACGCGTTCGGAGTATTTCTCGACATTCATGATATGCGTGTCTCCATTCCCTCACCGGCCCATGACGGCGCCGGATCAGATTGCGGGACGGACCCCCTGACGGCAGGTCCTTGTCGAGGAGAGATATGGGTGCGGCCCGGTCAACCCTCAAGAGAGCCGCAAAGGCCGCCGCAAACGAAAATGGCGGGGATCGCTCCCCGCCATTCGAATCTTCCGGATCGGCGCCGGCTATTCGGCCGCTTCGCTGACCGTCTCGCCCGGCGAAGTCGCATCGCCATCGCCTTCGACGGCTTGTGCCTGGCGCGGGCGGCGGGGGCGGCGCACGCGGCGCGGTGCCGCTTCTTCCGCCTGCTCGTCCGCCGGCTGGCCGGCTTCGACGCTCTCGGGCTGATCGGCGCTCTGATGGGACTGGCCGTTGACGGCCTGGCTCGTCTCGCCGCCCTGCTCGTCGTCGCGGCTGCGTCGATTGTCGCGGCTGCGCTCGCGACGCTGCGGCTGCTCGCCGCCGCTCCTGGGCGCCAGCTCGGCCGGCGTTCCCTCGATCACCGGCTGCGGCCCGCTGCCGACCGGCTGCCGCGTCTCGCGAGCCTCCTCGTTGACCGTATCGGTGTCGCCGCCGTCGTCGCGCTCGTCGAAACCGTCGTCGTCGTCGCGCTGCGGACGAGGCTGCTGCGCCTGCAACTGGGCCTGCGCCGTCATGATGATGCGGTTGTAGTGCTCGGCGTGCTGGAGATAGTTCTCGGCCATCACCCGGTCGCCGGAACTCTGCGCGTCGCGCGCCAGCGTCGCGTATTTCTCGGCGATCTGCTGCGCGGTTCCGCGGATCTTGACGTCCGGACCGTTGCTCTCATAGCTGCGGGTGAGCGGGTTCGGCCCCTTGCGGTTGTTATTGCTGTTGTTGTTCCCGCGTCCGCGCATACGCCTGTTCTGCTGTGGCCTCATTACGATCTCTTCTGTTGAGAAAAAGCATGATGATGCTGGAGCGCCCTAAGCCGCTCTGTTCCGCATCTCCTGATGACGAACAGCGGCAATTGCCGCAGCGTCGTCGAATCAAATCCTGTCACGGTTCTGTTCACATTCCGGACGAACCCCGCACGAAGCAACGGCGTTGTTCACGCAAGAAGGCAGCTTGTCTCAGGGGGCCGAATCGATAACAGCACTGCCTGCTTCGTCTCATCCGGTAGCTGGAAACTAGCGGCAATCTTCATGCTTGCCAAGCCTTTTTTGCTGCATCGCCAAATGCCGGCCGCTGCCGTCATTGCGAGAATGCCAGGGCCCTGTCGTGCCCGCCGAGATCCCTGGCCTCGGCCATCAGCGAGAAACGCCGTGCGGCGAAAATCGCCGAAACGATAGCCTTCTGGTCGTATCCTATCTCGACTGCGACGATGCCGCCGGGCTTGAGATGGCCCCCTGCCCCGGCTGCGATCGCCCTGTAGCAATCCGCGCCGTCCGCTCCGCCGTCGAGTGCGGCTCGGGGATCATGGTCCCGGACTTCGATCGCCAGCGCTTCGATATCGCGGCTCCGTATATAGGGCGGGTTCGAGACGATGAGATCGAACTTTCCGTCCACCTCGCCGAACCAGTCCGACGGGAGTGGATCGAATCTTTCGCCTACCCCGTTCAGATCGGCATTGCCGGCCGCGATTGCAAGGGCATCGGCCGAAATATCCGTCGCCGTCGCGACCGCCCGCGGCTCTTGCTTCAGCAGGGCGATGGCGATCGCGCCGGTCCCCGTGCCGAGATCGAGCAGGGACGCGCCCGCACCCTGTTCCGCGCGGCGACGCAGGAGGGGCAGCGCGAGATCGACCAGCGCTTCGGTATCGGCACGCGGTTCCAGCGACGCGTCGGAAAGCTGAAACCTAAGCCCGTAGAACTCCTTGCGGCCGATGATCCTGTGCACCGGCTCGCCCGCGGCACGCCGCCGCGCCGCGTCCTCCACGGCCCGCACCCGGATCGCGTCGACTTCCATCCCGGGATCGATCAGCGCGTCGATGCGCCGCGTGGCGGCGAAATGCTCGACGAGGAGGCGCGCTTCGAGCGACGCATCGGCCCCGGCCCTCTCCGCGATCGCATCGCGGATGCGGGCGATCAAGGCGGCAAGCGTCATGCCCTTCCCGCCGGTCTCGGCCCCGGTCTCAGCCCCAATCTCAGCCATTGTCCTCCATCGCGAGGAGGAGCTTCGACTGGTGGTCGGCGATCAGCGCATCGATCACCTCGTCGAGCTCGCCCTCCATCACCCGGTCGAGCTTGTAGAGCGTCAGATTGATGCGATGGTCGGTGACCCGTCCTTGCGGAAAATTATAGGTGCGGATGCGCTCGGAGCGGTCGCCCGATCCGACCTGCAGCCGTCTGGCCTCGGATCGCTCCTCGGCGGCCCTGGCACGCTCCATGTCGAACAGCTTGGCGCGCAATATCTGCATCGCCCGGGCCCGGTTCTGATGCTGCGACTTCTCCGCCTGGACGACGACGATGCCGCTCGGCACATGGGTGATGCGCACGGCCGAATCGGTCGTGTTGACATGCTGCCCGCCGGCGCCCGACGCCCGCATCGTGTCGATGCGGATGTCCTCGTTGCGGATATCGACATCGACCTCCTCGGCTTCGGGAAGCACCGCGACGGTCGCCGCCGAGGTATGGATGCGCCCGCCCGTCTCCGTCTCCGGCACGCGCTGGACGCGATGCACGCCCGACTCGAATTTCAGCTTGGCGAAGACCCCCTTGCCGGAAACCGTGGCGACGGCCTCCTTGAAGCCGCCGACCTCGCCCTCGTTCGCGGAGACCAGCTCGATACGCCAGCCATTGGCGGCGGCGAAGCGCTCATACATGCGATAGAGATCGCCGGCGAACAGCGCCGCCTCGTCGCCGCCGGTGCCGGCGCGGATCTCGAGGATCGCATTGCGGTCGTCGGCCGCATCCTTGGGCAGCAGCAGGATCCGGAGGTCCTTGCCGAGCGCTTCCACCCGCTCCTCGACGCCGGGCAGGTCGGCCTCGGCGAGGCTGCGCATCTCCGCATCGAGCGTGCGGTCGGCAAGCATCGCCTCGAGATCGGCGAGCTCGCCCTCGGCGGCACGCAGCTCGCGCACCTTGCCGGCGATCTCCTGCAGATCGGCATATTCGGAAGCGAGCTTCACATAGACGTCCGGCTCCGGCCCGGCCGCCATCTGCGCCTCGATCATGTCGAAGCGTTTCAGGACCTGGTCCATGCGCTCGCGCGGCAGTTCAATCATCTTGGCTGTCGTTTCGTTGGCATGTGAGCGGACTGCCGGTCACAACGGAATCTCGTGTCTCTCGGCGAAATCGTGCAGCAGTGCCCGCAGGTCGATCTCGCAGTCGTGGCCGGCGAGAAGCTCGTCCATCATCGCGCCGAGCTCGTTCAGGGGCAGCTCGCACAGCATCGCCTTGACCGGGCCGATCGAGGCCGGCGACATGGAGATGGCGCGATAGCCGATGCCGAGCAGCGCCATGGCCGAGACCGGCCGCCCGGCGAGTTCGCCGCACAGCGTCACCGGCGTCTCCATCCTCTTCCCGACCTCAACGATCTGGCGCAAGAGCCGCAGGAACGGCACCGACAGCGGATCGAAGCGACCCGCAAGCCGCGTATTGCCCCGGTCCGTCGCGGTCACGAACTGGAACAGGTCGTTGGACCCGACCGAGACGAAATCGATCGACTGCATCAGCTCCTCGAGCTGCCACAGCAGCGACGGCACCTCGACCATCGCGCCGAGCTTCAGGCTCGTCGGCAAATGATGGGCGAAGCGCGACAGGTGCCGTACCTCGCGCTCGATGATCTCGCGCGCCTGACGCACCTCCGCGATCTCGGTGACCATCGGCAGCATGACGCGCAGGTCGCGCCCGCCGGCCGCCTTCAGCAGCGCCCGCATCTGGGTGCGGAGCAGCCCCGGCCTGTCCAGCGTCAGGCGGATCGCCCGCCAGCCCAGCGCCGGGTTCTCCTCCTGCGCGGCGCCCTTGAAATAGGGCAGCACCTTGTCGCCGCCGATGTCGATGGTGCGGAAGGTGACCGGCCGGCCCTGCGCCGCGCCCAGCACCTCGCGATAGAGCCGTTCCTGCTCCTCGGCGCGGGGAAACTGCGACGCCACCATGAATTGCAGCTCGGTCCTGAAGAGGCCGATGCCGGCCGCACCCGAATCGGCCAGTTGCGGCAGGTCGACCGCCAGCCCCGCATTCATCAGCAGCTCGACCTCGATCCCGTCGCGCGTCATCGACGGCTTGTCGCGCAGGTCGCGATAGAGCTGCTGGCGGCGGGCCCGGAAGCGGACCTTCTCCGCATAGGCCGCCTCGACATCGGCCTGCGGGCGCAGATGCATCCGCCCTTCGTCGCCGTCGACGATGATCGCGTCGCCATTCTCCGACATGGAGACGGCGCCCTTCATCTGGCCGATGACGGGGATGCCGATGGCGCGCGCCACGATCACCACATGGCTGGTGATCGTGCCTTCCTCCAGCACCAGCCCGCGCAGCTTGTCGCGCGGATAGTCGAGCAGTTCCGCCGC
>CAYYZC010000239.1:0-3014 GCA_964475605.1 uncultured Chelativorans sp.
CCGAGGGCGAGGTGATGGGCGTCGTCGGCGAATCCGGCTCCGGCAAGTCGATGACGGCGCTGACCGTGATGCGCCTGCTCCCCCACGCGGCACGCGCTGAAGGGCGCGTCAGCTTCGACGGCATCGACATCCTCGCCGCGCCGGAGCCGGCGATGAACCGGCTGCGCGGCGACGATATCGGCATGGTCTTCCAGGAGCCGATGACGGCGCTCAACCCGGTCAAGACGATCGGCGAGCAGGTCGCGGAAGGGATCAGGTGGCATCGCGGCAGCTCGCGCGCGGCGGCCGAGGAGGAGGCGCGGCGCATCCTCGACCGCGTCGGCCTGCCTCAGGCCCAGTTTCCCCTGACGCGCTATCCGCACCAGCTCTCCGGCGGCCAGCGCCAGCGCGTCGTCATCGCCATCGCCTGCGCGTTGAAACCCCGGCTGCTGATCGCCGACGAGCCGACGACGGCGCTCGACGTCGTGCTGCAGAAGCAGATCCTCGAGCTTCTGCGCGACCTCGTCGCCGAGCGCCGCATGGGGCTGATGCTGATCTCGCACGATCTCGCGGTCGTCGCCGACATGTCGGACCGCATCACCATCATGCGCAGTGGCGAGGTGATGGAGGAAGGCGAGACGGCCCGCGTGCTGTCGGAGCAGGTGCACCCCTATACGCGCCGGCTCGCCGAAGCCTCGACCCATGTGCCGGCGCGCGGCCCCGTTGCAGGCAGGGCCGAACCGCGGGTCGCCAACCTCGCAGAATCCCCCTCCCCCTCGTGGGGAGGGGCAAGGGGCGGGGGTATTCAAAAACAAAACTCGCCACTGTTGGAGGTCTCCTCCGTCAGCAAGGATTATCCCGGCCGCAGGACGTCGCTCTTCACGTCCCCGACACCGTTCCGCGCCGTCGACGACGTCTCCTTCACCTTGCGCCACGGCCATTCGGTGGCCCTGGTCGGACGCTCCGGCTGCGGGAAGTCGACGCTGGCGCGGATGATCCTGGCGCTCGACCGGCCGACCTCAGGCGCGATCCGGCTCGACGGCACGGAGGTGAGCGCGCTGGGCGAGCAGGAGCTGAAGCCGCACCGGCGCAGGATGCAGGTCGTGTTCCAGGATCCTTACGGCTCGTTCAATCCGCGCCACAAAGTCGAACGGCTGATCTGCGAGCCGCTGCACCTGCTCGACCGCCAGCCGTCGCGGGCCGAGCGCCGCGAAATCGCGGAGGACGCGCTGCGCGAGGTCGGGCTGGACCCGCGCGACCTCGACAAATATCCGCATGAGTTCTCGGGCGGCCAGCGCCAGCGCCTGTCGATCGCCCGCGCCATCATCACCCGGCCCGAGCTTGTCGTGGCGGACGAGCCGGTCTCGGCGCTCGACGTCTCGATCCGCGCTCAGGTCCTCGACCTGTTCGCCGATCTCAACGACCGGCTGGGCGTCGCCTATCTCTTCATCACCCACGACCTGACCGTGGCGCGCGCCATCACCGACGAGGTCATGGTGATGGATCAGGGCCGCATCGTCGAGACGGGACGCACGGGCGAGGTGCTCGACCGCCCGCGATCGGAGGCGGCGAAAGCGCTGGTGCGCGCCGCGCCCGACCTGCAGCGCGCCCTCGAAAGACGCCGCGCCGGCAAGCGCTGACAACTCAAGCGCTGATCCTCAAGGGCCGATCCTCAGCCCAGCCTCTCCAGGCAGATCTTGGTGTGCCCGGCATTGATGAAGCCGAGCTTGGCGGCCGCCGCCTTCGACAGGTCGATCACCCGGCCGCCGATGAACGGGCCGCGGTCGTTGATCCTGACCACGACTTCCCTGCCGTTCCTCTGGTTGACGACCTTGATTTTGGAGCCGAAGGGAAGCGAGCGATGCGCGGCCGTCATCGCCGCCGGGTTCATCCGCTCGCCCGAAGCCGTCTTGGAGGTCAGCGCATACCAGGATGCACCGCCGCATTGCGCCTGCGCCGCCCCGGCGGAGAGCGCAACGAAGCCTGCTGCCGCGACGGCCATCGCCGCAGCATGAGAGATCGCTTTCGCCATGTCGTGTGGAAACCCGCTCCGTTGTTAACGATTTCGGCCTAGGCAGCGAATGAGACGCTCGGGGGTCATCAATCCGGCCATTCTGTGGCAAAGCCTGACGTTTCGCTAATGCCTGTCACATCGCGTTAGCGGCGTTCCAGCCCCGGCTCTCCGCACCGTTCAGGGAACCAGCTTCGGGGCGCCCGCGTTGAGTCGGGTTTGTTGGAGTAGCGACGATGGCACCGCGTGCGCAGTGGAAGGGGCACCTCAAGATCGACGAGATCACCTGCGCCGTGGCGCTCTATACCGCGGCATCGACCTCCGAGCGCACGTCCTTCCACACCATCAACAAGGCGACCGGCAACCGCGTCAAACGCGTCTTCGTCGACGAGAAGACCGAGAAGGTGGTCGAGCGCGAGGACCAGGTGAAGGGCTACGAGACCGACAAGGACCAGTATCTGATCATCGAGCCGGAGGAGGTCGAGGCCCTCATCCCGCAAAGCGACAAGACGCTGCGCGTAGAGGCCTTCATAGATTGCGACGACGTCGACAAGGTGTTCTTCGACAAGCCCTATTACATCGCTCCCTCCGACGAGGCTTCCGAGGACGCCTTCCGCCTCATCCGCGAGGGAATGCGCAAGAAGAAGTCGGCGGCGTTCGCCAGCGCGGTGCTGTTCCGCCGGCTGCGCCACCTCGTCGTGCGGCCGCATGGCGACGGCATGATCGCCAACACGCTCAATTTCGACTATCAGGTCCGCTCGGCCGAGCAGGCCTTCTCCGACGCGCCTTCGCCGAAGATCAAGAAGGAGATGAAGGAGCTTGCCGGCCACATCATCGATACGATGGGCGGCGAGTTCGATCCCTGGGCCTTCGAGGACCGCTACGAGCAGGCGCTGGCCGAGCTGGTGCGCGCCAAGATCGAGGGCCGCGAGATCAAGCTGCCGAAGCCGCGCAAGGAGGAGAAGGTCGTCGACCTCATGGAGGCGCTGCGCAAGAGCGCCAAGACGGCCGGCAAGACCAAGGC
>CAYYZC010000239.1:3114-5229 GCA_964475605.1 uncultured Chelativorans sp.
CCAAGGCCCGCAAGGCCGCCGGCAAGAAGGCGGCCTGATCGTCGGTTCCGGAAGGGCGATCAGCTCTTGCGGCGCGAGCCGGACTGCTTGCCCGACTTCTCGATGCTCTTCTTCAGCGCGTCCATCAGGCTGACGACGTTGGAGGCGCCCGCCTCCTCGTCTTCCTCTGGCTTCGCCTTCGGCGCGGCTTTCCCCTTCTTCCTGCGCGAGGCGATCAGATCCTTGAGCTGCTCCTGCACCGGGTCCTCCACCATATGCGGGTCCCAGGGCTTCTGCTTCTCGGCGATCAGCCTTGTCACCATGTCGAGCAGCTTCGGGTCGTTCTTGCCGCGCTCGATATTGGAGAAATAGGCCTCCGGCTGGCGCACTTCCTCGCCGTAGCGCAGCGTCCACAGCACGATCCCCTTGTCGCGCGGCTCCAGCATCACGGCACGCTCGCGCCGGAACAGCACCACGCGCGAGATGCCGACAACGCCCTTCTCGGCCATGGCGTCGCGGATCACCGCATAGGCCTCCTCGCCGACCTTGTCGTTGGGCGTCACGTAATAGGGGCTGTCGTAGAAGATCCAGGGAATGGAACCGGCCGGGACGAACTCCTCGATGTCGATGGTGCGCACGCTCTCCAGCGCCACCGCCTCGAGCTCCTCGTCCTCGAACGTGACGAACTGGCCCTCGGTCGTCTCGTAGCCCTTCACCTGCTTCTCGTCGGGCACCATCCGGCCGGTCTCTGCATCGATGAAGCGGCTGCGCACGCGCCGGCCGGTCGCCTTGTTGATCGTGTGAAAGCGCACCTTCTCGCTTTCCGTCGTCGCCGGCGTCATCGCGATCGGGCAGGTCACCAGCGACAGTTTGAGATAGCCCTTCCAGAAAGCAGGCACGGCCATGGGCGAGTTGCTCCGGTTCAACCCGGGACAACGGATTTGGCCCGCCCTTCGTTCCCTCCGCGGCCGTCCCGCCTCGGGCGGGGAACCGCAACGGGCGCAATCCGGTTGTGGGAGGCCAGCAATGGAAGGGAGTGTGCCATGAACGTGGCAAATCTGCAGATCGAGGGATTGGTGATGGCCGTCGCGGCGGTGAACCGGCTTCTGGTCGAACGCGGCGTCGTTTCGCAGGAGGAGCTCGACGCCGCGCTGCGCAAGGCGCAGGCAGCGCTCACCGGCGACGAGCGGATGAGCGAGGACCTGACGCGGTCGAACCGCGACGCGGTCTGCTTTCCGATCCGGCTCCTGCGCCACGCCAATGCGCTCAAGGACAACGGCGACCTGCCGGCCTTCCACCAGCTCGCCAGGCTGGTCGGGGAGACCAAGCGGCCTTTCGGCGACCAGCAGTAGAGCCGGTTGAACGCCCTGTCGGCCGCAAGACTCTGGCCGACCTCGAATTGCGTCATGGCACATTCGGCCTTGTCGGTTGGCGGCGACCTTAACGGGAAAGGCCTGACGGACCGGACGAACCCTATAGCGGCGGCCAGATACGACAAAGGCCCGGAAATCCGGGCCTTTGTCGATCGAAAACCTGGTGCCCAGGAGAGGACTCGAACCTCCACGCCTCGCGGCACACGGACCTGAACCGTGCGCGTCTACCAATTCCGCCACCTGGGCCGGTGTGCGCCGCCGATGTAAGCGGGCGGCACGGAAGTGTCAACGCGATTTGCCCGATTCCGGCAAATGAATTCCGGCAAATGCCGCAAGGCGCTTCAGCCCTCCAGGATCTCCTTCGAGGCAAGCGTCGAATCGGCGTTGAGCCGGTAGACCATCGGGACGCCGGTGGCGATTTCCAGCGCCACCACCTGCTTGGGGCTCAAGCCTTCCAGCGCCATGATCAGCGCGCGCAGCGAGTTGCCGTGGGCGGCGACCAACACCTGGCCGCCGCGCAGCACATGCGGCTGGATGCGGTGGATGTAATAGGGCCAGACGCGGGCGCCGGTGTCGCGCAGGCTTTCGCCCCCGGGCGGCTGCACGTCGTAGGAACGGCGCCAGACATGGACCTGCTCCTCACCCCATTTCGCCCGCGCATCGTCCTTGTTGAGGCCGGAAAGGTCGCCATAGTCGCGCTCGTTCAGCGCGAGGTCGCGGATGGTGGGCAGATCCGCCTGGCCGACCGCCGCGAGAATGTGGT
>CAYYZC010000240.1:0-5226 GCA_964475605.1 uncultured Chelativorans sp.
CCGAGAATGGCGCCGCCGCTGAGCGGGCTGCTCGGGTCGATCGCCAGCACGGCGAGCAGGTCGCGCCTGCCGCTGGCTTCGGCCTTCAGGCGCTCGAGCCGCAACGGGGCGAGGCGGGAGACGAGCGTGCTCTTGCCGACGCCCGCCGGCCCGGTGATCGCGATCGTCCACGGCATCGCCTCGGGCCGCGCCGTTTCCATCTCCAGCAATTCGCTGATGGAGGCGCGTGCCGCCCTGGTCAGGGATCGGGCAAGCTCGCGCCGCGAGCGGGGCGGTCCGCCGCGATCAGCCGGCATTCTCTGCCTGGCTCCGGTCGTTCTGGCCGCCGAGAAGGAATGTGTGCTCGCCGAGCCTCGGCGCCGGCCTGTAATCCGGCTCCCGGCCGACGATCCTGATCGGCGATCCGACGAGCCGCAGCGCGCCGTCCTCGAGCGGGATCTCCACCACCATCCCGCGCTGGCGCGTATGCTCGCTCTCCAGCGCGTCTTCCAGCGTGCCGACGCCGGCGATCACGATGCCGATGCGCTCCAGCCGGTCGATCCAGTAGCCGGTGTCGCGCGACCGGAACAGGTCGGCGAGTTCCTTCACCACGAAATCCCTGTTCTCGTAGCGCGCCTTGACCGTGCTGAAGCGCGGGTCGTCGGCCCATCCCGGCCTGTCGACGCCGCGCACGAAGGATTTCCAGAACGTGTCGTGCGAGATGAAGATCGCGATATGGCCGTCCCTGGTCTCGAAGATCTGCGCCGGGACGAAATAGGGATGGCCGCCGCTGGGCTGGCGCTTCGGCGGCTCGCCGGAGTTCAGATAGGATGCGGCCAGATAGTTCATCTGCGATATCATCACGTCGTAGAGGCAGATGTCGACCTGGCCGCCCTTGCCCTCGTGGATCATCGACAGCAGGCCGAGCGCGGCCATGATGCCGGAGGAATTGTCGACCACCGAATAGCCGGTCTTGATCGGCGGGCTGCCGGGATCGCCGGTCAGGTTCATCAGCCCCATCATCGCCTGGATGATGTAATCGTAGGCGGGCCGGTCGGCATAGGGCCCGTCGAGGCCGAAGCCGGTCAGCGCCAGGCAGGCGATGCGCGGATTGGCGGCCTTCAGGTCGTCATAGGTCAGGCCGAGCTTGCGGATGGCGCGCGGCCGCAGATTGGTGATCAGGCCGTCGGCCGACTTCACCAGCCGGAGGAATTCCTCCCGGCCCCGGTCGGAGACGAAATCGAGGGCGACGCTCTTCTTGCCGCGGTTGAGGCTGGCGAAATAGATGCTGTTGCCGTCAAGCGAATCGCCGCCGACATTGCGGGCGATATCGCCGGCCGGCGGCATCTCGATCTTGATGACCTCCGCGCCGAGATCGGCGAGCAGCATGCCGCAATAGGGCCCGGCCAGCATATGGCCGACCTCCAGTATCCGCAGGCTCGAAAGCGGCCCGTCAGGCATGGGCGCCGCCCTTCAGGTGCTCGCTCATCGCGGCTAGGACGTCGTCGACCTCCATGCTGGCGGTGAAGATCGCCTTGACGCCCATCCGGCGCAGCGCCTCGTGGTCGCCCGAGGGGATCGTGCCGCCGACGAAGACCGGGATGTCGGCGCCTTCCATCTCCTTCAGGCACTGCATCGTCTGCGCGACGAGCTCGTTGTGGCTGCCCGAGAGCAGGCTGAGCCCGACGGCGTCAACATCCTCTTCGACGGCGAGCTTCGCCACATATTCGGGTGTCTTGCGCAGGCCGGTATAGATCACCTCGGCACCGGCATCGCGCAGCGCCAGCGCGATGACCTTGGCGCCGACGTCATGGCCGTCGAGGCCGGGCTTGGCGATCAGGATACGCTTCCCTGACAGATTGCTGGACATACTGATTTCCTGACTAGAGCCGGATGGGTTCCTGGAACTCGCCCCAGCATTTCTTCAGCGTCGCCACCATCTCGCCGACGGTGGCATAGGCATGGCAGCAATCGACCAGGAACGGCATGACGTTGACGTCGTCGGTCCTTGCCGCCTGTTCGAGCGCGGCAAGCGTCCGCGCCACCTTCTCCCGGTCGCGCGAGGCGAGCGTCTGGGCGAGCTTCTCCTGCACCCTGGAGGCGACGGTCGGATCGAGCTCGAAGACCTCCGAGACCTCGTCCTGCTGGTCGGGACGGCGGAAATGGTTCTGGCCGACCACCACCTGCTCGCCGCTGTCGATCGCCTGCTTGCGCTCGCGCGCCCGCTGGGCGACGCGCATCTGCAGATAGCCTTCCTCGACCGCCTTCTCGACGCCGCCGAAATCGTCGATCTCCTTGATGACGCCGAGGATCGCCTTCTCGGATTCGTTGGTCAGCCACTCGACATAGTAGCTGCCGCCTAGCGGATCGACGCTGCGGGCGATCCCCGATTCGTAGGCGACGATCTGCTGGGTGCGCACGGCGAGCTCGGCCGAGGTCTCGGTCGGGATCTGGAACGCCTCGTCGAAGGCGCAGGTGAAGATCGACTGGGCGCCGCCGAGAACGGCCGCCATCGTCTCGACGCTGACGCGCACGACATTGTTGAGCGGCTGCGCCGCAGTCAGCGAGGAGCCGCCGCAGACGACGCCGAAACGGAAGCGCTGCGCGCCCGGATCGGTGATGCCGAAACGCTCTTCGAGCAGCTTCGGCCACAGGCGCCGCGCGGCCCTGAACTT
Source organism: uncultured Chelativorans sp. (assembly GCA_964475605.1). Taxonomy (GTDB): domain Bacteria; phylum Pseudomonadota; class Alphaproteobacteria; order Rhizobiales; family Rhizobiaceae; genus CAYYZC01. Next base: position 2,655 of record CAYYZC010000240.1, read on the forward strand.
CGCCACCTCCTCGAAGAGATCCATATGGACATAGAAGAAGAAGGAGAGCCGCTTGGCGAATTTCGCCGCATCGCCGCCGCGCCGCAGCAGCTCCTCGACATAGGCGAGGCCGTTGGCGAGCGTATAGCCCATCTCCTCGACCGCCGTTGCGCCGGCGTCGCGGACATGGGCGCCGGCGATCGAGATCGGGTTGAAGCGCGGCGTCTCCTGGTTGGAGAAGAGGATCGAATCGGCGACCAGCCGCATCGACGGCCTGACCGGGAAGATCCAGGTGCCGCGCGCCACATATTCCTTGAGGATGTCGTTCTGGATCGTGCCCGTCAGCGCCGAGCGGGGAATGCCCTTCTTGTCGGCGACCGCGCAATACATGGCGTAGACGATCGCGGCGGTGCCGTTGATGGTGAAGGATGTCGACAGGCGCGACAGGTCGAGCCCGTCGAACAGGATCTCGGCTTCCGCGAGATTGGAGAGCGAGACGCCGACCTTGCCGATCTCGGGCTTCGCCATCGGGTCCGAAGGGTCGAGCCCGCACTGCGTCGGCAGGTCGAGCGCGACGGAGAGGCCGGTCTGGCCGGCATCGAGCAGGAAGCGATAGCGCTGGTTGGTATCTTCCGCCGTGCCGAAGCCGGAATATTGCCGGATCGTCCAGGGGCGGCCGAGATAGCCGTCCGGAAAGATGCCGCGGGTGAAGGGATGCTCGCCGGGAAGGCCGAGGCTCGCCTGCGGCAGCATGTCCGGCGTGACCACCTGCGGCACGTCTATGCCGGAGGGCGTCGTCCCCTGGATTCGCGGCTTCGGCCTCGGCGGGGTCGTGGCGGAGCTTGCCTGACTCAAGATTTTCTCCCGGCATGGAAGGCTGCGACGGCCGCCCAATGCTCCTCGCTCGTCCATGTCTCGGCGAAGAGCTCGGTCTCCTCGCGCTCGAGCTCGGCGCGCGGCAGCCCGGAGCGCACGGCCCGGTTGAGTCGCTTGAAGCTCGCGAGAACCTTTCGCGGCCTCGACAGCATGGGCGCCAGAAATGTCCCCGCGGCGGCCACGACCGTCTCGTCCCCGGTAGCCACGGCATCGATCAGGCCGATCTCGTGGGCGCGCGTCGCGTCGAGCACGTCGCCCGAAAGGGTGAGCCGCATCGCCTTCTGGACCCCGACGATGTCGCAGAGATCAATGCCGCCGCCCCAGGCGGTGGTGATGGCGAGCTTGCCCTGGATGAAGCCGATCCGGCTGTGGGCTGCGGCGACGCGGAAGTCGCAGGCGGCAGCCAGCTCCGCACCGCCGCCGACGGCATCGCCGTTGAGGGCGGCGACGACAGGCACGGGGAAGTTGCGGATCGTGTCGAAAGCGCGTCTGATGGAGGACGACATCTCGCGCGCCTCGTCCATCGAACGGACCGAATCGAGGTCCTTGAGGTCGCCGCCGGCGGCAAAGGACTTGTCGCCGGCTCCGGTCAGGATCACAGCGGAGATCGATTCGTCGGCCGCGCTTTTCGAGAAAGTCTCGGCGATCGCGGCGATGACGGAGCGGCTCAGCGCATTACGCTTTTCCGGACGTGCTATGATAACCGTCAGGAGGCGGTCGTCGCGCCTGATCTCCAGGCATTCGGCCGGGGCTGCGACCCGTTCGGCGGGACTGGCGGACGCCATGGTCAAGGCAAACTCGCGAAAGGCTTAAGATTTCTGTGCATCGAATTTTCTTTCAGGATAACGAAAAATCATTCACGGTCAAGAACGCTTCCCCACTAGCGTGCATGCGTCTCACGGGCTAGGCTCCCGAAGGAGTGCCCCAGACTGAGAGCGCGACGGAATGACTGCCGGGAAGGTCGACAACGTTAAAACCGCGGGTCGAACTCTGGACCTGTTCGAGGTGTTCGCCCGCAAGCGCGGCCCGCTATCGCTTTCGGAGCTGGCGCAGCAGATCGGCTCGCCGGTCTCCAGCACCCATGCCCTGGTCAAGACGCTGCGCGCCCGCGGCTATGTCTATGTGCTCGACGAGCGGAAGCTGATCTATCCGACCAAGCGGATCTTTGCGATCGCCGAGCTGATCTCGCAGAACGATCCGGTCATAGAGATCGTCCTGCCGGTCATGAACGAGCTCCAGAGGACGACGAACGAGACGATCATCCTCGGCAAGCGCCAGGGCAATTCCGTCGTCTATCTCGAGGTCCTCGAAAGCAGCCACTCGATCCGCTATTCGGCGCGACCGGGGGATGCCAAGCCGCTCCATTCCAGCGCCATCGGCAAGGCGATGCTGAGCCTTCTGCCGGACAGGGAGCTCGTGTCGGTGCTTCGCAAGGCCGGGCAGAAGAAGGTGACGGAGCAGACCATCACCGATGTCGACGAGCTTGTGAAAAATATCGGCGAGGGGCGCGAGCGCAACATCTTCCTGACCTTCGGCGAGAACGTCGCCGACGTCATGGCGGTCTCGACGACCCTGACCGTCGGCGGCGAGCCGGTCGGCCTTGCCATCGCCGGCCCGATGGAGCGGTTGAGGGACAAGCGGCAGCATTTGTCCGACCTGCTCATTCGCGCGACCCAGGATTTCAGAAAGCTCGACCGCCTCACCAGCTTCGCCTAGA
>CAYYZC010000241.1:0-5222 GCA_964475605.1 uncultured Chelativorans sp.
GTGAAGACGTCGGGCGCGGGGTTCGGCTCGACGTTGTGGTGGATCTCCTTCGTCGCCTTCCAGACCAGGAACAGGCCGCCGGCGATCAGGATCAGGTCGCGCCAGGAGAAGCCGTGGCCGAAGATCTCGAACAGCGGATCGGTGAGCTGGACGATGAAGGAGATCGTCGCCAGCAGGATCAGGCGCATGATGAGCGCGGCGCCGATGCCGAGGCGCCGTGCCCGCGCCTGCTGCTCGACCGGCAGCTTGTTGGTCAGGATCGAGATGAAGATGAGGTTGTCGATGCCGAGGACGACCTCGAGGACAATCAGCGTCGCCAGCGCCACCCAGGCGGTGGGATTGCTGAACCATTCGAAATGCGGCGCGAGGAACTCCAGCATGGAAATCTCTTGGCTTTTCGTTGACGGCGATCCGGACCGGACCGGGCTAGCTTGTCGAAATGCGATGCGTCAGGCTTGGTTCCAGAAGGCGGGCATGGTCGGCTCCAGCCGCGGGCCGATGCGCAAGGGCGCGATCCGCTCGGCAAGCCCGGTGCGCTCCGAGATCTCGACGCCGACGCCGCAGACCGTCGCCTCGCCGGCCGCCGCCTCGAAGCGGCCGCGCGGCACCTTGGTCACGAAGCGGTTGAGCGGCTCCTCCTTGTCGAAGCCGAGCGAGGAATCGTAGTCGCCGCACATGCCGACATCGCTGATATAGGCGGTGCCGCCATTGAGGATCTGATGGTCGGCCGTCGGCTGATGCGTATGGGTGCCGACGACGAGGCTGGCGCGCCCGTCGACGAAATGGCCGAAGCACATCTTCTCCGACGTCGCCTCGGCGTGGAAATCGAACACCACCGCATCGGCCTGCTCGCGCAGCGGGCAGGCGGCGAGCTGCCGCTCGGCCTCCTGGAACGGATCGTCGAGATCGGGATGGACGAAGACCCGGCCCATGATGTTGGAGACGAAGATGCGCGCCCCGTTGCGCGCCGTGTAGATGCCGGAGCCGCGGCCCGGCGTGCCGGCGGGGAAATTGGCAGGCCGCAGGAAGCGCTCCTCGCGCGGCGCGAATTCCAGCGCCTCGCGCTGGTCCCAGACATGGTTGCCCGTCGTCACCACGTCGGCGCCTGCCTCGAGCGTGAGATGGAATATCTCCTCGGTTATGCCGAAGCCGCCGGCGGCGTTCTCGCCGTTGACGATCACGAAATCGAGCTTGAAATCCGAGATCAGCCCAGGCAGCACCTTCCACACCGCGCTGCGTCCCGACCTGCCGACCATGTCACCGAGAAAGAGAAGTCGCATCCGGCTTCTATAAAGAGAGGGGAAATCGGCGCAAGCCGCTTTCGGTCAGGATTTCGTCCAGCGCCACGTCATGCGGCTCGTCCGGCACCCCGGCGACGAGCTGGCAATCGAAGGCTATTCCGATCAGCCGCGGCGGCTTGCCGGCCTGCCCGAGGCGCTCGATGGCGCGGTCGTAATAGCCGGCGCCGTAGCCGATCCTGTGTCCGCGCGCATCGAAGGCGGCGAGCGGCACCAGCATCAGCGACGGGCGCAGTTCCTCCGCCTCCGGGCCCGGCCCCATCGTGCCGAAGCCCATCTCGACCATCGGCGCGCCGCGGACGAGCTCGCGGAAGGCGATGGTCGTCCCGTCGAGGATCGCCGGCAGGCAGAGCCTTGCTCCGTTCCCGCGCAGCGCATGCATCAGCGGCCGGACATCGACCTCCGAGCGCATCGGCCAGAAGCCCGAGACCACCTCGTCCGGCGCGGGTGCGATCGCATCGGCGAAAAGCGCCATCTGCAGCGAGCGGTCGATGCGCCATTGCGGGTCGAGCGCATCGCGCCGCGCCAGCGCCTCCTGCCGCAATGCCTTCTTCCGTTCCCGGCTCATCCCTTTCCGCCCTCCTGCCATGCCTTCCGGCACCGATTTGTCTCGTCTCAGGAAGGCTTGCGCAAGATGCGCCGGCCAGGCCGGGGAGGGTTTTTCCTCTGGGAAGCACACGGAAAAGCGATCCGCGACGATCGACGGAGAGGTTGATCCCGGGTGCCTACAAAGTAGGTGGGCGCCGTATGACCGAGCCCACGGGCCCGGTCAGGGACAACTCCCTGGGGATCAGTAAGGCCCCGGGGATAAGTTACTCCAGTCGCAAAGCGCAGACCGCCGGTCCCAATATAGGCCCGGCGCGGGCGCTGCGCCAGAGACTCCATGCCAGCTTGGATGCGGCGGCGAAGTCGTCTAGGTTCTGCGCCGACCGAACCTCCCGAAGGGTGAGACACGCATGCGTTTTGAAGGAACGGCGGCCTATGTCGCCGACAAGGATCTGATGGTCGCAGTCAACGCCGCGATCGCGCTGGAGCGGCCGTTGCTGGTCAAGGGCGAACCGGGCACCGGCAAGACCGAGCTGGCGCGCCAGGTGGCCGCCGCGCTCGACCTCGAGCTCATCGAATGGCATGTGAAGTCGACCACCAGGGCCCAGCAGGGACTCTACGAATACGATGCCGTCAGCCGGCTTCGTGACAGCCAGCTCGGCGACGACCGCTTCAACGACATCCGCAACTACATCAAGCGCGGCAAATTGTGGGAGGCGTTCGCGGCCGGCCGCAAGGTGGTGCTGCTCATCGACGAGATCGACAAGGCCGACATCGAATTCCCCAACGACCTCCTCCAGGAGCTCGACCGGATGGAGTTCTTCGTCTACGAGACCGGCGAGACGATCAGCGCCGTCAACCGGCCGATCGTCATCATCACCTCCAACAACGAGAAGGAGCTGCCGGACGCCTTCCTGCGCCGCTGCTTCTTCCATTTCATCCGCTTCCCCGACGCCGAGACGCTGGCCCGCATCGTCGAGGTCCACTATCCCGGCATCAAGCAGAACCTGGTGCGGGCCGCGCTCAACCAGTTCTACGAGATCCGCGACGTGCCGGGCCTGAAGAAGAAGCCATCGACGTCGGAAGCGCTCGACTGGATCAGGCTGCTGGTCGCGGACGACGTGGCGCCCGAGGACCTGCGCGCCGACCCGAAGAACGCGCTCCCGAAACTGCACGGCGCGCTGCTCAAGAACGAGCAGGACGTGCATCTCTTCGAGCGCCTCGCCTTCATGGCACGCCGGCAGGGGTGAGGAGAGGTCTATCGGTTTCGGCGAGCCTGGACCGTTGGTGCGGCGGCAGTGATAAGGCATAGATCCTCGGGTCGAGCCCGAGGATGATGAAGGCAGGGATGTTTTCCGCTGATCGCGAACATTGGCGATTGGCGACGCTCCTCTCAACGTCGTCATCCTCGGGCTCGACCCGAGGATCTATGCCGGAACCGATCCGCGATCGCAGCGGCCGAGGACAAGCGCCATGTCGACGATCACCATCCGCCCGCTCCAGCCCGCCGACCGTGACGCGTGGCGGCGGCTGTGGACCGACTATCTCGCTTTCTACGAGACGAGCGTGTCGGAGGAGGTCTATGCCTCGACCTGGAAACGTCTGTTCGACCCGGCCGAGTTCGAGCCGCGCGGCTTCATCGCTCTCCTCGACGGCAGGCCCGTCGGCCTGGTCCACTATCTCTTCCACCGCTCATGCTGGTCGCTGGAGGGCAATTGCTACCTGCAGGACCTGTTCACCGCGCCGGAGGCACGCGGCGCAGGGGCAGGATCGGCCCTGATCGAGGCGGTGCGGCAGGCGGCGGCCGACAAGGGCGTCACCAATGTCTACTGGATGACGCATGAGACCAACACCACGGCGAGGCGTCTCTACGACCGCGTCGCGCGTCGCACCGGCTTCATCGAGTACGATCTGCTCTAGGCGTCCCGTATCTCAACCCGCCACCTTCGCCAGCCAGGCGTTCCATTGGCGCTCGGAGCCGTGGAAGACGTTGAGGTCGATCTCGCCTTTCACGCCGTGGGACAGGCCGGTGCCGGAATACTGCCAGAACAGCCAGTCGCGGCCCGGATAGATCTTCTCGGGGTGCCTGGCCACCGAACGCAGCCAGAACGGATGGTCCTGGAACGCGCCCTTCAGGTTGTCGGCATAGAAATCCGGCGCGGTGTAGATGATCGGCCGCTGGCCGTAGTGGTTCTCGAGCATGGTCATGAAGACCCGCATCTTCTCCAGCACCGTCTCGCGCGGCGGGCGCTTGCGGCAGTTCGAATAGGCGTTCCACTCGACGTCGAGCACCGGTGGCAGCGCGCCCGGCACCTTGGGCACGTTGCGGATGAACCAGTCGGCCTGCTCGCTCGCCGCCCGGCACCAGTAGAAGAAATGGTAGGCTCCCCGCTTGATGCCGGCATCGGCGGCCGCCTTCCAGTTCTTGTGGAACATCGGGTCGAGATGATCGCCGCCGTCCGTCGCCTTGATGAAGGCGAAATTGGCGCCCTGGCGCCTGAGCTTCGGCCAGTCGATCTCGCCCTGCCAGCGCGACACGTCGACACCGTGGACCGGCAGCGGAGCCGGCGAGGACGGGCCGAAATTGATCGGATGGGCATCGCGGAACTGGCTCGGATGGATCTCCACGCGCGGGAAGGCGGCGGCATAGACGGCGCGCTTCTGCGCCCCGACCAGCGCCATCGGCTCGGCCACCTCCGCTTGAGCCGCACCGACGCCGACCGCCGGCACCGGCGCATTGGCGACGATCGAGCTGGTGGTCTCGCGCGACGTGCCCGGCGCGGTGACGCTCTCGATCACCGAAGTCGAGTTGCAGCCGGCAAGCGCGAGACATGCGGCAAGGATCAGGCAGATGCGGTGTGAAAGCATGAGCGGGCTCGTACGAGATACAATTTCGTGCCTCGGCCCGGACGCGACCCCGCCCTGACCACGCTCCAATTGCTAACGATGAATTACCAAGAAAGACTGAATCCGATGAAAATGCCCGGCATCGGATCGCCGGGCTCCATGCGCCCTTGCCTGAACCGGTGCGGCGACGCACATTGCCGGCCATGTTCATACCCTTCTTCCTCGAACTGAAGGCGGCGCGCGTCCCCGTCTCGCTGCGCGAATATCTGACCCTGCTGGAAGGTATGGAGGCCGATCTCGTCACCTACGACGTCGAAGGCTTCTACTATCTCGCCCGTGCCGCGCTGGTGAAGGACGAGCGCCATATCGACCGTTTCGACCAGGTCTTCTCCCACGTCTTCAAGGGCGTCGAGGCGGTGTCGGGCGAAGCGGCGATCGACGTCGAGGCGCTGCCCGAGGAATGGCTGCGCCGGCTTGCGGAAAAGCACCTGACGGAGGAGGAAAAGAAGCTGGCCGAGGCACTCGGCGGTT
>CAYYZC010000242.1:0-5083 GCA_964475605.1 uncultured Chelativorans sp.
CGCGACCGGCTGAAGCTGCTGGAGGACCTGAAGGTCCCGCCCTTTCCGGGCGGACGACGGTTCCGCACGCCGCTGCTCTTCCTGGCGCTCAACTGGTACGCGCTCAGGGATCGGATTTGAACGGGCAGGCGGTAGCGGCCGCCCGGGCTCGCCCTATAGCGGCCAGAAGAACAGGATCGCCGGCACGCCGACCACGATCACCAGGATCTCGAGCGGCACGCCGAGCCGCCAGTAGTCGCCGAAGCGGTAGCCGCCGGGCCCCATGATGATGGCGTTGTTCTTGTGGCCGATCGGCGTCAGCAGGCCGCAGGTGCCGGCAACGGCGACGCCCATCAGGAAGGGGTCGGGCGAGACGCCGAGCGACTGGGCGACGCCGACGCCGATCGGCGCGGCGATCAGCGCCGTGGCGATGGAGTTGAGGAAGTCGGAGAGCACCATGGTCACCGCCATCACGATGGCGAGGATCGCCCAGGCCGGCAGATCGCCGGTCTGGCCAATGATGGCGCCGGTGATCAGCGCGGTGCCGCCGGCATCCTCGAAGGCGATGCCGAGCGGGATCAGCGAGCCGAACAGGACTATGATCGGCCATTCGATCGCGCCATAGACATCGGAAGGCGTGACGATATTGAACATCGCATAGACCGCGACCACCGCGGCGAGCGCGATAGACAGCGGCAGCAGGCCGAACACAGTCGTCGCGACTGCGGCGATGAAGATGCCGACCGCCAGCAACGCCTTGCGGCGCTGGATCACCATATGGCTGCGGTCGGCGAGCGGCAGGGTGCCGAGCCATTCGGCGGCGTCGCCGAGAAGATCGACCGGCCCGAAGAGCAGCAGCACGTCGCCGGCGCGGATCGGCAGCTTCTCCACCTGCTCGCGGAAGCGCTTGCCGTTGCGCGACAGGCCGAGCAGGCTGACGCCGCGACGGTAGCGCAGGCGCATCTCGAAGGCGTTGCGGCCGATGGCGCGCGAGCCTTCCGGCACGATCACCTCCATCAGCGACATCGTCTTGTCGGTGAGGCCCTCCTTCTTGTCCTGCTTCGACAGCTTCAGCTTGGCGGCGCCGGTGAAGGCCTCGATCGATTTCGGATCGCCCTCCAGCACGAGGAGATCGCTCTTGCGCAACTCGGTCGCAGCGGCAAAGCCCGGCAGGCGCTTGCCGCGCCGGACGATGCCGAGGACGGTCACGTCGTGCTCGTCGCCGAGATCGAAGAAGTCGGCCGGCGTCTTGCCGATCGCGCTCGACTTATCCGGCACCCGCGCCTCGGCGATGAAGAGGTCGCTTTCCGTCATCATCGCCGTCTGCGAACGTTCCGAACGCTGCGGGATCAGCCGCCAGCCGATCGTCGCCACGAAGGCGATGCCGACGACGGCGCAGACGATGCCGACGGGGGCGAAGTCGAACATGCGATACGGCTCGCCCAGCGCCCTCTCGCGGAACTGGGCGATGATGATGTTCGACGGCGTGCCGATCAGCGTGATCATGCCGCCGAAGATCGTCGCATAGGAGAGCGGCATCAGCGACAGCGATGGCGAGCGCCCCGCCTTGCGCGCCGCCTCGATGTCGAGCGACATCAGGATGACGATCGCCGCGACATTGTTGATAACGGCCGAAAGCGCCGCCCCGGTCACCGACATGATGGTGATGTGGAAAGGCAGGGGCCGCGAGGCGGAGACCACATATTGAGCGATCATCTCGACCGCGCCGGCATTGATCATCGCCCGCGAGATGACGAGGACGATGGCGACGATGATCGTCGCCTCGTGGCCGAAGCCGGCGAAGGCTTCCTCGGCGGTCACCGCGCCGCCGACGACGGCGACGATGAGGGCGCCGAAGGCAACGAGGTCGTAGCGTATCTTCCCCCAGACGAGCATGGCGAGCACGCCGCCCAGAAGGGAGAAGATGAAAATCTGTTCGTAGGTCAAACGAGCGCCCCTCGACTGCGCAGGTCAAACGAAGCTCGGGGGCGGGAGGTTCCCCGCAAGAGGCGGGCCGAATCCCGGTGCGCCCCGATCAGATGCAGCGGCCGCCATCGACCTCGAGCGCCACGCCGGTAATGAATTCGGCCTCATCGGAGGCAAGCCACAGCGCCGCATTGGCGATGTCGAGCGGCGTCGACAGGCGGCCGAGCGGGATCGAGGCGCGGAACTTCGCCCTCAGCTCCGGCGTGTCCTCGCCCATGAACTGGGCCAGCATGCCGGTCTCACCGGCAACCGGGCACAGGCAGTTGACGCGGATGTTCTTCGGCGCAAGCTCGACGGCCATGGATTTGGTGGCGGTGATCGCCCAGCCCTTCGATGCGTTGTACCAGGTCAGGCCCGGGCGCGGGCGCAGGCCCGCCGTCGAGGCGGTGGTGATGATGGAGCCGCCGCCCTGCGCCTCCATGACCGGCACCACGGCGCGGGCGGTGTGGTAGATCGCCTTCATGTTGACCTTGTAGATGAGGTCGAACACGTCCTCCGCGACGCCGAGCATGTCGCCGTTGCGGTGGGTGCAGCCGGCATTGTTGACGACGATGTCGATGCGGCCGAAGGCCTTCCGCGCCGCCGCGACCATCTCCTCGATGTCGTCGCGCTGCGAGACGTCGGTCCGGGTCGAGATGGCATTGTCGCCGATCTCGGAGGAGACGCGCTCGGCACCCTCGTGGTCGAGGTCGGCGACGACGACCCTGGCGCCCTCCTCGGCGAAGCGCCTCGCGATGCCCTCGCCGAAACCGGATGCAGCACCGGTCACGATGGCGACCTTGTCCTTGAGGCGATCCATGTCTGCTCCTGATCTCATGCGCCTTCCACGCGAACGGCATCTTCGAGAGCATGCAAATGCTCTGTCACGGTGTACCAGAGAATGCTGGGAACCACGTCTTCATAGTCGTGTCTATAGATGTTTCCCGCCGCCGCTATCTGCTTCCAGGGTATGTGAGGATGCCGGCGCTTCAGTTCCTCCGGAAGCCGCCTTGTGGCTTCGGATATGATTTCGAGGCATCGGGTAACGGCGTATATCGTCCGCTCGTCGGTTTGGAATGCGTCGACGGAATAGCCTTCGAGGAACCGTCTCGCCAAGGCGATATTGTGCGCGATCGTAGCGAGCGCTCTTGCCGTGTCCTTAGAAGGCATAGACGGTGTCGGTCAGAGCCGCTTTGGCCAGATGGGGCCGCAGTCCCTGCTTGTTGACGACATCGACATCCCCTCCGAACAGGTCGGCGATATAGGCTTTCAGTTCCACGTAGTCATAGACGCTCAGGCGGGCGTTGGGATCGAGCTCGACAAGTATGTCGATGTCGCTGCCGGCGTGCGCATCCCCGCGCGCGACCGACCCGAATAAAGCCGCGTGAGCGACACCTTGCCGGTGCAGGGCAGCCTCGTGTCGTCTCAGCGTGGCAATGACTTGCTCGCGTTCCATAGCCGAAACATAGCCTCGCGCGACGGCCGGTTCAATTTGCCCCCTAGCCGTGGTTGAACACGATCGTCTTGGTGGCGCTCATGTCGTAGAGCGCCTCGAAACCCTTCTCGCGGCCGTGGCCGGATTTCTTGAAGCCGCCGAAGGGCAGCTCGATGCCGCCGCCGGCGCCATAGCCGTTGACGAAGACCTGGCCGGCGCGCACGCGCTTGGCGACGCGGTGCTGGCGCGCCCCGTCCATGGTCCATACGCCGGCGACGAGGCCGTAGTCGGTGGCGTTGGCGAGCTTCACCGCCTCCTCCTCGCCGTCGAAGGCGAAGAGGGTGAGCACCGGCCCGAACACTTCCTGCCGCGCAACCTCGGCGTCGGGATCGACCGAGCCGAACAGGACCGGCGCGAAGAAATAGCCTTCCGACGCCGCCGAGCCGTCGATCGAGCCCTCCGCCAGCATCGACACGCCGGCTTCGCGGGCCGCCTCGACCATGCCGGCGACGCGGTCGCGCTGACGGATGTTGATCAGGGCGCCGAGATCGAGGTCGGCATCGTGCGGGCCGGCGACCAGCTTCGAGAAACGCTCGGCGAGGCCGGCCGCGACCTTCTCATAGACCGGCCTTTCGATCAGCACGCGGCTGCCGGCCGAGCAGGTCTGGCCGCCATTCTGGATGATCGCATTGACGAGCACCGGGAATGCGGCCTCGATGTCGGCGTCGGCGAAGACGATCTGCGCCGACTTGCCGCCGAGCTCCATGGTGACGCCGCGATTGTTGATCGCCGCCGCCTGCTGGATCGCGGTTCCGGTCGCGGTCGAGCCGGTGAAGGTGACGTAGTCGACCAGCGGGTGGGCAGACAAAGCCGCGCCCGCGTCGCGGCCATAGCCGGTGACGACGTTGAAGACGCCCGCCGGAATGCCGGCCTCGAGCGCCAGCTCGGCGATGCGCACCGTCGTCAGCGAGGCGTCCTCGGCCGGCTTGACGACCAGCGTGTTGCCCATGGCAAGGGCCGCGCCCGCCACGCGGGCGAGGATCTGCATCGGATAGTTCCACGGGATGATACCGGCGACGACGCCGTGCGGCTCGCGCAAGGTCAGCGCGGTATAGCCCTCCAGGAAGGGGATCGTGTCGCCATGGATCTTGTCGCTGGCGCCGCCGTAGAATTCGTAGTAGCGCATCGTCGCGGTCACGTCCGCCTTGCCCTGGCGGATCGGCTTGCCGGTGTCGCGCGATTCGAGCGCCGCCAGCTCCTCGCCATGCTTCTCGATGAGCTGGCCGAGGCGGGTCAGGCAGCGGCCCCGCTCCACCGCGGGCATGCGGCTCCACGGGCCGCTGTCGAAGGCCTCGCGCGCGGACCGGACCGCCGCATCGACATCCTCCTTGCCCGATGCCGGGATCGACGCGAAGACCTTGCCGTCGGAAGGACAGGCGACGTCGATGCGGGCGCCGGAGATCGCGTCGCAATTCCTGCCGTCGACGATATTGGTGAATGCCAGTCCCTCGGCTACCGTCCGGGAATAATGCGTGCCCATGTCCAGTCCTCCTCGTGCCATGCCGCTGCGGCGAACCCGCCGGCCCCCGTCAAAGACCTCGCAGCCATCCGTGTCAAGCAGGCCGGCGCCCGGCAATCGCGCTGGCATTCCTAAATCGATTAGACTATATGCCCCAGGCGAACACAGACTTGCCCGTCATGACC
>CAYYZC010000243.1:0-5078 GCA_964475605.1 uncultured Chelativorans sp.
TTCTCCTCGACCGCCTCGGACGGGTTGATCGCCGTGGAGCGCTCGTTGTCGATCATGTCGCGCGGCAGAAGGTGACGGCGATTGGAGGTGGCGTAGAAGATGACATTCTGCGGCCGTCCCTCGACGCCGCCTTCAAGGGCTGCCTTCAGCGACTTGTAGGACGTGTCGTCATGGTCGAACGACAGGTCGTCGCAAAACAGGATGAAGCGGAAGGGCGAGGCCTTGATCTCGCCGAGCAGGGCCGGCAGCGTATTGATGTCCTCGCGATGGATCTCGATCAGCTTCAGCGGGGCGCCGTCGGAAGCGGCGTTGACGGCGGCGTGGACGGCCTTGACCAGCGACGACTTGCCCATGCCGCGCGCGCCCCACAGCAGCACGTTGTTGGCCGGATAGCCGTCGGCGAAGCGCTGCGTGTTGTCGAGCAGGATGTCGCGGACGCGGTCCACCGAGCGGATCAGCCCGATGTCGACCCGGTTGACCCGCCCGACCGGCACCAGCACGGCGCGCTCGGCCGACCAGACGAAGCAGTCGGCGGCGGCGAGATCGGACGGCTCCTGCGGCGGCGGGGCGATGCGGGAGATCGCCTCGATGAGGCTGTCGAGCTTGTCGTTGAGCAAATCGAGCGGATTATCGGTCATCTGGGTCTTTCGCCATGAGGAATGCGCGCACGGAACTAGCACGGGCATGCATGCGGCGAAAAGGCGGATGACGTGCCGTCGCAGTTGGTTGCAATGACGCGGCGAGGGACTATATTCGCGCCACTTTCCGGCGGGCCGGCTCAGTTTGTCCCTCGGCACAATTCAGGGAGTTTATTTCATGTTCGTCACACCGGCATACGCTCAAACGGCGGGTACCGGCCCCGATATGCTCATCAGCATTTTGCCGTTCATCCTTATTTTCGTGATCATGTACCTGCTGATCATCCGTCCGCAGCGCCAGCAGGTGAAGAAGCGCGGCGAGATGCTGGCCGCGATCCGGCGCGGCGACACGGTCATCACCGGCGGCGGCCTTGTCGGCAAGGTCACCAAGGTGGTCGGCGAGAACGAGCTCGAGATCGATCTCGGCGGCGGCACGAAGGTGACTGCGCTGCGCGGCACCATTGCCGACGTGCGCGTCAAGGGCGAGCCGGTCGCCAACCAGAACGCCAAGAAATAACCGGAATTCTCGCCGACGCTTCCTGCGCCTTCGCTCCTCCTGTCCGAACCGGCCGCCTCACGCGACTTCGACCGGATCTGTGAGCTCACGACCTAACTGACGAGGCACTATGCTCTACTTCTCGCGCTGGAAGACGATCGGCATCTGGCTGGTGGTGTTCATCGCCGCTATCGCGGCGCTGCCGAATGTGCTCCCGCGCAGCGTCGTCGACTCGTTCCCCGACTTCATGCCCAGCCGTGCCATGACGCTCGGCCTCGATCTCAGGGGCGGCTCGCACATCCTGCTCCAGATCGATCGCGACGACCTGATCGAGGAGAGGCTGGAGGCGGCGCGCGGTACCATCCGCGGCGAGCTGCGCGACGAGGGCATCGGCTATACCGGCCTTTCCGGCGAGGGGCATGCCGTCCAGGTCCGCATTCGCGACGCCGATTCGATCGCGGCGGCCAAGGCCGCGCTTTCGGTGCTCACCGAGCCGATCTCCTCTGGCCTGCTCGGCGCCGGTGTCATCAGCGAGATGGCGATGAGCGAGCCGGAGCCCGGCCTGCTGCGCTTCACCCTGACGGACGAGGGCATCGCCTACCGGATGAGCACCGCGCTCGCCCAGTCGATCGAAGTCGTCAGCCGGCGCGTCAACGAGCTCGGCACGACCGAGCCGGTGATCCAGCGCCAGGGCAACGACCGCATCCTCGTCCAGGTGCCCGGCCTCGAGGATCCCGACCGCCTCAAGGAGATCATCGGCCAGACCGCGAAGCTCACCTTCCAGATGGTCGACCAGTCGATGCCCGTGCAAGAGGCCATCGAGACGCGGCCGCCGGCGGGCACGACGATCCTCTATTCGATCGACGAACCGCCCGTTCCCTACATCATCGAGAACCGGGTCATCGTTTCCGGCGAGAACCTCGTCGATGCCCAGACGGCCTTCGACCAGCGCACCAGCGAGCCGGTCGTCTCCTTCCGCTTCGACAATCAGGGCGCGGTCCGCTTCGGACAGGCAACGCAGCGCAATGTCGGACGCCTCTTCGCCATCATCCTCGACGACCAGGTGATTTCGGCGCCGCAGATCCGAGAGCCGATCCTCGGCGGCACCGGCCAGATATCGGGCAACTTCACCGTCCAGAGCGCCAACGACCTCGCCGTCCTGCTGCGCGCCGGCGCGCTGCCGGCCGACCTGAAGATCATCGAGGAGCGCACCGTCGGCCCGAGCCTCGGCGCCGATTCGATCGCCGCGGGCCAGCTCGCCTCGATCATCGCCTCCATCCTAGTCGTCGCCTTCCTGTTGGCTGCCTACGGCACGCTCGGCCTGATCGCCGTCGCGGGGCTCGCCGCCAATGTGACGATGATCGTCGCCATCCTCTCCGTCCTCGGCGCGACACTGACGCTACCGGGCATCGCAGGCATCGTGCTCACCATCGGCATGGCGGTCGACTCCAACGTCATCATCTTCGAACGCGTGCGCGAGGAGCGATTACAGGGACGCTCGATCGTCCAGTCGCTGGATTCGGGCTTCCGCAACGCGATGTCGACCATCATCGACGCCAACCTGACGACCTTCATCGCAGCGGCGATCATGTTCTATCTCGGCTCCGGCCCGATCCGCGGCTTCGCAGTAACGCTGGGCATCGGCATCGTGACCACCGTCTTCACCGCCTTCGTGCTGACGCGCTGGCTGATCGCGATATGGCTGCGCCAGTCGAAGCCGACCGAGATGCCGGCCGGGCTCGTGAACTACATTCCGTTCGACACCAGGATCAAGTTCATGGCGGTTCGCCGCTGGGCTTTCGCCCTGTCGGCCCTGGTGTCGGTCGCGGCCATCGCGCTGTTCATGACGATGCAGATGAATCTCGGCATCGACTTCCGCGGCGGATCGCTGCTCGAGGTCCAGGCCAAGCAGGGCCAGGCCGATGTCGGCGACGTTCGCGAGCGGCTGACCGGGCTCGATCTCGGCGACGTCCAGGTCCAGGAGTTCGGCGACGACAGCGAGCTCATGATCCTCATCTCCGCCCTGGAGGAAGGCGACGACGCCGAGCTGGCGGCGGTCCAGAGCGTCCAGGCCGAGCTTGGCGACGATTACGAGTTCCGCCGCGTCGAGGTGGTGGGTCCGACGATCTCCGAAGAGCTGGCGATGGCCGGCACGATCGCCGTCATCGCATCGATGGTCGCGATGCTGATCTATATCTGGCTGCGCTTCGAATGGCAGTTCGCGATCGGTGCTATCCTCGCGACCCTGCACGACGTGATCATGGTCGTCGGCTTCTTCGTGGTTACCGGGTTCGAGTTCAACCTGACCAGTATCGCAGCGGTGCTGACGGTGGTCGGCTATTCGATCAACGACACCGTCGTCGTCTATGACCGCGTCCGCGAGAACCTGCGAAAATACAAGAGGATGCCGATCGAGCAATTGATCAACCTGACGATCAACCAGACGCTGTCGCGCACTATCCTGACCGGCGTGACGACCCTGCTGGCCCTGGTCTCGCTCTATCTGTTCGGCGGCGACGTGATCTCCTCCTTCACCGCGGCGATGATCTTCGGCATCCTGGTCGGCACCTATTCCTCGATCTTCGTCGCCGGTCCGCTACTCATCCTGTTCCGGCTCCGCCAGGACAATGTGAAGGCGGAAGACGAGGAAGAGCGCGTCCCGGCTGCGGCCAAGCCGACGAAAGCCTGAGGTGGTGGCCGGCGGGATCGAGATCCGCCGCGCCCATTTTCCGGGGCGGGCGCCGATCGACGCCTATGGCAATGGCGGTTTCCGCTTCGCCGACATGTCGCATCGCGGCTCGATCCTCTGCCTGCCTTCCGGCATCCATGGCTGGGAGCCCGAGGACGCGCTTGCGCTCGACGAGCGGGATTTCGGACGCGTCCTGGCCGACGCGGCGGGAATAGACATCCTGCTCGTCGGCACCGGCAAGCAGCTGCGCCCGTTGGGCAGGCCGCTGAAGGAGGCGTTGCGCGGGGCGGGGATCTCGGCCGATCCGATGTCGACGGGCGCGGCCGTGCGCACCTACAATGTCCTGCTGGCGGAGGATCGAGCGGTCGCGGCCGCGCTGGTGGCGGTGGATTGAGATGGCCTCCGAGCACGGCCAGAACGTCGGGGAGCTGAGGGCCCTCGACGCCGACCGCTATCTTTCCACCCTCTATGCGCCGGCCGGCAGGCGCAGCGCGCTCGGCGCCCTTTATCTCTTCAATGCGGAGATCGCGTCGATCCGCGACCGGGCGCGCGAGCCGATGGCCGGCGAGATCCGCCTGCAATGGTGGCGCGACGCGATCGCCGCGGCAGGCCAGGGCGCTGTTACCGGCAATCCGTCCGCCGACGCGCTGATCGCGACGATCCGGGCCTATTCGCTGCCGCTGACGGCCTTCGACGACTATCTGGAGGCACGGCTCTTCGACCTCTATGACGATCCGATGCCCGACCGGACGGCGCTCGAGGCCTATTGCGGCCACACCGCTTCCGTCCTGATCCAACTCGCCTCGCTGATCCTTGAGCCGGAGGCCGCGCCTGAATTCGCCGATGCCGCCGGCCATGCCGGCTGTGCGCAGGCGATCGGCGGCCTGTTGCGGCTGCTGCCGCGCCATCGCGCGCGCGGCCAATGCTATGTCCCTGCCGATCTGCTGAATGCGGCCGGCACGACCCCGGAAGCGTTCCTCGCCGGCGAGGACGAGGCGGCGGCGCGGCGTGCCATCGCCGCCATGGGCGCGCTCGGCCGCGAGCATGAGGCGAAATTCCGGGGATTGCTGCGCGACCTGCCGCCGAGCCTGCGCCCGGCCTATCTGCCGGCCGCGCTCGCCGGCGCCTATCTCGGCCGCATCGAGTCCGGCAAGGCCGACCCGCTCGCCGAGGGCGTCGATGTCGCGGCCATCCGCCGCTTCTGGATCATGATGCGCCACGCCATGCGCGGCTGGGGTGCTTGAGGCCGAGGATC
>CAYYZC010000244.1:0-5070 GCA_964475605.1 uncultured Chelativorans sp.
GGGGGGAGATTATTCGCTTCAGTCTCTTTGCCCCTTCAACCTTGACGATTGGCGAAAGCCGGCGTGACAGCCAATCTCCCCCCTAAAGGGGGGAGATGTCCGGCAGGACAGAGGGGGTGTGAAGGGGTGACTCCATCGCAGGAGGTCTGCCCCAATCGCCGGCCATTAACGTCTTTTTCGGTTCCTTCCGGCAATAAGCGCTGAGAGGAACCGGGCGCATGATCAACGCGGGCTATATTCTCGTCATCAACATGCTTGTGGCGGCCCTGCTCTGTGCCTCCTTTCTGGCGATCTCGATGCACAGGCGGGTAGCCGTACCGGCGCGCTGGTTCGCCGCGGCCTATGCATGCGGCATGGTCTATGTCGGAGGCGAGGCGGTCCTGCCGCTGCTGACCTTCGGCAGCGCGGCCGTCTACATGATCCTCCACGCCGCATTTCTCGCCGCGCTCGCGCTGCTCGATATCGGCATCGCAAGGCGGTATGGCCGTCCCGTCCCGTGGCGGCTGATCGTGGCGATCCTCGTGGTTTCGCAGCCGGCCTTCCTCGCAAGCTGGCTGATGCCGCGCGAGGATCTCCTGCGCATGTTCCTCTACCAGACGCCGTTCGCGGTCATGCAATTCATCGGTGCATGGATCGTGCTGCGCTCGGGCAGCAGGCGACGGATCGACATGCTGCTCGTCGGTTTCCTGTCGGTCAACGCGCTGCACTATCTGTCGAAGCCGATCGCCGCCCGGCTCATGGGCGGCCCGGGCGCGAGCGCGCAGGACTATGTATTCACCCCCTATGCGCTCTACTCGCAATCGCTGGGCACGGTGCTCGTCGTGGCGGCAGCGCTCCTTCTTCTCGGCATGCTGGTCAACGACATCCTCAAGGACGTGACGATCCAGTCGGAGACCGACGCGCTCTCCGGCCTGCTCAACCGCCGCGGCTTCGAGCAGCGGCTGGGCCGGATGGTCGCGCGGCATCGCCAGAGCGCATTGCCACTGTCCCTCATCGTCATCGACCTCGACGGCTTCAAGGCCATCAACGATACGCATGGCCATGCGGCCGGCGACCGCGTCATCGCCGCCTTCGCGGACACCTTGCGCAGCACCGCGCTCGACCATCACGTGCTCGGGCGCGTCGGCGGCGAGGAATATGCCGTCCTGCTGCCGGGCAGCAACATGACGGCCGCCCGCCTTCTCGCCGAGACGGTGCGGGCCGCCTTTTCCGAGGCCGACATCGAAGGGTTCGCAGGACGGTCGCGCTTCACGGCGAGCTTCGGCGTGGCCGAGATGGCGTGGGGGGAGACGGACGCGGCGCTGTTCATGCGCGCCGACGAGGCGCTCTACGATGCCAAGCGGGCCGGCCGCAACTGCGTTCGCATGGCCGCATCGTCGGGCCGCGCCGCTTCGATGGTCCGGGCCGTCGGATAGGCGGCCTTCACCGTGATGCGACCTGGCCGGAACCGGTGACGAGCCGGTAGCGGGCCAGCTCGTCCGAGGACAGGTAGTAGAGCGATTGCGGCGGCGTATCGAGCGCATGCAGCCACAGCGCCGCATCGACCCCCATCGCCGACAGATGCCGCGAGATGCGTGCCGTCGTCGCCTGCGCGTCGGCCATCGCCTGCGCCGGCTCGCTCGGCGCATTGGCGACGGCATAGAACTGGTGCAGGCCGACGGCGGCATCCGCAGCGACGCGGCGGCTGACCCCGCCGGCCAGGAACAGCGGACAGGAAGAGGCGCAGAGCGCGCCTGCCGGAACCGCGGTCGAATAGCCGGCCTCGCGGACCAGCCGCGCCATCGCCATCGCGTCCTCCAGCGAGCCGCCGGGCGAGTTCAGATGGATCGTCTCGACATATTCGCCGCGCGCCTCGATCTCGGCCGCGAAACGGTCGGCGGCACCGACATCGATGTTGCCCTCCGCCATCAGCACGCCGCCGGCACGGAGCTCGAAGCTGATCGGCCGGCGCAGCGCGTCGCCGATGCCGGGCGTCGCCGGCATGTGGGTTTCCGGCATGCCGGGGTGTGCCGGGACCGCCGGTCGAAGTGCAGGCTCGGGATAGACGGTCGCGCTGGGGATGGCGGCGACCGCCATGGCACGTTCCTCCAGCAGCGCCTTGACGTCCAGCCCCAGCACCGCGATCGCGCCGATGACCAGGCCGCGAAATGCCCATCTGACGAGCTCGCCGTCGTCGAAGCGGGATGCGTATCGAGCCAGCGCGCTGGCGTGTCCGGTCTTGTGCGAGAGAGCCGTCATGTCGGTCGTTCCGTCCGGTCGCTTCCTGTCGGATATGCCGCGTGCAGCAGCGCGCCCTCAGTGGCAGACGAGCGGGGCCTGCGGCACGACGTTCTCGGGAAGGCCGTACATGTGGCTGCGGCCGTGGAACCGGTGCGGGGGCCGGTGG
The DNA here is from genome assembly GCA_964475605.1 of uncultured Chelativorans sp. Classification (GTDB taxonomy): domain Bacteria; phylum Pseudomonadota; class Alphaproteobacteria; order Rhizobiales; family Rhizobiaceae; genus CAYYZC01. Next base: position 2,387 of record CAYYZC010000244.1, read on the forward strand.
CAGCGACGGACATGCCTGTCGTCGCGGTCGTCGTAATAGACGACCTCGGGAACGTCGCCGTCGGCGGGCTCGTAATAGGAGCCGGTCTGGTTGTAGGCATCCGCCGTGTGGCCCATGCCGACGATGATGCGCTTGTAGCCGGACGGGCTGTAGATCACCAGATTGCCGAAACTGTCGGCATGGACGCGGTCCTTGAAGAGCCCGCCCGCCGCCGCCGGTATTGCGCCAAGCGCGGCAATGCCGACCGCGGCGGCGAAGGCGGAGCCGAGCAGGCACCCGCGCAGGATCGATGCAGTCATGGCTCGTTCTCCCGATTCCGGTTCACGATTCTGGAGCGCAGCCCCTCGATGGCCACGTTAATCCTTTATTAACCTTTGTCACGGGGTCGGGATGCGGATCGCCCGGACCAATTGACAAACATGGTTAATTTCGCCGAATGGCATCGACGGGAGACGCCGGAATGAGTGAAGCGCTGATCGAGATCGACCTCCTGCATTCGAGCGATGCGCACAAGCTGGCGCCGCTTCTCGCGGCCTATGCGCAGGCGCTGAAGCGCGGCGCGCCGCGCCGTCCCGACGACCACTATGCGGAGACGCTGCTGCAGGACCGCAGCGCCGAGGTCATGGGGGCGCGGCTCGACGGCGAGCTTGTCGGCTTCGCCGTCTTCGCCGATCTTCCGGACCCGGTGACGGGCCTGCGCTGCGGCCAGGTCGACCACCTCTATGTCGACCATGCGCATCGCAGCAAGCGCATCGGCAAGGCGCTGATCGACCTGCTTGCCGAGCTCGCCGCAGAACGCGGCTGGGCGCGGCTGACGCTGAACGCGCCGCGCCATCCCGAGGACGGCCGCAAGCTCTACGAGACCATCGCCGTGCCTGCGGAGGGCACCAGCCATGTCATCCGCTTCGACGAGGGCTGAGTGTTGCGGCGGGAGAGTTGGGACGGGCGAGTTGATCTTTCGCCATCTTTGCCTGTAACCCTGCGCCGATGAACGGGAATCGATGCGCAAGCGGACGGGCGCGGACTGTGTGTCTCGCTATAGGGCTTTCTGCCGCCCTTGCCGGCTGCGTCGCCGAATCGGCGACGCACGGATCCGAGCAGATCGCCACGCAGCCGCGTCGCGCCGCCTATGATTGCGGCGCCGACGGCGGCATCGTCGTCGACAACATGCGCGGCATGGTGACGCTGACCGATTCGGAAGGCGAAAGCTACCAGCTCGCCGCCGCGCCTCCCAACCAGTCGAGCCGCTACGGAAGCGACGGCTACGCGCTGGTCATCGAGGGAAACGAGGCGCTGTGGATGAAGGCCGGAAGCACGCCCCTCACCTGCAGAAGATAGGTTCGGCCGCGCCGAACGCCGCCTATGGCAATGACGAAGCCTGTTCAATCGATTGAACAGGCAAGCGTGTTTGACGCAGTGCGAATAGGGGACGATACAAGGGCTTGCCGCTTTGACGCGGTGCAAAAAGCGCACTAGAAACACCGCCATTGCAGGGTCGCCACCCCGACCGCCGTCAGGTACGGAGGTGTGCGGCCGCGAATTGGGGGAGCCATGAGCAAGATCGCAGCCACCCGTCCCCGGCCGTTGTCGCCGCATCTTCAGGTCTACCGACTGATCCCGACGATGGCGATGTCCATCGTGCACCGCATCACCGGCGGAGCGCTCTATTTCGGCATGCTGCTCATCGCCTGGTGGCTGATCGCCGCCGCGACCTCCGAGAGCTGGTTCGGCTATGCGCAATGGGCGCTCGGATCGTGGCTCGGCATATTGGTGCTGGTCGGCTTCAGCTGGGCGCTGTTCCACCATCTGCTCGGCGGTATCAGGCATCTCTTGTGGGATACCGGCTGTGCCATGGGCAAGGAGACCTCGACGGCGCTCGCCAAGGCCACGCTTGCCGGCTCGATCCTGCTGACCGCGCTCTTCTGGCTGGTCGTTTTCATGGTGGCGGGCTGATGGAAAGGACAGCGAAGATGCAGACACCGCTGCGGCTCGTCCGCGGCCTCGGCTCGGCCAAGGACGGAACCGCCCATTTCTGGCGGGTGCGCGTCACCTCCGTGGTGCTGGTGCCCTTGAGCCTGTTCGCGGTCGGGCTCGTCATATCGCTCGTCGGCGCATCCTTCGCCGAGACGCGGGCGACGCTGGCGCAGCCGCTCGTCGCGCTCTTCCTGGGCCTGTTCGTCGTGATCAGCCTCGACCATATGCGCTCCGGCATGGAAGAGATCATCCTCGACTATATCCATGGCGAGCTGGGCAAGGTGATCCTGCTCATCCTCAACACTTGTTTCACCGTCATCCTCGGCGCGGCATCCATCCTCGCGCTTCTCAAGATCGTATTCGGAGGCTGAAGCGTGGCCACCGCTGAAATGCTGAAGGCATCGGGCGCGGCCCGCGCCTATACCTATGTCGACCATGCTTTCGACGTCGTCGTCGTCGGAGCCGGAGGGGCCGGCCTGCGCGCCACGCTCGGCATGGCCGAACAGGGCCTGAAGACGGCCTGCATCACCAAGGTCTTCCCGACCCGCTCGCATACCGTCGCAGCCCAGGGCGGCATCGCCGCCTCGCTCAAGAATATGGGTCCCGACAACTGGCAGTGGCATCTCTACGACACGGTCAAGGGCTCGGACTGGCTCGGCGATGTCGATGCGATGGAGTATCTGGCGCGCGAGGCGCCTGCCGCCGTCTAC
>CAYYZC010000245.1:0-1520 GCA_964475605.1 uncultured Chelativorans sp.
ATGACCGTCACCGTCTTCGAGCAGGCCCGCATCGTCGATCCGTCGCGCGGCATCGACGAGCGCGGCACGGTCGTCGTCGAGGGCGGAACGATCCTTGCCGCAGGCGCCGATGCGCTCAATCAGGGCAGGCCGGAGGGCGCCGCGATCGTCGATTGCGCCGGCCACGCCATCCTGCCCGGCCTTGTCGACGCACGCGTCCATATCGGCGAGCCGGGGGCGGAGCATCGCGAGACCATCGCGTCGGCGAGCGAGGCGGCGGCGGCCGGCGGCGTGACGACGATCATCATGATGCCGGAGACCGATCCCGTCATCGACGATCCGGCGCTGGTGGAGTTCGTGTTGCGCACGGCACGCGACACGGCGAAGGTCAATGTCAGGCCGGCTGCGGCGATCACCAGGGGCCTGGCCGGCCGCGAGATGAGCGAGTTCGGGCTGCTGCTCGAAGCCGGCGCGGTCGGCTTGACCGAGGGGCGGCGGACGATCGCCAGCGCCCTCGTCATGCGGCGCGCCCTCACCTACGCCCGCGATTTCGGCGCCGTCATCGCCCATGAGACGCAGGATCCGGAGCTCGGCTCGTCGGGCGCCATGAACGAGGGGCTCTATGCGAGCTGGCTCGGCCTGCCCGGCATCCCGCGCGAGGCCGAGGCGATCCCGCTGGAGCGCGATCTGCTGCTGGCGCGCCTCACCGGCGCCGACTACCACGCCGCGCTGATCTCCACCGGGCTCGCGGGCGAGGCGATCGCACGGGCCAAGGCCGACGGCGCCAGGGTGACCGCCGGCGTCTCGATCAACTCGCTTTCGCTCAACGAGAACGATGTCGGCGAGTACCGCACCTTCTTCCGCCTGTCGCCGCCTTTGCGCGCCGAGGAGGACCGGCTCGCCATGGTCGAGGCGCTGCGCGACGGCACGATCGACATCCTCGTTTCGGCCCACGATCCGCAGGATGTCGACACCAAGCGCCTGCCCTTCGCCGATGCGGCCGCCGGCGCGATCGGGCTGGAGACGCTGCTTTCGGCCGCGCTTCGCCTCTATCACAATGGCGACGTGCCGCTGATGCGCCTCGTCGATGCCATGTCGACGGCGCCGGCACGGCTCTTCGGCCTGCCCGGCGGAAGCCTGCGCAAGGGTGCACCGGCCGATCTCGTCCTGGTCGATCTCGAGCAGCCATGGCTGGTGCGCGAGACCGATCTCAGGTCGCGCTCCAAGAACACCTGCTTCGAGGGCGCGCGCATGCAGGGCCGGGTCTTGCAAACCATGGTCGCAGGCCGCACTGTCCATCGTGCCTGACGAAGGGGAGCGAAAGCGCGCGTGGGAGGTCTGGTCACATCGCTGCTGGCGGCGCTCGCCTTCGGCTATCTGCTGGGATCGGTCCCGTTCGGGCTGATCCTGACGCGCGCCGCGGGCCTCGGCGATGTGCGCAAGATCGGCTCCGGCAATATCGGCGCGACCAATGTGCTGCGCACCGGCAGCAAGCCGCTCGCCGCGCTGACCCTGCTGCTCGACGCGCTCAAGGGCACCGC
>CAYYZC010000245.1:1620-3073 GCA_964475605.1 uncultured Chelativorans sp.
GCGATCGCCGCCGCGATCGTCGCGCCGCTCTTCACCTATCTGCTCGGCTTCGGCGACGCGTCGGTCATGCTCGCCTTGATGAGCCTGCTGGTGCTGATCAAGCACCGGGCCAACATCTCGCGCCTCCTTTCGGGCGGCGAGCCCAGGATCGGCGCCGGAAAATGACGGCCGGCGCGGACGCCGTCACGCCGGGCCTGTCGGCGCGGCAACGGCTCGCCTGGCTGCGCCTGATCCGCACCGAGAATGTCGGCCCCGCAACCTTTCGCGAACTGATCAACCGGTTCGGCTCCGCCGAGGCCGCGCTCGAGGCGCTGCCCGAGCTTGCCCTGCGCGGCGGATCGACACGGCCGCTGCGCATCGCGGCCATCGGCGAGGCGGAACGCGAGATGGAGGCGGCAGAGCGGGCCGGCGCGCGCTTCGTGGCGATCGGCGAGCAGGACTATCCGCCGGCGCTGCGCCATATCGATGCACCGCCGCCGCTGCTTGCCGTGCGCGGCCTGCCGGAGACGCTGCGCCTCGACGCCATCGCCATCGTCGGCGCGCGCAACGCGTCGCTCGCCGGCATCAAGATGGCGCGGATGCTCGCCGCCGCCTTCGGGCACGAAGGCTATGCCGTCGCCTCGGGGCTGGCGCGCGGGATCGACGCGGCCGCCCATCAGGCGAGCCTCGACACCGGCACCATCGCCGTGCTCGCCGGCGGCCTCGACAAGCCCTACCCGCCCGAGAACCGCAAGCTCTACGACGATCTCCGCGAGCGCGGTGCGGCGATCTCCGAAATGCCTTTCGGCTGGGAGCCGCGGGCGCGCGACTTCCCGCGCCGCAACCGGCTGATCGCCGGGCTCGGCCTCGGTCTCGTCGTGGTCGAGGCCGCGCGGCGCTCAGGCTCGCTGATCAGCGCCCGGCTCGCCAACGAGATCGGGCGCATGGTCTTCGCCGTGCCGGGTTCGCCGCTCGACCCGCGCGCCGAAGGCACCAACGGGCTTCTGAAGCAGGGCGCGACCATGGTCACGCGGCCGCAGGACGTGCTCGACCTGGTCGCGACCCAGCGCGACGCGATCGCCGGCGCAACCCCGCTCGAGGAACCCGGCGACGACGCCGAGCCTCCGCCCGCCGGCGACGACGAGCGCGGGCGCGTGATCGAGGCGCTCGGCCCGGTTCCCGTGGCGATCGACGACATCATCCACCACACCCGGCTGCACCCGGCGCAGGTGCTGACGATCCTATTGGAACTTGATCTTGCGGGGCGGCTCGAACGCCATCCGGGCGGCTCTGTCTCGCTCGCTTTCCCCGACCCTTAGCGGCCGCTCGCCGCGGATGATGTCGCTGGTCTCGACATAGGCCATCTCGATCAGATAGGCGAGCATGTCGCAGCGCTCGGCCTCGGCCATGATCCGCAACTGGCCCAGCATGGACTGCATGTAGTCGAGTGCGGCCGTCCTGCGCCTGTTGGCCT
>CAYYZC010000245.1:3173-5059 GCA_964475605.1 uncultured Chelativorans sp.
GCAGCGAACCTTGCTTCAAGCTAGGAAATCCATTCGTCACATGGACGTCGTCGTCGTCGAATCGCCCGCCAAGGCGAAGACCATCAACAAGTACCTGGGCTCGAACTACAAGGTTCTGGCCTCCTTCGGCCATGTCCGCGACCTGCCGGCCAAGGACGGCTCGGTGCGTCCCGACGAGGATTTCTCCATGTCGTGGGAGGTCGACGGGCCGTCGTCGAAGCGGCTCACCGACATCGCCAAGGCGGTCCGCGAGGCGGATTCGCTGGTGCTTGCCACCGACCCCGACCGCGAGGGCGAAGCGATCTCGTGGCATGTGCTGGAGGTCCTGCGGCAAAAAAAGGTGCTGAAGGACAAGCCGGTGCGGCGCGTCGTCTTCAACGCGATCACCAAGAATTCGGTGCTCGACGCGATGGCCAATCCGCGCGACATCGACGTCGACCTCGTCGACGCCTATCTCGCCCGCCGCGCGCTCGACTATCTGGTCGGCTTCACCCTGTCGCCGGTGCTGTGGCGCAAGCTGCCCGGCGCGCGTTCGGCCGGCCGGGTCCAGTCGGTGGCGCTCAGGCTCGTCTGCGACCGCGAAGCCGAGATCGAGCGCTTCGTCCGCCAGGACTACTGGCAGATCGCCGCAATGCTGTCGACGCCGCGCGGCGAGGAGTTCGAGGCGCGGCTGACCGCATTCGACGGCCGCAAGCTGCAGAAGCTCGACATCGATTCGGCGGCCGAGGCGGAGGCGATCCGGGCGATGCTCGACGGCGCCGCCTTCAAGGCGCTCTCCGTCGAGGCCAAGCCGACCAGGCGCAACCCGGCGCCGCCCTTCACCACCTCGACCTTGCAGCAGGCGGCCTCCTCGCGCCTCGGCTTTTCAGCCTCGCGCACTATGCAGGTTGCCCAGCGCCTCTACGAGGGGATCGAGATCGGCGGCGAGACCGCCGGCCTCATCACCTATATGCGGACCGACGGCGTCCAGGTGGCGCCCGAAGCCATCTCCGATGCCCGCGCCATGATCGGCCGCGAGTTCGGCGACCGCTACCTGCCCGAAAAGCCGCGCTACTATTCGACCAAGGCCAAGAACGCCCAGGAAGCCCACGAGGCGATCCGGCCGACCGATTTCTCGCGCAGCCCGGCAGCGGTTCGCAAATATCTCGACGCCGACCAGGCGCGGCTCTACGAGTTGGTCTGGAAGCGCGCCGTCGCCAGCCAGATGCAGGCCGCCGAGATCGAGCGCACCACGGTCGAGATCGAGGCCGGGAACGGCGGCCGCGAGGCCGCGCTTCGCGCCGTCGGCTCCGTCGTCCGCTTCGACGGCTTTCTCGCCGCCTATGCGGAGCAGAAGGACGACGACGGCGGCGATGACGACGAGAACCGCCGCCTGCCGGAGATCAGCTCCGGAGAGGCGCTCGACCGCCGCGCCGTCAACGTCACCCAGCATACGACCGAGCCGCCGCCGCGCTATTCGGAAGCCTCGCTGATCAGGAAGCTGGAAGAGCTCGGCATCGGCCGGCCCTCCACCTATGCCGCGACGTTGAAGACGCTGGAGGACCGCGACTATGTCGTGATCGACCGGCGGCGGCTGATGCCGCAGGCCAAGGGCCGCCTCGTGACGGCCTTCCTCGAAAGCTTCTTCGAGCGCTATGTCGAATACGACTTCACCGCCGATCTGGAGGAGCAGCTCGACCGCATAGCCGGCAACGAGCTCGCCTGGCGCGAGCTGCTGCGCGACTTCTGGCGCGAGTTCACCAATGCCGTCGGCGACATCAAGGATTTGCGGGTCGCCCAGGTGATCGAGGCGCTCGACGAGATGCTCGGCCCGCATCTGTTCCCGGCCCGCGCGGATGGCGCCGACCCGCGCCAATGTCCGCAATGCGGCGCCGGCCGCCTCTCGC
>CAYYZC010000246.1:0-1731 GCA_964475605.1 uncultured Chelativorans sp.
TGCCCTCGGGCAGGCGGCGTCGGAGCTCGTCCCAGAAGCGCTCGTCCGGCCATTGCCCGATCTTCTCGTCGAGGGCGCACTGGATATAGTAGCGACTGCGCGTATGCGAGCGCATCGAGCAGAGCGCGAAGCCGCGCGAATGGTTGGCATAGACGAGCTCGTCGCTGACCGGCGGCACCTCGGCCACGATCCCCAGCCATCCGAACGGATAGATGCGCTCGAAGGTCTCCAGCCCCCTGCCTTCCACCGCCTTGCGCGAAGGACCGTGAAAGCCGTCACAGCCGGCGATGAAATCGCAGTCGATGCGACCGGCGACGCCGTCCTTCTCGAAGCGCACCGCGGGGCGCTCGCCGTCGAAGTCGAGCGGCTCGACATTGGCGGCATCGTAGATGGTCGCCCCGCCGGTCTCGTCGCGGCGGTCCATCAGGTCGCGCGTCATCTCGGTCTGCCCGTAGACCATCACATGCTTGCCGCTCAACGCATGGAGGTCGATGCGGTGGTGCTGGCCGGCGAAGGCGAGATCGATCCCCTCATGCGGCAGGCCCTCGTGCCGCATCCGCGTGCCGGCGCCTGCTTCGTCGAGCAGCCGGCAAGTGCCCTCCTCCAGCACGCCGGCGCGGATGCGGCCGAGAATGTAGTCGCAGCCGACGCGGTCGAGGATGATGTTGTCGATGCCGGCATTGCTCAGCAACTGCCCTAGCAGCAGGCCGGCCGGGCCAGATCCGATGATGGCGACCTGGGTCCTCACCGATTTCCTTCCTCCCCGGAGGGTCCCAGCCTTTCCGGGCTTCCCATGCAAGGGTGCGTCGGGCGGGATGCGGCAACAATGGACAATCAGGTCATTCGCTTGCACTATCCGAACATCTCTGACGGAGAAGTTCGGGACATGACGACGGCCGTGCCGACCTACCGGCTCTATGGCGAAGCGACGCCGGAGCCGGCCGATTTCTGGCTTCACTGCGAGACGATTCCGGTGCGAACGCACCCCAACAATTGGGAAATCGCACTGCATCGCCATGACGCCTTCTTCCAGCTCTTTCATCTCCATTCGGGACATGGCGAGATGCTGCGTCTGGACGAAAGCCTTCACTTTTCGGCACCGGCGGCACTTTTCATACCTGCCGGCGACGTCCACGGCTTTCGCTTCTCGCGCGACATCGACGGACTCGTGGTCACCGCGCTCGCCGACCGCCTCACCCTGCTGACCGGCGCCGACCGGCGCATCGCGGCCTTTGCGCAGGCGCCGCGTGTCGTTCCCCTGCCGGAAGACGACGTTCGGGCTCGAAGCGTCTCGTCCTCGATCCTCCAGCTTGCCGCCGAGCTGTCCGGCCGGGCTGCCGGGCGCATGCTGCTGCTGGAGGCGCTGATGACGGAGACGATCGTCCGGCTGGTCCGGGCCGGCGGCACGCCTGCGGAAACGAACGAGCCCGGCCTGCCGCGCGGCGCACGGCGCATCGACGAGCTTCTCGACCTGATCGCCGCCCATTTCCGCGAGCACCGGCCGGTCGGCTTCTACGCCGAGCGCATCGGCGTCTCGCCGACCCATCTCAACCGGATGGCACGCCGCGCCACCGGCAACAGCGTGCAGGAGCTGATCGCGGCCCGCATCCTGGAGACGGCGCGGCGCGAGCTGGTCTTCGGGCGCCTGCCCGTCCAGGCTGTGGCCTATGGGCTGGGTTTCTCCGACCCGGCCTATTTCAACCGCTATTTCCGCCGCGCCACCGGCATGAC
>CAYYZC010000246.1:1831-5052 GCA_964475605.1 uncultured Chelativorans sp.
GTTCGGCCGGCGTGCTCAGAGCGCGTCGGTGATCTCCGTCGTATAGGCGCCCTCCGGCTCGTTCTGGATGATGTCCTGTTCGAGCAGCGCATCCACGGTGCGCTCATAGGCTTCGACATTGAGCTTGGCATCCGGCTCGTCGATGAGCTTCGCCACCTCGCCCATCATGCGGACCTGATGGTTCTCGTCCTGGCCGCCACTGTCCATGACGATGCCGGCCGCCTCTTCCGGGTTCTCCATCGCATATTCCCAGCCCTTCATCGACGCGCGCACGAAGCGCACCATCTTGTCCTTGAAAGCCGGATCCTGGAGATTGTCCTGGAGCGCGTAGAGACCGTCCTCGAGCAGATCGTTGCCCATCTCCGTATAGTTGAAGACGATCAGGTCCTCCGCCTTGTAGCCGGCATCGATGAGCTGCCAGTATTCGTTATAGGTCATGACCGAGATGCAGTCGGCCTGCTTCTGGATCAGCGGCTGGACGTCGAAGCTCTGCTTGAGAACCGTGACGCCGTCGGCACCGCCCTCCGTCGAGTAGCCGAGCTTGTTCATCCAGGCATAGAACGGATACTCGTTGCCGAAGAACCAGACGCCGAGCGTGTGGCCGGGGAAATCCTCCACGGTCTGGACCGGCCCGTCGACGGGGCAGACGAGCTGCATGCCGGCCTTCTTGAAGGGCTGGGCGATATTGACCAGCGGCACCCCCTTCTCGCGCGCCGAAAGTGCTGCCGCCATCCAGGTCACGATCACGTCGGCTCCGCCGCCGGCGATCACCTGCTCCGGGGCGATGTCGGGTCCGCCGGGCTTGATGGTGACATCGAGGTCCTCCTCCTCGTAGAAACCCTTCTCGAGGGCGACGAAATAGCCCCCGAACTGCGATTGCGGGACCCATTTGAGCTGCAGCGTCACCTCGTCCGCCGCCCAGGCCTGCACGGCTGTGAGCGACATCGCGCCGGCCAGTATCGAAACGATCGTCTTCTTCATTTTTCCGTTCCCTCTGGAGTTTGTCTATCCACCGCGGACAGACGGATGCCAAAACGTGACGGCTCTCTCGATGAGAGCGATCCCGCCATAGAAGACCGAACCCGCGAGCGCCGCAACCGCGATTTCCGCCCATACCATGTCGATATTCATGCGCCCGACCTCGGTCGAGATGCGGAAGCCCATGCCGACCACCGGCGTGCCGAAGAACTCCGCCACGATGGCGCCGATCAGCGCCAGGGTGGAGTTGATCTTGAGCGCGTTGAAGATGAAGGGCATGGCCGCCGGCAACCGCAGCTTGGCGAGCGTCTGCCAGTAGCCGGCGGCATAGGTGCGCATCAGGTCGCGCTCCATATGGCCGGCCGCCGAGAGGCCCGCGACGGTGTTCACCAGCATCGGGAAGAACGTCATCACCACCACGACGGCCGCCTTGGACGGCCAGTCGAAGCCGAACCACATCACCGTGATCGGCGCGATGCCGATGATCGGCAGCGCCGAGACCATGTTGCCGATCGGCAGCAGCCCGCGGCGCAGAAACAGGAAGCGGTCGGCAAGCACGGCCGCCGCGAAGCCGCTCAGGCAGCCGATCGCATAGCCGACCAGCACCGCCTTGAAGATGGTCTGGTTGACGTCGGCCCAGAGCGTCGGCAGCGAACTCGCCATCCGCGCCCAGACCGCGCTCGGCGGCGGCAGCAGGATGAAGGGGATGCCCGCGCCGCGGACGATCGCCTCCCACAGGATCAGGATCCAGACGCCGAAAAGGACCGGCACCAGCAGCCTGAGCAGCGGCGTCGCCGGCAGGCCGGACAGGATCGTCACCGTGCGCCAGGCAAGCAGCCACGAGGCCGCGATCAGGAGAAAGAACGCCGGTCCGGCATTGCCCGTCTCGCCGCCGAGCAGGCTCAGCAGCGATGCCGCGGCGATATGCACGAAGACCAGCAGCGACAGGGCGGTGCGCATCACCGGCGGGTTGAGCAGATCGCTCGCCATCGCCACCACGAGCAGACCGAAGATCAGGGCGGGCAGGAGCAGCGCCCGGGCGGCCGGCAACGCCCCTCCGCCTCCCACGATCGGCAGCGTCGCCAGCGCGGCGAGCACCAGCAGCGCGGCGGCCATCGTCTGCCATGAGGGCCGCAACGCGCTCATGCCGGGTGCGCGCCCATCGCGGTCTCGACCAGCCGGCCGACCGCGCCCACCGCCGTGACCAGAAGGATGGCGACGATCGAGCCGGCGACGAGCGCGGAAAACATGTCGATCGTCTGGCTGTAATAGGAACCGGAGAGCAGCTTGGCGCCGATTCCCGCCACGGCGCCGGTGGGCAGCTCGCCGACGATGGCGCCGACGAGGCTGGCTGCGATCGCCACCTTCATCGACGCGAAGAGGAAGGGCACCGAGGCCGGCAGCCGCAATTTCCAGAACAGCTGCGCGCGCGACGCATTGTAGGTGCGCATCAGGTCGAGATGGATGATGTCGGGCGAGCGCAGCCCCTTCACCATGCCGACGGCGACCGGAAAGAAGGACAGATAGGTCGAGATCAGCGCCTTGGGGATCAGCCCGGTGATGCCGACCGAGGCAAGCACCACGATGATCATCGGCGCCAGCGCCAGGATCGGGATCGTCTGCGAGGTGATGATCCAGGGCATCAGGCTGCGGTCGAGCGCCGTCAGATGGACGATGCCGACCGCGATCAGTATGCCGAGCGCGGTGCCGAAGGCGAAGCCGAGCAGGGTCGAGGAAAGCGTCACCCAGGCATGGTAGACGAGGCTGCGGCTGGAGGTGACGTCGCGCAGGAAGGTGTTCTCGAAGAAATTGACCGCGACCTGATGCGGCGCCGGCAGCGTCGGCTTCGGCTGGCTCATCGTCCTGACGACGAATTCGGTGAAAGAGGGCGCCTCGCCGGCACGGCGGTCGAGATCTCGCTGGAACGGCGCATTCAGCGCATAGGCGCCGACATACCAGACCAGCACGATCCCGAGCAGGATCGCGGTGACGGGCACGATCTTGTCGGCGAACCGGTCCATCAGCGCCGCCCCCCTCCCCCTTGCAGGGAGGGTAATCGCATATGATGTCGCGGGAGTTGCACAGTTGCGGCGTCATCCTCGGGCTTGCCCCGAGGATCTGCTTCGGCTGACGGAATTTCGACCACGCGGATCCGCGGGAACGGCCGATCACCAGCTAGCGACTGCCGTGCGGCAGATCCTCGGGACAAGCCCGAGCAACTGTGTGGTTTGGTGTCAAGGGTT
>CAYYZC010000247.1:0-5051 GCA_964475605.1 uncultured Chelativorans sp.
GATATAGAGGAGGCAGGTGCCGTCTTCCTGGCGCTCGACGACATGGTCGTCGAAGATCTTGTCATAGAGAGTGCGGGGTGCGGTCATGGTGTTTGCCTGTCATGGGTAACTGGAATGCTGCTCGAAGGACGCGCGAAGCGGACCGCTCAGCCGAGACGAACGGTGAGGCCGCCGCAGATGCGCGAGAAGAAGCGGGCGGGCAGCCGCTTCACGTCCTGGAGGACGAAGCCGCGATAGGCGGGATGTCCGAAAAGCTCTTCCATGGCGCTGCTCATAGCAGCGATTCAGCGCCTCGGCAACGAATCCGCGCGGGCGCTCACCCGCCCTGGTCGATCCCGTCGTCATCTCCCCTGCCGAGGCGCCTCTCGATCGTGTGCATCAACCCGAGCACCAGCAGCGCCAGCACCGTCGCCAGCAACGCCACCTGCCAGAATCCGAGGCCGGCCGCCAGCCCGATCGCGCCGGCAAGCCACATGCCGGCACCGGTGGTCAGCCCTCTGACCTGCCCGCGCGAGAAGATGATGGTGCCGGCGGCCAGGAAGGCGACGCCCGCCGTCACCGCCTCGATCAGGCGGAGCGGGTCGAGCCGCGAGGCATCACCTTCGAACTGTGCGCTATGCACGATCTCGATGCCGAGAATGGCGAAGGAGGCTGCCGCGATCGAGATCAGGATATGGGTGCGCAGGCCGGCGGGATGATTCCGCCATTCGCGTTCGAAGCCGACCAGCGCACCGAGGACGGCCGCGATCGCGATGCGGATCGCGATCACGCTGAAGGGAAGCCATGTCGGATGGCCGATATCGTCCAGCATCTCGCCGATCATGCTCCCCCCTTCCGTCGATAGCGCCGCAACGCGCAGGCAGCCGCAGCGGTTCCCCTCATGCGGCGCGCGGATTGCCCTCGAACACGGCCGGCGGCAGCGCCTCGCGGCCGAGCGCCAGGTCGGCGCCCTTCTCGCCGACCATGATCGCCGGGGCATTGGTGTTGGAGGAGGGCAATCGCGGCATGATCGACGCATCGCAGACGCGCAGGCCCTCGAGTCCGCGCACCTTCAGCTCCGGCGTCACCACCGCCATGTCGTCATGGCCCATGCGGCAGGTGCCGACAGGGTGGTGATCGGTCTTGGCCGAGCGGCAGGCATAGTCGAGGAGATCGTCGTCGCCGTCGCAGTCCGGCCCCGGCAGCACCTCGCGGGCGACGAAGGGGCCCAAGGCCTTCTGGCGCATCATCTCGCGGGCGAGCCGAAGGCCCTTGATCGCCATTTCCCGGTCATGCGGGTCGGCCCAGTAGTTCGGGTCGATCAGCGGCATTGCCGCAGGATCGGCGCTCGCAAGCCGCACCGTGCCGCGCGAGCGCGGATGGAGATAGGCCGAGTTCAGCGTCACGCCTGGATTGTCGAGCCTGGCCACGCCCGCCTCGATGCCGGAGCCGAGCCCGAGATGGAACTGGATGTCGGGCGAGGCGGCGGTCGGGTCGGCGTACCAGAACCCGCCCGTCTCGAACAGGCTGGACGCTGCCGGACCCTTCTTCAGCAGCACATATTGCAGGCCCGCCCACAGAGTGCGGTGGAGCCTGGCGTAATTGTCGTAGGTGTGGTCGCCGGTGCATTCGCAGATGGTGAAGAGGTCGAGATGGTCCTGCATGTTGGACCCGACGCCGGGCAGGTCGTGCCTGACCGCGATACCGACGGCGCCGAGATGGTCGGCCGGGCCGATGCCCGACTGCAGCAGCAGCTTCGGCGAGCCGATGGCGCCGCAACTGACGATCACCTCGCGCGTCGCACGCACGATCTCGGGCGCCGCGCCAGGCCGCGCGACCAGCTCGACGCCGACGGCCCTGCCGCCTTCGAGCACGACGCGCGTCACCATCGCGGCGGTGCGCACCGTCAGGTTCTTCCGGTTGCGCGCCGGCCTCAGATAGGCGACCGCGGTGGAGGACCGGCGCGCGTCGCGCTGGGTGAGCTGGTAGTAGCCGACGCCCTCCTGGCTGCGTCCGTTGAAATCCGGATTGAACGGAATCCCCATCTGCTGCGCGGCGCGGAACCACGCCTCGCAGATCGGCAGCGGCGCGACCGGATTGGAAACGCCGAGCGGCCCCTCGTCGCCGTGATAATCGTTGGCGTAGCGCTGGTTGGACTCCGCCCGCTTGAAATAGGGCAGAACCTCGCGATAGCTCCAGCCCGCGCAGCCTTCCTCCTGCGCCCATGCATCGTAGTCGCGCGCATTGCCGCGCGTGTAGATCTGCGCGTTGATCGAGGAGCCGCCGCCGATCACCTTCGCCTGCGTGTAGCGGAAGACGCGGTCGTTCATGTGGCGCTGCGGCACCGTCGACCAGCCCCAGCTCGCAATGCCCTTGGTCATCTTGGCGAAACCGGCCGGCATGTGGATGAGCGGGTGGCGGTCGTTTCCTCCCGCCTCGATCAGCAGCACGGAATTGGCCGGATCCTCGCTCAGCCGTCCGGCGAGCACGCAGCCGGCCGACCCGCCGCCGACGATGATGAAATCAGGCATGGGCTGGCCTCTCCTTGACGTGCCGGGTGTCGGAAAGCAGGGGCGCCCCTTCGCACCCCCCTCTGTCCTGCCGGACATCTCCCCCGCAAGGGGGGAGGGGGAGATGTCCGGCAGGACAGAGGGGGGCAACGTAGAGCGCAGCCATCTCCGGCAAACCTTTCCTACAACCGCGGCACGCTGAGCGCGCCGTCGGCATTGATCACCGAGCCGGTGGCGAAGGCGAAGCTGCCCGAAGCGAGCGCGGCGACGATCATGCCGACGTCCTCCGCCTCGCCCCAGCGCCGCGCCGGCACCAGCCCGCCCTCTATCAGCCGGTCATATTTCCCGCTGACGCCTTCCGTCATGCCGGTGCGGATGATTCCGGGCCGCACCTCGAACACGTCGATGCCCTCGGGCGCCAGCCGCAGCGCCAGGTTCTTCGTCCACATCGACAATGCCGCCTTCGACATGCAGTAGTCCGGCCGCTCGGGCGAAGCCATCCCGGCGCTGACCGAGGTGATGTTGACGATCGAGCGGCGGCCCACGGCCGGCAGGTCCAGCATCGCCCGCGCGGCCTGCTGGCTGAGGAACACGGCGCCGCGCAGATTGACCGCCATGACGCGGTCGAAATGCTCCGGCGCCAGCTCCAGCAGGTCGCCGCGCACGGGCGCCCCGATGCCGGCATTGTTGACCAGGCAGTCGAGCCGGCCGAAGCCGCCGACCGCCGCCTCGACGATCCCGGCATGGCCCGACAGGTCGGAAATGTCGGCTTCGACGAAGCTGCACCGCCCCTGCCCGGCCTCGACCGCCTGCCTCACCTCGCCTTCCGAAGCGCCTGGAACATCGGCCGCGACGATGTCGAAGCCGGACCCGGCCAGCGAGCGCGCGATGGCGAGGCCGATCCCGCGCGCCGCGCCCGTGACGATGGCGACCGGACGCTGCTCCCTCATGCCGGTCATCCTTCCAACTCCGATTTGCGGATATGATCCGCCACCCGCAGCGCCTGGGCGGCGATGGTGAGCGCCGGATTGACCGCCGCCGAGCAGGGCAGGAAGGAGGCGTCGACGACGAACAGGTTCGGGCAGTCGAAGGCGCGGCAGAACGGGTCGAGCGGCGCCGATGCCGGGTCGGCGCCCATGCGCACCGTGCCGCATTGATGCGACGGCGTCCGCTTGTCGAAGGGCCGCGCCAGCACCACCGGATAGCCGCAGGCACGCAGGATCTCGCGCATCCTGCGCTCAAGTCCCTGAAGCGCCCGGAGATTGCTGCGCCGCCATTTCAGCACGATGTCGGCGCCGTCCACCATGACCCGGCTTTCCGGGTCCGGCAGGTCCTCCGTCATCAGATACCAGTCGACCGAATGGCGCGCGATATAGTCGCTGCCGAGCTTCGGCAGGAAGCGCGCATTGGCGGCCAGGATGTCGCCGGAGACCTTGCCCAGAAGCTGGACATTGCCGAGCGGCCGCTCATCGGTCCCGCCGGAGAGGTAGAAATCGTTGAAGCCGAGCGTCTTCTGGTAGACGGCGTCGTTGCGCCGGCGCGGATCGACGGCGAGCATCGCCGCCGCATTGTGGTTCATGAAGTTGCGCCCGACCTGGCCGGAGCGGTTGGCAAGCCCGCCATCCTCGCCCGAGCGCAAAAGGATCGCGGCCGAATTGACCGCGCCGGCGGCAAGCACCACCAGCTTCGGCGACAGCGCCTTCTCCTCGCCGCCCTGGCGATAGCAGATCCTTGCGATCGACCGGCCGTCCGCGCCCGGTTCGAAACGGGTGACATGGGCGCCGGTCTCGAGCGTGATGTTCTCGTCCTTAAGCGCGGCTGCGAGGCCGGCAGTCTCGGCGTCCATCTTGCCGAGTCCGGTGTTGGGAAAAGCGTCCCACGGCGTGGCGGCACGCGCCAGCCAGGCGTCGATATCGACGCCGAGCGGCAGCGAGGCCGGATGCAGGCCTTGGGCGGCAAGCTCGGCGCGCACCCGCTCGATCGACGGCTCGTCGGGCACCGGCGGGTGCGGATAGGGCTGCGAATGACGCGGCTCGGTCGGATCGTCGCCGGTCGCGCCGCGCACGCGGTAGAGCTGCTCGGCGCGGCAATACCACGGCTCCAGCTCGTCATAGGGGAACGGCCAGGCCGGCGAGACGCCGTCGAAATGCTCCAGCTCGCCGAAATCCTCCGCCCGGTAGCGGATCAGCACGGCGCCGTAGAACTTGGAGTTGCCGCCGACATGGTAGTAGTTGCCGGGGCTGAACGGATCGCCGCCATGCTCGCGCCAGGTCTCCCGCGGGCGGAAATGGCCGCGGCCGAAGATGGCGCGCGCATCGCGCGCCTCGGCGCTGTCGGCGAGCCGCTCGCCGCGTTCCAGGATCAGCACCCTCGCGCCGCTGCCGGCAAGGCCTGCCGCCAGCGTCGCCCCTCCGATGCCGGAGCCGATGATGACGATGTCCGGCGAGGTCATGGGGCGGTGAAAGGCGGAGAACCCTTGGCATCCGCCTCAACAGGAGGTATCCGGCGCTCTACGTTGCCCCCCTCTGTCCTGCCGGACATCTCCCCCTCAAGGGGGGAGAT
>CAYYZC010000248.1:0-3156 GCA_964475605.1 uncultured Chelativorans sp.
GACTTGACCTCGATCGTGGTGACGCCTTCGGCGAGCAGCGCGTCGAGGCGGGGCAGGCTTTGCGCGATGAGCTCGTCCTCGCTCGCCGCCCGCAGCGCCTCGACGGAGGAGACGATGCCGCCGCCGGCTTCGGCGATCTGCTGATAGCTGGCGCCGGCGAGCCGCATCTCGAACTCGCGCGCCCGGTCGCCGGCATGGACCAGATGCGTATGGCAGTCGATCAGGCCCGGCGTGATCCAGCGTCCGTCGCAGTCGGTCGCGCGCACGCCGCGGAAGTCGGCCGGCAGGCCGGCCTCGGCGCCGACATAGGCGATCCGGCCACCCCGCACCGCGATCGCGCCCTTCTCGATGATGCCAAGCCCCCCGAGCGCCGGGTCGAGCGTCGCGATACGCGCGCCGCGCCAGAGCTGCACGGCATCCTCCCCTTGGCCTCTCGCGTCGAGATCGGGCATCGCGGTTTTTCTCTTCCCTTAGCCTGTTATTATGTATAGACATAATGGCACTTGCAAGCGGAATCTCGTGCCCGGTGCGGAGGTGGGAATCGGAATGGCCGTACTTCATGCCGCGCAGGCTTTGCTGCCGCAGGGCTGGACTGCGGATGTCCGCCTGACGCTGGAGCGGGGCCGCATCGCCGCGGTCGAATCCGGTGCAGAAGCGCAGCCGGGCGACGAGCGCTGCGCCTTTCTGCTGCCCGGCCTGCCGAACCTGCACAGCCACGCCTTCCAGCGCGGCATGGCGGGGCTGGCGGAGCTGCGCGGTCCGGGCAGCGACACGTTCTGGAGCTGGCGCGAGATCATGTATCATTTCGCGCTCAACATGACGCCCGACCAGTCGGAGGCCTTCGCCGCCCAGCTCTATATCGAGATGCTGGAGGCGGGTTTCACGAGGGTCGGCGAGTTCCACTATCTTCACAACGACCGCGACGGCCGGCCCTATGCCGACATCGCGGAGATGACGGTACGCATCGCCGCGGCCGCGTCGCGGACCGGGATCGGCCTGACGCTGCTGCCGGTCTTCTATGCCCATTCGAATTTCGGGGGGGCGGCGCCCGATCCCGAGCAGCGCCGCTTCATCCTCGATCTCGACCAGTTCGAGCGGCTGCTTGCCCGCAGCCGCGAGATCACCGCCGGCCTGACGGAGGGCAAGGTCGGTGTCGCGCCGCATAGCCTGCGCGCCGTCGCTCCGGAAGAGCTTTCTGCGGTCGTCGGGCTGGCAGGCGGCGGCCCGATCCACATGCACGTCGCCGAACAGGTCCGCGAGGTCGAGGATTGCCTCGCCTGGTCCGGCCGCCGGCCGGTCGAATGGCTGCTCGACAACCAGCCGGTCGATCGCCGCTGGTGCCTGATCCACGCCACGCATATGAGCGAGACCGAAACGGCGGCGCTGGCGAGAAGCGGCGCGGTCGCCGGCCTCTGCCCGGTGACGGAGGCCAATCTCGGCGACGGCATCTTTCCGACGCAGGCGTTCATCGGCCAAGGGGGCCGTTTCGGCGTCGGATCCGATTCCAACGTGCTGATCGGCGTCGCCGACGAGCTGCGTCAGCTCGAATATGCGCAGCGCCTGGCCCGCCGCGAGCGCAACGTGCTCGCCGCGCCCGGCGCGTCGACCGGCACCGGGCTCTACCGGCGCGCTGTCGAGGGCGGCGCTGCGGCTCTCGGTGTCGAGAGCGGGTTGAAGGCGGGCGCGCCGGCCGATCTGGTCAGCCTGAGGGTCAGGCACGATCTTTCGCCGCCCGTCGAGCGCCTGCTCGATTGCTGGATCTTCGCCGCCGGCGCGTCGGTAGACTGCGTCTGGGTCCATGGCGAGAAGCAGGTCGAGGCAGGCCGCCACCGCGACCGCGAGGCGGTCGCGGCGCGCTTCGCGGCGGCGATGAAGCAGATCGCCGCATGAGCGGGACCAAGCCTGCCGAGCCAGGCAAGCGCTCCCTGCATCTGCGCATCCTCGACGATCTCGAAGGCAACATCCTGTCGGGCAGATGGCCGCCCGGCCATCGCATCCCCTTCGAGCACGAGCTGACGGAAGCCTATGGCTGCTCGCGCATGACGGTGAACAAGGCGCTCACCGAGCTGGTCAGGCGCGGCCTGATCGAGCGGCGGCGCAAATCCGGCAGCTTCGTGTCGCGGCCGCAGAGCCAGTCGGCGGTGATGGAGATCCGCGACATCAAGGCCGAGGTCCAGTCGCTCGGGGCGCTCTACCGATACCGGCGGATATCGCGCGCCGAGCGCGCTGCCGGCCCGGCCGAACGGAAGCGCTTCGATCTTGCCGCCGGAGCGCGCTGGGTCGACGTCGTCGCGGTCCATCTCGCCGGTCCGCGCCCCTTCTGCCTGGAGGAGCGGCTGATCAGCATCGATGCAGTGCCCGAGGCGCGCGACGAGGGTTTCGAGCAGGGCGCCCCCGGCCCGTGGCTGATCGCGCATCTGCCGTGGAGCGCGGCTGAGCACCGCATCTCCGCCGTCGCCGCCGATGCCCGGGTCGCGACGCTCCTCGGCATCGAGCCGAACGCTGCCTGCCTCGTCATCGAGCGGCGGACCTGGAGCGGCGGCGCCACCGTCACTCACGTGCGGCTGACCTACCCGGCCGGCAGCCACGAACTGGTCGCCGAGTTCGCGCCATCGCAGCATCGCTGACGCCCCGCCGCGAGCCATCGCAAGGCATTTTGTTGCGCCAGCGCCGCAAGCGGGTTGCCGGGGCAGGCGCTGCCGCTAAGGTCGTCGCGATGGATTCCACCGTTCCTTCGCCTTTCAGCCACGCCTTTGCCGGTATGATCGCCATGGCCACCGCCATGGGCATCGGCCGCTTCGTCTATACGCCGATCCTGCCCGCCATGATGGACGGGATCGGCCTTTCGGCCGCCGATGCCGGTCTGATCGCTTCGGCGAACTATGTCGGCTATCTCGTCGGCGCGATCCTTGCCGCCGGCGATTGGGGCCAGGGGCGCGAGCGGGCGATCGCCGTCCTGGCGCTCGCCGGCAACGCATTGCTGGCGGCGGCGATGGCGGCCCCCGACGGCCTGTGGACCTTCGCCGTCATCCGCTTCCTTGCCGGCGTGGCGAGCGCCTTCGTCATGGTCTTCGTGACGTCGATCGTCTTCGTGCGCCTTGCCGCGGCCGGCCGCGGCGGCCTTCAGGCGCTCCATTTCGGCGGCGTCGGCGTCGG
>CAYYZC010000248.1:3256-5048 GCA_964475605.1 uncultured Chelativorans sp.
CCTTCGGTCTGGCTGTGGGACAAGCTGGTGCGCCGCAAGGGGCTGGCGCCGACCTATGCCGTCGGCTGCCTGGTGCTGGCGGTGGGCGTCGTCGCGAGCATTGCCGTTCCCGGCCATCTCGGGCCGGCGCTCGGCGGCATCCTGCTCGGCGGCACATTCGTCGCGGTGACGGCGCAGGGACTGCAACTCGGCCGCGTGCTCGGCGCCGTGGCACCCCGCCGGGTGCTGGCGATGATGACCGCCGCCTTCGGTACCGGCCAGATCGTCGGTCCGATCGTCGCCGGCTTCCTGGCCGACTGGACCGGCAGCTTCGTCCTGCCGTCGCTGATCGCGGCCGCAGTGCTCCTGGTCGCCGCCTGGCTGGCGGTTTCCGTGCGCGGCGCGGAGCGCGCCTGAGCCGGCTCAGCCGGCGGTCGGACCGCTTCGCTGCCGGCCGGTCGCCTCGAGATAGTCGCGATAGCTGACGCAGCGCACCTGCGGCCGCGCGCAGGCATCGAGCGCGAAACGCTCCAGCGCCCGCCAATAGGCGCCGCCGTTCATCAGCGTGAAGTGGTAGCCGATCTGGAGCGGGATCCGCTCGCCGGCGATCT
Organism: uncultured Chelativorans sp.; assembly: GCA_964475605.1. GTDB lineage: Bacteria > Pseudomonadota > Alphaproteobacteria > Rhizobiales > Rhizobiaceae > CAYYZC01. The sequence goes on from CAYYZC010000248.1 coordinate 3,847, forward strand.
GCTCGTCGAGCGCGGCGGTGAAGGCGGCGACCGTCCGGTCCTCGAAGCTTCCGTCGTCCTCCTGCTCGACGCCGCCGCTGTGGCGCACGAAGAGATTGTAGTCCATGGCGATGACCGGCCGTCCCTTCGGCCCTTCCGCGACCATCGGCAGCGCGAAGCGCGTCACCCTGCCGCTCGTGTCGGGTCGCTGCGGCCCCTGGGAGACCGCGCTCGCATCATAGGCGAAGCCGTGTTCGGCGAGCGCGGCATAAAGCCCGTCGCCGGTCGAGAGATAGGGCGCGCGGAAGCCGACGATGCCGCTGCGGGCGAATTCCGTCCAGCCCTCCGGCTTTCCCGGGATGGCGTTGATCTCCCAGCTCTCCTCAAGGACGTGCTGGAACTGGTCGAACTCCGCCGACCATTCCGCTTCCGTCCAGTCGCCGCCGTCGAAATGGCCGCAGCCATGGCTGGCGATGTCGTGGCCTTCGTCGCGCGCCGCCCAGATATGGGCGAGGCGCAAGGCCACGTCTTCGCGCGAGAAGCCGAAGCCGACATTCGAGGCGCCGGCATGGCGGTCCGGCGGCCTGTATTCACTGCGCGTCTCGCGGGTCAGCAGATAGACGCAGGAGAGGAAATAGGTGAAGGACGCCCCGGTGCGCTTCGCCAGCGCCCGGCTGCGCTCCCACTGCTCGTTGTGCAATGCGCCGTCGAAGGAGATGATGACATATTGCGGCTGCGCGGCGACCGGGCCGACGATGGAAGCGAAGACGAAGGCAAGCAGGAAGGGGACGGCGAGAAGGAAACGCAAGGACGGGAACCGCGACTGATTTTCGAAGCATGACAAGCTTCGGGCGCGAATGCGGCGTCAATGCGGAGCCCGCGGTCACGGCTTTTTTGGCTCTGGCCACTTCCATGCCACCGATTTTCGTCTAGAACCGCCTTGAGCACAGTCAGCGACGGGTTTTCATGTCCAACGACAGTTTCTTCCGTGAGGTCGATCAGGAGTTCCGCCAGGAACAGGCGAAGGCGCTCTGGGACCGCTACGGCCTGATCATCATCGCGATCGTGGTCGCCATCATCGTGGCCACGGGGTCGTATGTCGCGCTGCAGCACTGGAACGAGACGCGCGCCAACCGCTCCGGCGACGCTTTCTCGCAGGCGCTGACCCTGATCGCCGATGGCGACACGGAAGGCGCGATGGCCGCCCTGCAGGAGCTCGAGGA
>CAYYZC010000249.1:0-5032 GCA_964475605.1 uncultured Chelativorans sp.
TGCATCCGGGCTACGGCTTCCTGTCGGAGAACGCCAAGTTCGCCGACATACTGGCTGCCCACAACATCACCTTCATCGGCCCGACCGGCGACCACATCCGCATCATGGGCGACAAGATCGAGGCCAAGCGCACCGCCAAGCACCTCGGCATCCCCTGCGTGCCAGGCTCGGACGGCGCGGTGACGGAGGAAAAGGAAGCCAAGCGCATCGCCGCGGAGATCGGCTATCCGGTCATCATCAAGGCGGCCGCCGGTGGCGGCGGGCGCGGCATGAAGGTGGCGCGCTCGGAGGAAGACCTGGAAGTGGCGCTGGCCACCGCGCGCTCGGAAGCAGGAGCCGCCTTCGGCGACGACGCTGTCTACATCGAGAAGTATCTCGAAAAGCCCCGCCATATCGAGTTGCAGGTGTTCGGCGACGGTATGGGCAAGGGTGTGCATTTCGGCGAGCGCGACTGTTCGCTACAGCGCCGCCACCAGAAAGTCTGGGAAGAGGCGAATTCCCCTGCCCTCAATGCCGACCAACGTGCCAGGATCGGCGGCATCTGCGCCAAGGCCGTGGCCGATCTCGGCTATTCCGGCGCCGGCACGATCGAATTCCTCTACGAGGACGGCGAGTTCTATTTCATCGAGATGAACACCCGCCTGCAGGTGGAGCACCCGGTGACCGAGGCGATCACCGGCATCGACCTGGTGCATGAGCAGATTCGCGTCGCTTCGGGCGGCGGGCTGTCGGTCCGGCAGGAGGACATCAAGTTCAACGGCCATGCCATCGAGTGCCGCATCAACGCCGAGGATCCGCGTACCTTCACCCCCTCGCCCGGCACCATCACGCATTTCCATACACCGGGCGGGCTCGGCATCCGCGTCGATTCGGGCGTCTATTCGGGCTACCGCATCCCGCCTTATTACGATTCCCTGATCGGCAAGCTGATCGTCCACGGCCGCAACCGCGTCGAGTGCATGATGCGTCTGCGCCGCGCGCTGGACGAGTTCGTGGTGGACGGCATCAATACGACGCTGCCGCTGTTCCGCGACCTCGTCGGCAATCCCGACATCGCCAATGGCGACTACGACATCCACTGGCTGGAAAAATATCTGGCCAAGGACGCCGAAGCGCACTGAAAGCGGAACCATGTCGCGTCCCTACGCGCCCGGACACCGCATCCCGACCGACCTTCTGCTCAAGGCCTATGCCTCGGGCGTGTTTCCGATGGCGGAGAGCGCCTCGGACCCCGAAGTGTTCTGGGTGCGCCCGGAGACGCGCGGCATCATCCCGCTCGACGGCTTCCATGTGCCGAAAAGCCTGGCCAAGGCTATGCGCAGGCGGCCGTTCGACATTCGCTTCGACTCCGATTTCGAAGCGACGATCGACGCCTGCGCGGAAAAGCGCGAGGAACGCCAGTCGACTTGGATAAACCCGCCGATCCGCGAAGCCTATATCCAACTCCACCGCATGGGAAATGCCCATTCGGTCGAGGCGTGGCAGGGCGAGCGGCTGGTCGGCGGCCTCTACGGCGTCTCGCTCGGTCGCGTCTTCTTCGGCGAGAGCATGTTTTCGCGCGAAACCGACGCTTCCAAGATCTGCCTCGTTCATCTCGTCGAACGTCTGAAGGCACGTGGCTTCGCCCTCCTCGACACGCAATTCACCACCGAGCACCTGAAACGCTTCGGCGCGGTGGACGTGCCGCGCGGCAAATACGAGACGATGCTGGCCGACGCGCTGAAGGGCGAGGCTGTTTTCCATCCCTGAGTTCGATTACCTGTTTCTCGCCAATCACCGGATAACCAGCCCATGCACCCTTCCCTCACCGCCAGCGCCATCGCCGATGTCGCCAGGACCATTCGGCCCCACATCCGCCATACACCGGTCCTGTCGGCGGACCTCGCCGATTTCGGGCTGCCGGCACATCCGATCCGGCTGAAACTGGAACTGCTGCAACATAGCGGCTCGTTCAAGGCGCGCGGCGCCTTCGCCAATCTTCTGACGCGGGATGTTCCCGCCGCCGGTGTCGTCGCCGCTTCCGGCGGCAACCACGGCGCGGCGGTTGCCCTTGCGGCGCAGCGGCTTGGCATGCCGGCCAACATCTTCGTCCCGACCATCTCCTCGCCAGCCAAGCTGGAACGCATACGCGGCTATGGCGCCGAGGTTCATGTCGTGGGCGAGCGCTACGCCGACGCGCTGGCCGAGAGCGAGACGTTCGCGGCGACAAGCGGCGCGCTGCCCGTCCACGCCTTCGAGCAGGTCGAGACGCTGCTGGGGCAAGGCACGCTAGGCGGGGAGATCGAGGAAGATTGCCCGGACATCGACACGCTGCTCGTCGCGGTCGGCGGCGGCGGGCTGATCGGCGGCATAGCCGCCTGGTTCGCCGGCCGCGTCAGGATCGTGGCGGTCGAACCCGAAGGCGCGCCGACCCTGTTCGACGCGATGACCGCCGGGCAGCCGGTGGACAGCAGGACGGACGGCATCGCCGCCGACTCGCTGGCGCCCAAACGCGTCGGCGAACTGATGTTTCCGCTGGCACGGGCCTATGTGCAGAAACCGGTATTGGTGTCGGACGACGACATCCGCGCGGCGCAGCGGGCGCTGTGGGACGGCTTGCGCGTCGTCGCCGAACCGGGCGGCGCGGCCGCTTTCGCGGCACTTGCGTCGGGAAAATACCGGCCCGGTGCCGACGAGCGGATCGCCGTCCTGGTCTGCGGCGGCAACACCACGGCGGTTTCGTTCAAGTAGCTGCGGCCGGCGCTAGGCGTCGCTGTTCTTCAGCGGCGTCTGCGAATGGAACATCATTTTCCAGCCGTTGGCGCGCCGGACATAGCCGGTCGAGACCAGCGCCACATAGGGCTCGCCGCTCTCGCGCGTGGCATGCGCTTCATAGGTCAGCATGACGATGTCCGAGCCGGGCTCGACCATCCCCTTGACGTCCATCTTCAGGTCGCGCCAGCGGTTGGGGTCTTTCGCCGTGGCGGCAAGGTCGACATTGCTCATGGTCCTGGCCATTTCGGGAAAGGCAACCAGGCACTCCTTGTCGGCATTCGCCTTGAAATAGGCTTCACCGAGCGTCCAGAACCCCTTCTCGATTTCGAGAAGTTCCTTCTCGCTGGCCATCATGGGATGCCCTCCGGTCTGCTCGCGCCCGTCCGCCGCGTGCAAACGCGCGACGCGTGCGGCGGTTCCGGTCAGTTGGCGGGCTTGGTCGCCGTGCTGGGCGAATCGGGAACGGTCTCGGTGGCCGGCGCGTCCGATGCCTTGGCGCTTTCGGGCGGCGGCACGTCGGACTTCTGCTTGCAGTCCTTCAGCCACACGTCATAGACGGGATGCTCGACCGCATTGAGGCCGGGGCTCTGGGCGAACATCCAGCCTGTGAAGATGCGGCGGATCTTCCGGTCGAGCGTGATCTCGTCGACCTCGACGAAGGAGTCGGTCTTCGGCTCCTCGGCGCCGGGACGCGAATAGCAGACGCGCGGCGTCACCTGCAGCGCGCCGAACTGCACCGTCTCGTCGATATAGACGTCGAAGGTGATGATGCGGCCGGTGATCTTGTCGACCCCGGTGAATTCCGCGACCGGGTTGGCAACGCGCTCGACCTTCGGCGCCGGTGCCGGCTGGTCCTGCTCTTCCGGCGGCGGCTCTTGGCTCAGCGCAAGCGCCGGGAAGGCCGTGGCGGCGAAGATGATGGCCGTCGCGCAGATCGGGAAGCGGCTGTAACGTCTCATGGTTCGCCTTGGATGATTCGCGTTGTGCCCGAGGCTAACCCGGACGGGGTTTTCAGTGAATGCTTCACCGCCAGGCGGGATTGCCGCGGCAATCGCCCATGAGCGCAAGCGCCGGAAGGTTTCTCCATTGGAAATCTGGCCGTTCTTTGACCTCTACCGGAACGCCGCCGGCTGCGGCGTGCCGATGCGCTCTCCGCTGTTGCGCCGACCGACGGCCTGGTCATCGTTCGGCGGGCTCACCCGCGCCGGGAAGAATGGAGCGCCGACTGTTCCACCATCTCCGCCAACCCGCGCACGGTGTTCCAATTGCGTGAAGTGCCCACGCCGAGCCGCTTGTTGTTCATGGCCGCGAGCAGGCGCGAATTCGGCCCTTCACGCGAGAAGAAAACCCACGGATCGCCGTCGACAATCTCGACCTTTTCCTCCGGCGCGGCGGCATGCCGCAACGAAACAATGGTTTCCGCCGCGACTGGCTTTCGCATCACGCGCACCGCGACCTGATCCGATGTGGCAGCGGATTCGATCGGGAACGGATTGGCGGTAGCCAGTCGGCGCCAAGCCTCCGCGGTCCTGACAATGATGGGAACGAACCGGCCGAAGGTCTTTTCGAAAGTGGTTTCGAGGCGCGTCTCGATCCCGGAAATGTCCCCTTCCCTCGTTTCGAAGACCATATTGCCGCTGGAGACGAGCGTGCGGACGTGTTCAAAGCCCAAACTCTCGGCCATCGACCGCAGATCGGCCATGACAACGCGTTTCCGCGGCGTCAGCACGATGCTGTGGAGGAGCGCGATATAGATGGTCACCATACGGCTCCGAAATACTCCATGCCGCGAAACACTTACACCAGCCGGCTCTGCTCCACCGCCGCCTCGATGAAGGACGCGAATAGCGGATGCGGCTCAAGCGGCCGGCTCTTCAGCTCAGGGTGATACTGCACGCCGATGAACCAGGGATGGTCCGGGTATTCCACCGTCTCAGGCAGCACGCCGTCGGGCGACATGCCGGCGAAGACCAGCCCGCATTCCTCCAGCCGCTGTTTGTAGTCGATGTTGACCTCGTAGCGGTGGCGGTGACGTTCGGAAATGCGCGTGTCGCCATAGATGTCGGCGATCTTCGAATTGCCGGCGAGATCGGCCTCGTAGGCGCCGAGCCGCATGGTGCCGCCGAGATCGCCGGCCGCCTTGCGCTTCTCCAGCATGTTGCCCTTCAGCCATTCGGTCATCAGACCGACGATCGGTTCCTTCGTCGCGCCGAATTCGGTGGAGGAGGCGTTCTCGATGCCGGCCAGCGAGCGCGCCGCCTCGATGCAGGCCATCTGC
>CAYYZC010000250.1:0-5023 GCA_964475605.1 uncultured Chelativorans sp.
AAGACGACCTTTGCCGATGCGTTCGCGATGGCCGACCAGGTGCTCTATTCGGGTGTCGCCTGCATCACCGATCTGATGGTCAAGGAAGGCCTGATCAATCTCGACTTCGCCGACGTCCGCTCGGTGATGCGCGAGATGGGCAAGGCGATGATGGGTACCGGCGAAGCCTCGGGCGAGGGCCGCGCGATGGCGGCCGCGGAAGCGGCGATCGCCAACCCGCTGCTCGACGAGACCTCGATGAAGGGTGCCCGCGGGCTGCTGATCTCGATCACCGGCGGCCGCGACCTGACGCTGTTCGAGGTCGACGAGGCCGCGACACGCATCCGCGAGGAGGTCGACCAGGACGCCAACATCATTCTCGGCGCCACCTTCGACGAGGAGCTCGAGGGCGTCATCAGGGTCTCCGTCGTTGCCACCGGCATCGACAAGGCGGCAGTCGATATGGCGCCGCCGGTGCAGGTGCGTTCGGCGCCCAAGCCGCAGCAGCGCATCGCGCAGCCGCAGCAGGCCGCCGAGGCGCGTCCGGCGCAGCCGATCGCACGTCCCGAGCCGGTCGCCGAGGCGCCGCGCGCGGCTTTCGCCACCGATCCGGTCGCCGAGGCGATCCGTGCCGCCGACATGAATGCGGAGCTTGCCGCCCAGCCGGGACCGGGCGGCGATTTCCAGCCGAGCACGAGGCTCTTCGCCAGCCCGCAGCCGCAGCCGGCGCAGCCGAGGATCTCGCAGCCGCAGCAGCACGCTCCGGAGCATCTGGAGCCGGCGCCGGTCCAGGCGCGCATGCCGCGCGTCGAGGATTTCCCGCCCGTGGTGAAGGCCGAGCTGGAAAGCCGGCATGCCCCGGAGCAGGACGAGCGGGGCCCGATGATGGGACTGCTCAAGCGCCTGACGCAGGGCCTGTCGGGCCGCGAGGAGGAGACGGCGAAGCTGCAGCCGGCACAGCCGCGCGAGCCGAGGCTGCGCCAGCCGGCGCCCGAGCAGCGGCGGATGCCTGCCGGCGACGCTCAGCTCTATGCGCCGCGCCGCGGCCAGCTCGACGAACAGGGCCGCATGTCGGTGCAGCCCAGGACCGTGCAGGACGAGGATCAACTGGAGATTCCTGCCTTCCTCCGCAGGCAGGCCAACTGACGCGGCAGACCATGTGAAGACGTCTCGCGGCGGGCCATCGGCCCGCCCGATGGCGTTTGTGAAAAGACATTCAAAACAAGCGCTTGCGAAACAAACATCAAGCTGGGTCGGCGTAACATTGGGTAAGAAAGCGTGATTTGGACTCTCGTTTCGCCGAAAGTATTCTCGCCGCAAAATTTCAGGCCGGCGCGGATTCGAGGGGATGCGAGACCGCATACGGCCTTGAACTTGGAAGTGACACGACGTATCGGGCGTTGATCGGGACGGGCCTAAGGGGTTGCAGTTGCACGACTATCAAACGACGCTCGCCAAACGCACGTCACTATCAGGTATCGGTGTTCACAACGGTCAGCCCGTTTCCATCAGCTTCGGTCCCGGCGAGCCGGATACCGGCGTCGTCTTCTGGCGCCCGGACGAGGACAGCGGCGTGGCGATCCGCGCCGCGGCCTCCGAGATAGGCGCGACCGATTTCTGCACCGCGCTCGGCGATCCGGCCGGCACCTATGTGGCGACGGTCGAGCATCTGATGGCCGCTGTGCTCGGCCTCGGCGTCGACAATCTCGTCGTCGAGATCGACGGGCCGGAAGTGCCGATCCTCGACGGCAGCGCGGCGGTCTTCGTCGACGCGTTCGAGCGCGCCGGGCTCGAGGAGCAGGCGGCCAAGCGCCGTTATATCCGCATCCTCAAGCCGGTGCGGATCGAGAGCGGCGGTTCCTGGGCCGAATTCCGGCCGCATGACGGCACGCGGTTCGAGATCGAGATCGACTTCGCGAGCAAGGCGATCGGCCATCAGTTCTTCGCCTGCGACATCGACCGCGAGCGCTTCTGCCGCGAGGTCGCGCGGGCGCGCACCTTCGGCTTCATGAAGGATGTGGAGCGCCTGTGGGCGGCCGGCTATGCGCTCGGCTCCTCGCTGGAGAATTCCGTGGTGATCGGCGACGACGACCGCGTCATCAACATGGAAGGGCTGCGCTATCCGGACGAGTTCGTCCGCCACAAGATGCTCGACGCGATGGGCGACCTGGCACTCGCCGGCGCGCGCTTCATCGGCTGCTTTCGCTCCTATCGCGGCGGCCACAAGCTCAATGCCGCGGCCCTGCGCCGGCTGCTCAACGACCGTTCGGCCTTCGAGATCGTCGAGGCGGGAAGGCGCGGCGGCCGCCGCGCGGCCGACATGATCGCCGTCAACGCGCCGGTCTACGCCCCCTGGTCCCTCTGACGCCGGGCCATCCCGGCCTGCGGTGGACAGAAGGTGCTTTCTGCCCGCGCGCATGCCGTCGGTCAGACATTTGCCACAAAAAAGCGCATTTGAACGGTGATGACGTTGCCGAGGGGCGGACAGTTGCATAGAGCATCGGTTCCAATCGGACGCCCGATGCTCTAAGACTTGCCGCGGATTTTCGTCCAGACAGCGCCGAAGGGGCCACCAGTCAGATGTCCACTCCACGACCTTTCGCTGCAAAGCCGGCTGCTCTTGCCGCGGCGCTGGTCCTGCCGTTGCTTGCCGCCGGCTGCGCGGGCGAGCGCGATATCGACCTCGCATCCTATGTCGAGACGGTGGAACCGCCGGGGGTGCTCTACAATCAGGGTCTTGCCAATCTGAATGCCGGGCGCATGGTGGAGGCTTCGCGCAAGTTCGAGGCCGTCGATCGTCAGCACCCCTACTCGGAGGAAGCCCGCAAGGCGATGCTGATGAACACCTTCACCCAGTATCGCCAGGGCAGGTATGACGATGCGATCAATTCGGGCGAGCGCTACGTCGCGCTCTATCCGGGCACGGACGACGCGGCCTATGCGCAATATCTCGTCGGCCTGAGCTATTTCCGCCAGATCCGCGACGTGACCCGCGACCAGCGCGAATCGCGGCGCGCCATCGACGCGATGCAGGAAGTGGTCACCCGCTGGCCCGAATCGAGCTATGTCGAGGACGCCAAGGCCAAGATCCGCTTCGCGCGCGACCAGCTCGCCGGCAAGGAGATGCAGGTCGGGCGCTATTATCTGGAGCGCCGGGAATATGTCGCGGCGATCAACCGCTTCCGCAACGTCGTCGAGGTCTATGCGACGACGCGCCATGTCGAGGAGGCGCTGGCGCGGCTGACGGAGGTCTATATGGCGATGGGCCTGACCTCGGAGGCGCAGACGGCGGCCGCGGTGCTCGGCCACAACTTCCCCGACAGCCAGTGGTATGCCGATTCCTACAAGCTGCTGCAGACCGGCGGGCTCGAGCCGCGGGAGAATGCGGGCTCGTGGATCTCCAAGGCAGGCGCGCTGATCACCGGTGCCTGATCCGCTGCGCGTGCCATGCTGACGCATCTGTCGATCCGCGATATCGTCCTGATCGAGCGGCTCGACATCGATTTCTCCGCCGGCCTGTCCGTACTCACCGGCGAGACCGGCGCCGGCAAGTCGATCCTGCTCGATGCGCTGTCGCTGGCGCTCGGCGCGCGCGGCGATGCCGGGCTGGTGCGCCACGGCGCGACCCAAGGCAGCGTCACTGCGATTTTTCAGGTTCCCGCAAATCATCCGGCGCGGGAGCTTTTGCGCGACAACGCGCTCGACGAGGATGGCGGCGACCTCATCCTGCGCCGGGTCCAGACGGCGGACGGGCGCAGCCGCGTCTTCGTCAACGACAGTCCGGCGAGCGTGTCTCTGCTGCGAGACGTCGGGCGCGCGCTGGTCGAGATCCACGGCCAGCATGACGAGCGGGCGCTGGTCGATCTTTCCGCCCATCGCGACCTGCTCGATGCCTTCGGCGGCCATATGGGCGAGGCGCGCGGCGTGACTGCCGCCTGGCGCCGCTGGCGCGATGCCGAGAATGCGCTTGCCCGGCACCGCGCCCGGGTCGATGCGGCGATGCGCGAGGCCGATTTCCTGCGCGCTTCCGTCGATGAGCTGTCGCAGCTCGAGCCGCAGCCCGGAGAGGAAACCTCGCTCGCCGAACGGCGGGCGATCATGATGCGCTCCGAAAAGATCGCCGCCGACATTTCCGACGCCCATGACGTGCTGGCAGGGCAGGGCGCCGCCGCGCCTTCGCTCGCCGGGCTGATGCGCCGGCTGCAGCGCAAATCGGCGGATGCGGGCGGGCTCCTCGACGAGATCGTCAAGGCGCTCGACGAGGCGCTGATCTCGCTCGACGCGGCCCAGGTCGCGGTCGCCGAGGCGATGCGGGCGATCGAGTTCGACCCCGACGAGCTGGAGCGGACGGAGGAGCGGCTGTTCGCGTTGCGCGCGGCGGCCCGCAAGCATTCCGTGCCGGTCGACGAGTTGGCGGCGCTGCGCGACGCGATGGAGGCCGATCTCGCCGATCTCGATGCCGGCGCAGAGCGGCTCTCCGCGCTCGAAGCCGAGGCGATCGCCGCGCGCGACGCCTATGACGCCGACGCGGGCCGGCTGACCGGGCTGCGGCTCGCCGCCGGCGAGGCGCTGGTCAAGGCGGTCATGAAGGAGCTGCCGGCGCTCAGGCTGGAGCGGGCCGAGTTCATCGTGGAGATCGACAGCGAACCGCAATCGCGGCTCGAGGCCGGTGTCGACCAGGTCGAGTTCTGGGTGCGCACCAATCCCGGCACCCGGCCCGGCCCGATCATGAAGGTCGCCTCGGGCGGCGAGCTGTCACGTTTCCTGCTGGCGCTGAAGGTGGCGCTCGCCGATCGCGGCTCGGCGCCGACGCTGGTCTTCGACGAGATCGACACCGGAGTCGGCGGTGCGGTCGCCGATGCGATCGGCCAGCGGCTGGCGCGGCTGGCGCGCGGCATCCAGGTGCTGACGGTGACCCATGCGCCGCAGGTCGCGGCACGGGCGCAGTCGCACTATCTGATCTCGAAATCCGGCGGTGCCGATCGTGTCGCGACCGATGTCGCCTCGATCGACCGCGTCGAACGGCTGGAGGAGATCGCGCGCA
>CAYYZC010000251.1:0-2126 GCA_964475605.1 uncultured Chelativorans sp.
AGCTCTGCAAGACCTTTCCGGAAGCGCCGACCATCACCGGCGTGCCGAGCGTCGAGAGCGACCCCGAAATGCTGGAGCACTGGGCGCGCTGCGAGGCGGCGGGCCTGCCCTCGCGCTTCCTCATCGACGAGGCCGGCCAGTACAGGACGACGCGCACGCCGCTTCTGAGGGACGCGGTCTCCTATACGATGACCGGCAGGCCGGCCGTCCGGAAGAATCTCTCGGACGCCGTCTCGGCCGACCGTATCGGCACCTTGATGCTCTATCACTATCCGGGGACGTGGAACCACGTCCTGATCGACCATGCGACCACCTTCCGGGTCCTGCCGATCAGCGCGACGGAAACGGCGGTGACGACCAGATGGCTGGTCCACAAGGATGCCGTCGAGGGCGTCGACTACGAGGTCGACGAGCTCACCCATGTCTGGACCATGACCAATGACGAGGACCGCAGGATCGTCGAGGAGAACGCATTCGGCATCAACTCGCCTGCCTATGAGCCGGGACCTTACTCGGAGCTGCATGAGGGCGGCGTGATCCAGTTCGTCGACTGGTATGCCCGCTTCATGGAACGGCGGCTGGCTGAAGGCGCCGATCCCGCGCTCCGCTCCGTCGCCTGAAGGGACCGGACATGAACGTCATGACGGAGCTCTCCCTCTACCGTCATCTCGACGAGATGACGCCATGGGACGATCGGCTTCAGGTGCTGGAGGTGATCGGCATCGCCGACGAGGCGCCGGAGGTGAAGACCTTCACCTTCCGCTCCGACAACCAGACCTGGTTCCGCTACAGGCCCGGCCAGTTCGTGACGCTGGAGCTGCCTGTCGGCGACGAGCCGCTGATGCGCAGCTATACGCTGTCGTCCTCGCCTTCGCGGCCCTTCTCGATCGCCGTCACGGTCAAGGCGCAGCCGGACAGCATCGGCACGCGCTGGATGTTCGACAACCTGAAGCCGGGCGATCATGTCCGGGCCTATGGTCCGGCCGGAGATTTCTCGCATCACGACCATCCGGCGGCCAGATATCTCTTCCTCTCGGCCGGGTCCGGCATCACCCCGATGATGTCGATGCTGCGCTGGTTTTCCGACTGCGCGCCGTGGACGGACGTCGCCTTCGTCAATTGCGCGCGGCGGGCCGAAGAGGTGATCTTCCGCCGGGAGCTCGAACTGCTCGGCAACCGCATGCCGGGCCTGTCCCTCGACTTCCTGGTCGAGGATCGGTCGGGAAGCGAGAAGTCCTTCGGCCATCGCGGCCGCATCGACGCCGGATTGCTGCCCTTGCTGGTCCCCGATTTTTCAGACCGGGAGATCTTCTGTTGCGGGCCTGAGCCCTTCATGCGGGCCGTGCGCGGCATGCTGGAGCCCGCCGGCTTCGACATGGCCCGCTATCACGAGGAGAGTTTCGGCAGGCCGGCGGTCATGCCGGTGCCGGCGCCGTTCCCGGATGTGCCGTCGGCCGGCGAGGAGGGCGCCGCGCCGCAGGAGCCGATGGCCGTCCGCTTCGCCTGTTCCGACGTGGAGGCCGCATGCCTTCCCGACCAGACCGTGCTTCAGGCGGCCCGCGCCGCCGGCATCCGCATTCCCGCCGCGTGCGAGTTCGGCCTGTGCGGCACCTGCAAGGTGAAGAAGCTCTGCGGCGAGGTCGAGATGAGCCACAATGGCGGCATCCTCGATGACGAGATCGTCGAGGGCTACATTCTCTGCTGCTGCTCGAAGCCTCTGACGCCGATCGAGATCGAAGCATGAGGCGCAGCCGCGAAGAGCTCGCCACCAGGCGCCGCGTGATCGACCGGGCGGCGATGGCCCGGATATCGCCGCTGCCGCCGCCGCAGGAAGTGTTCGCAGACTGGCTGCTTTCGCTGCCGCCCGACGCGGATATCGAAGCCGCGGCGCGGCGCCAGATCGAGCTGATCGACCGACGCGCGAATTTCCATCCGGACGTCCAGTGCCTGCGCATGCTCCTGGTCGCCGTCGCGAATGACGGCTGCTGACGCCGATTCCTGAAGAAATCCTCCGACAGCGACCCGTGTCCGCTGCCGAAGCGCAGCGGCAAGTCGATTGCCTCAGAGCATCTCGTCGATCTTCAGGCATGCGGCGACGAGTGCCGACATGTAACCGTCGAGATTTG
>CAYYZC010000251.1:2226-4978 GCA_964475605.1 uncultured Chelativorans sp.
AGGGTGCACGGCCTTCCCATGGTTTCGAAAGCCTCGAAGATGTCGAGCGCGCGCGCAACAGCCCTGTTGTCCATGCGAGAAGGTCCGACGGTGAACGGCGTGGAGACGCGGCGGATGCGCCGCGTCGCGAATCGGATTGTGCCGGCGCTATTGCGTTTGCGCCTGGCGCAGTCGTTGCGCCGCCGCCACCATGTTGACGAGCGCCGGGCGGACCTCCTCCCACTTTCTCGTCTTCAGCCCGCAGTCCGGGTTCACCCAGAGCTGCCGGTCCGAGAGCCGGCGGCGGGCGAGCGCCAGCAGGTCTTCCATCTCACCGGCTTCCGGCACCCGGGGCGAATGGATGTCGTAGACGCCCGGCCCTATCTCGTTCGGATATTCGTAGTTCCGGAAGACGTCGAGCAGTTCCATCCGCGAGCGGGAGGTCTCGATCGAGATGACGTCGGCATCCATCGCCGCGATCGCATCGATGATGTCGTTGAATTCCGAATAGCACATATGGGTGTGGATCTGCGTCTCCTCGCCGACGCCGCTTGATGCGAGCTTGAAACAGCCGACGGCCCAGTCGAGATAGTCCTGCCAGTCTGCCTTGCGCAGCGGCAAGCCCTCCCTGAGCGCGGCCTCGTCGATCTGGATCATCACCGCCCCGGCCTTCTCCAGATCGCCGACCTCGTCGCGGATGGCCAGCGCGATCTGCTCGCAGACGGTGCTGCGGGCGACGTCGTCGCGGACGAAGGACCAGTTGAGGATGGTCACCGGTCCGGTCAGCATGCCCTTGACGGGCTTTGGCGTCAGCGACTGGGCATATCGCCACCAGCGCACGGTCATCGGGTTCGGACGCGACACGTCGCCGAAGATGATCGGCGGGCGGACATAGCGCGAGCCGTAGCTCTGCACCCAGGCATGTCCGGTGAAGGCAAAGCCTGAAAGCTGCTCGCCGAAATACTGCACCATGTCGTTGCGCTCGAATTCGCCGTGAACGAGCACGTCGATTCCGATCTCCTCCTGCCAGCGGATCGCGGACTCGATCTCCTTCCCGATGAAGGATTCGTAGTCGATATAGCTCAGCTCCCCCTTCGCATGGGCGGCGCGGGTCTTGCGGACCTCCGCCGTCTGCGGGAAGGAGCCGATGGTCGTGGTCGGAAAGGCCGGGAGCGAGAAACGTCGGCGCTGGGCGTCCGAGCGATCGCGGAACGCCTTTCCGCGTTTCCACATATCCAGCGCCAGGTTGCGGACACGACCCTCCAGCAAGGGATCGTGCACCTTCGGCGACGTCGCGCGGGCTGCGGCCGCGTCCGCGGACGCCTTGAGTTGCCGGGCAACGGCGTCCCGCCCCTCCGACAGCGCCCGCGACAGGACGGTCAGCTCGTCCATCTTCTGGACGGCGAAGGCGAGCCAGGATTTCACATCGGGATCGAGCGCGGTCTCGAGCTCGAGATCGATCGGCACATGGAGAAGCGAGCAGGAGGGCGCGATCTCGATGCGGTCCGACGGCCAGCCGGCGACGACGGGCTTGATCCGGTCGAGGATCGAAACAAGGTCCGGCCGCCAGACATTGCGGCCGTCGATCAGGCCGAGCGACAGCACCATGTCCTTTCGCGCCAGGCGGCCGACCGGCTCCAACTGTTCCGGTGCCCGTACGAGATCGACATGCAGCCCAGCCACCGGCAGCGACAGCGCGGTGTCGAGATTGTCGCCGAGCGCGCCGAAATAGGTGGCGAGCATGAGCTTCAATCCGGGCGCGGCCTTTGAAAGCCTCGAATAGGCCGATGCGAAGGCCTGGCGCTCCTGGGGGATGAGATCGAGGACCAGCGCCGGCTCGTCGATCTGGACCCAGTCCGCGCCGGCCGCCGCAAGCTTGCCCAGCAGCTCCTCATAGACCGGCAGCAGGCCGGGCAGGAGCGAGACCGGATCGAACCCCTCGTGATGCGACTTGGCGAGCTTGAGGAAGGTGACCGGGCCGAGGATGACCGGCCTGGTGTGGATGCCGAGCGCCCTGGCTTCGAGGAAATGGTCGACCGGCTTCGCGGAGGTAAGCGAGAACGCCTGGTCGTCGGCAAGTTCGGGAACCATGTAGTGATAGTTGGTGTCGAACCATTTGGTCATTTCGAGCGCCGTCACGCCGCGGCTGTGGCCGGGATGGCCGCAACCGGGCCCTTCCTCGCCCTGAGTGCCCCGCGCCATGGCGAAATAGGTGTCGAGCGGGACCGTACCGTCTCCCGTCCAGCCATAGCGCGACGGAATCGCGCCCACCATGACGGCGGTGTCGAGCACGTGGTCGTAGAGCGAAAAATCGTTTGACGGGATCTTCGTCACACCGCGATCGCGCTGCTCGATCCAGTTCGCCGCGCGCAGCTTCTTCGCCGCTTCGAGCAGATCGTCCGTCGACGACTTGCCGGACCAGCAGGATTCCAGCGCGGATTTCAGCTCGCGCCGGCGCCCGATACGCGGCACGCCGAGCGTTGCAACAGGAATGGTCGGTAGAGACATGACTTACCCCGATAGTGGGGGCTGGGTCAGCGGACGTAGCAAGAAGGACCGGCAAGCGCGGCCATTGCTGCGGCACACCGGGACACCCCGCCCGTGGACGACATTTTCGTCATGGCAGGTCTCCTGGCTCACGGGTCTCCGCCGTTCGTCCGTCTTCCCGGGGCACCTGTCTCAGTGACATCTGCCTCAGTGACATCGATGGACGTTGGCTCGCCGCTTACAGTTGCGGGGGCAGCGCCGGCATCGCACCGGCTTCCCTCTTAGT
>CAYYZC010000252.1:0-4963 GCA_964475605.1 uncultured Chelativorans sp.
GGGGGTGCGAAAGGGAGCGACCACCTCAATCCGGCCGGAGCCGCAGATCACCCCTTCGGCCCCTGCGCGTCGCGGTCATATGCCTTGACGATCTCGGCCACCAGCGGGTGGCGGACCACGTCTAGGTCGTTGAAGCGGACCGTGACGATGCCGGGCACGTCGTGGAGGATGCGCAGCGCCTCGACGAGGCCGGACCTGGTGTTCGGCGGCAGGTCGATCTGGCTCGGGTCGCCGGTGACGATCATGCGCCCGCCCTCGCCGAGGCGGGTCAGGAACATCTTCATCTGCATCGGCGTCGTGTTCTGCGCCTCGTCGAGGATGACGGCGGCGTTGCGCAGCGTGCGCCCGCGCATGAAGGCGAGCGGCGCGATCTCGATCACCTCGGCGGCGATCGCGCGCTCGACCTTGTCCGGCGGGATCATGTCGTAGAGCGCGTCGTAGAGCGGGCGCAGATAGGGGTCGACCTTCTCCTTCATGTCGCCGGGCAGGAAGCCGAGCCGCTCGCCGGCCTCGACCGCCGGACGCGACAGCACGATGCGCTCCACCAGCCCGCGCTCCAGAAGCATCGCCGCATGGGCGACCGCCAGATAGGTCTTGCCGGTGCCGGCCGGCCCGATGCCGAACACCATCTCGGCCCGCTCCAGCGCCCGCATATAGGCGTCCTGGTTGAGGGAGCGCGCATAGATGGTGCGCTTGCGCGTCGCGATCTGGGCGGCGGCGACGCGGCCCTTCTTCTCCAGCGTCGGCAAGGTCAGCTGGTCGTCGGCCGCGACCGCCATGCGGATCGCGCCGTCGACCTCCGACGGCGACAGCTCGTGGCCCTTCTGGACAAGCTCGTAGAGGTAGTCGATCGCGCGCCGCGCCTGCTCGGCTTCCGTCGGCGGCCCCTTGATGGAAAGCTGGTTTCCCTTCGAGCGGATGTCGACGGAGAGCTTCTGCTCGATGCGGGCGAGATTCTCGTCGAACTGGCCGTAGAGCGCCCCGGCCTGGCGGTTGTTGTCGAATGTCAGAACGATATGCGCCATGTCTGACGCCCCGGAGGGCCTGGACTTCAGTTCGCTCGCGGCGCTCAAATAGCTCTCCCGATGGTCAGATGACGGTCCTCACGCGACTTCGGCAAACAGGCTGTGGGCGGATGCATTGGTGATTCGTACCCTGACAATGTCACCGATTCCACCCGCCTTTTCATCAACAATCACCGGCTGCAGCCAGGGCGACCGGCCCACTTTCTGGCCGGCCTGGCGCCCCGGCTTCTCGATCAGCAGGTCGATCGTGCGGCCGACGAGGCTTTCGGCGAATTCGCCCTGCGATCGCGCAAGCAGCGCCTGCAGCCGCTGCAGCCTTTCGTCCTTGACCGCCTCGTCGACCTGAAACTCCAGATCGGCGCCGGGAGTTCCGGGGCGCGGCGAATATTTGAACGAGAAGGCCTGGGCATAGGCGACCTTGCGGACCACCTCCAGCGTCGCGTCGAAATCGTCCTCCGTCTCGCCCGGAAAGCCGACGATGAAGTCGCCGGACATGGCGATGTCGGGCCGGGCGTCGCGGATGCGGTCGATCAGGCGCAGATAGTCGGCGGCCGTGTGGCGGCGGTTCATCGCCTTGAGGATGCGGTCGGAGCCGGCCTGGATCGGCAGATGCAGATAGGGCATCAGCCTGTCGAGATCGCGATGGGCTGCGATCAGCTCGTCGTCCATGTCGCGCGGATGGCTGGTCGTGTAGCGCAGCCGGGCGATGCCCGGCACCTCCGCCAGCCTGAACAGCAGGCGCCCGAGCCCCCATTCGCGCCCGTCCGGCCCCTCGCCGTGCCAGGCATTGACGTTCTGGCCGAGCAGGGTGAGCTCGCGCACGCCGGCCTCCGCCAGCCGCTCGGCCTCGGCCACGATCTGCGCCACCGGGCGCGAGATCTCCGAGCCGCGCGTATAGGGCACGACGCAGAAGGTGCAGAACTTGTCGCAGCCTTCCTGCACGGTCAGGAAGGCGGTGACGCCGCGGCTCGCCACTGCGCGCCGGTCGGGCGCCGGCAAATGGTCGAACTTGTCCTCGATCGCATATTCGGTCTCCACTACGCGCTCGCCGCCGCGCGCCCGCCTGACGGCGTCCGGCAGGCGGTGATAGGTCTGCGGCCCGATCACAAGGTCGACCGCTGGTGCGCGCCGGATGATCTCGCGGCCCTCCGCCTGCGCCACGCAGCCGGCGACGCCGACGATGGTGTCGCGGCCGGTCTCGGCGCGGGCCTGCTTGAGCTGGCGGATGCGGCCGAGCTCGGAATAGACCTTTTCGGCCGCCTTCTCGCGGATATGGCAGGTGTTGAGCAGCACCAGGTCGGCGTCTTCGATCGCATCGGTCGCGACATAGCCGTCCGCGGCAAGCGCGTCCGCCATGCGCTGCGAATCGTAGACATTCATCTGGCAGCCATAGGTCTTCACGAAGACCCTCTTGGGCAAGGCCTCGCCGCCGGCCGCCGCCGGGCTCTCCGCAGTGATCGTCTCGTTCATGCTCATGGGCGGCTCTCTACCGCGTTTTGCTCTCGATTGACAGATTTTTGCGCCGATGCCGGGGGGCCGTGCAGCGCCTGCGACAGCATGTGCTGCACCCTGTTCCGGGCCTGGCGGGCGATCGCCTTGCGATCGTCGCCGCCGCGGAACGGCAGTGCTTCGCCGAAATGGACCTCGACGTCGACCGCTCCGTCGCGCAGCAGCGCGAACATGTGCGGCAGCAGCGTCATATCGCCGATCCAGGCGAGATGATGGCGCTGGTGCCGGCCGACCGCCATTCCGTGCAGATGCGTATAGGCGATCGCCACCGGCTGAACCCAGACCGCGACATCCTCGCCCGGCCCGCGCGCCAGGGCGGCGGCTGAGAACAATGTCGCGTTGAAGGGCCGCACGCCGCTACCGTCGGAGGTGGTGCCCTCTGCGAACAGCACCATCGGGTCGCCATTGGCCATGCGCGATGCGATCTCGCCTGCCTGCTCGGCGGCGCGCCTTCGCGCCGTACGGTCGACGAAGACGGTGCGCTGGAGCCGGGCGAGGCCGCCGATGACCGGCCAGCCGCGGACCTCCGCCTTGGCGATGAAATGGATGTCGGCGAGCGAGCCGAGCACCATGATGTCGGTCCAGGAGACATGGTTGGCCGCCAGCATCAGCGGTCGCCGGTGCGAGAAGTCACCATGCCGGCGGACGCGCATGCCGAGCAGCTTGAGGATGAAGCGGTGCCAGAGGCGAGGCGCGGTGCCGTCGTCAAGCCGCCCGCCGCTGGCCAGGGCGGCGAGCTGCCATGCCGCGAAGAACGGCGTCACGACGACGAAAGCGGCAAGCGCCATTGCAAGGCGCAGATTTGCGATCACCGCGGCACGGCGCTCTTCGTCTCGTCCGGCGGTGCCGGCCGGACGAGGTCGCGGCGCATGACGATCGCCGTCGTCCGCGGCGCCGTCGGATGCTGGTAATAGCCGGGCCGCCGCCCGACCTCGCGGAAATGCAGGCGGCGATAGAGCGCCAGCCCGCCCTGATTGTGCTCGTCGACCTCGAGGAAAAGCGCGGTTGCGCGCCGGGCATGGAGCTCGCGCAGCACCGCCTCCATGAGTTCGCGCCCGAGGCCGAGCTTTCGCCGCGCGCGCGACACCACCAGGGTCAGGATCTCGCCTTCGTCGGCGGCGGCCCGCGCCATGACGAAGCCGGCAGGTCCCGCGCGCCGGTTGCCGAGGGGCCAGGCGGCGAAGCCGAACACGCCCGGCTGGGCGAGCAGCGCCTCCAGCTCCTCAGCCGACCACGGCTTCGCAAAGCCTTCGGGATGGATCTCGGCAAGCTGCCCGACATCCCGGCTGTCGATCGGCTCGACCACGAACTCCGGCGCTTTCGCGATGAAGCGGAACAAGCTCGCCTACCCCTTTCTGGCCAGCGCGAAGCCCGCCTGCGGCTTCGCATCGGCCTCCCGCAGATAGAGCGGCTTCGGCCGTGCCGCAATCCTATCAGGATTCGCAGCCGACTTCGCCAGTCCGAGGCGCGCGAAAGCGGCGATGTCGGCGGTGTTCCCGTCGAGCGTGGCGTCGAGCGGGCGCGCGGTAGCATCGGCGAGTGCGGCGGCGCCGGAGCCGGCGACGAGAATGTCGGGCGTGACCATCGCGGCTGCTTCCGCCGCGCTCATTGCGGCCGGCGCATGGGTCTGGGTGCCGCCGGCGTCGAAGCCGGCGACGAAGAGCCGGTCCCCGCTGCCCTTGATCGCGACGAGGACGGGCCTGCGGCCTGCGGTCTCCCGCGCCTCCCAGGCAAGCGCCTCGAGCGTGCTGACGCCGATCGCCGGGATCTTCAGCGCCAGCGACAGGCCGCGCGCCGTCGCCACGCCGACCCGCACGCCGGTGAAGGAGCCCGGCCCGATGGAGACGGCGACGCCATCGAGGTCGCCATAGGCGGTGCCGGCCTGCTCCTGCGCTGCCGCGATCACCTCGAACAGGCGCTCGGCATGTCCCCTGCCGAGATCGAGGACGCAGCGCCCGCGCTCGCCTTCATTGTCGTGGATGGCCGCCGCGCAGAGATTGGCGGCCGTGTCGATCGCCAGGATGATCATGGGGAACCGACTTTACGGCCATGCCGGCGCCCCTCCACACCCCCCTCTGTCCTGCCGGACATCTCCCCCTCACGGGGGGAGATTGGCGGTGTCGGGGACATCTCCATTCCTGCAACGTTGGCGATTGGCGAAACCACAAACGACAGCCAATCTCCCCCCTTGAGGGGGAGATGTCCGGCAGGACAGAGGGGGGTATGGAGGGGCGCCGGCATGGCCGTAAAGTCCGTTCCCCATGATCATCCTGGCGATCGACACGGCCGCCAATCTCTGCGCGGCGGCCATCCACGACAATGACGGCGAGCACGGGGACGGCGAGCGCGGGCGCTGCGTCATCGATCTCGGCAAGGGACATGCCGAGCGCCTGTTCGAGGTGATCGCGGCAGCGCAGGAGCAGGCCGGC
>CAYYZC010000253.1:0-1391 GCA_964475605.1 uncultured Chelativorans sp.
TTGCAGGGATTTTTGCGGTATTTCGCCAGTGCCTCGGAGCAGGCGGGATGATCGGCCAGCAGCTTGTGGCCGATGTAATGGAAATCGCCGACCAGCGGCACGTGGATGCCGAGGCGGGAGAGCCGGTCGCGGATACGCGGCACGGCCGCCGCGCTCTCGTCGCGGTCGACGGTGATGCGCACGATCTCGGAGCCGGCCTGGTGGAGAGCGGCGACCTGCGCCACCGTCTGGTCGATATCGGCCGTGTCGGTGTTGGTCATCGACTGGACGACGACCGGCGCGCCGCCGCCGACCAGGACGTCGCCGACGCGCACGCCGACGGTCGGCTTGCGGGGAAAGGGACGGTCGAGGAATGTCTGGTTCACGGGTCGCAATGCCTCGTCTTTCTGCACCGCGCTATGTAGTGCTCGCCGGCCTCATAGCACAATGCCGCGTTTCGAACATGACAAGGGCGGCGGCGACGTTTCCTTCATGGCCGTAAAGCGGCGCCCGCCGTATTTCTGCGATGTTGGAAATGATGCTGCGCTGCAATAGAAGAGAACAAGCCGGCGCATCAGGGAGACACTCATGCTGACAGGAAAGACCGCCATCGTCACCGGATCGACCTCGGGCATCGGGCAGGCGATCGCCGAGGCGCTGGCCGCCAGGGGCTGCAATCTCGTGCTCAACTCGTTCACCGATTCCGGCGCCGACCACGAGCTTGCAGCCGAGCTGGCTTCGCGCCATGGCGTCGAGGCGGTCTATGTGCGGGCCGACATGGCCGATCCCGGCGAGGCGCGCCAGCTTATCGAGCAGGCTGCGGCGCGCTTCGGGATGGCCGACATCCTCGTCAACAATGCCGGCATCCAGCATGTGGCGCCGGTCGACGACTTCCCGACCGACAAATGGGACCGGATCATCGCGATCAACCTGACCGCCGCCTTCCACACCACTGCGGCCGCGGTGCCGCAGATGCGCGAGGCCGGCTGGGGGCGGATCGTCAATATCGCCTCGGCGCACGGGCTGCGCGCTTCGCCCAACAAGTCCGCCTATGTCGCCGCCAAGCACGGAATCGTCGGCCTGACCAAGACGGTTGCGCTGGAACTCGCCGGCAAGGGCGTCACCTGCAATGCGGTCTGTCCCGGCTTCGTGCTGACGCCGCTGGTCGAGACGCAGATCGAGGACCGCGCCCGCGAGACCGGTCTCGATCGCGAAACGACGATCCGCGACATCATCCTCGCCAAGCAGCCGTCGAAACAGTTCGCCACGGTGGAAGAAATCGCCGCCGCGACCGCCTTCCTGTGCTCGAACGAGGCGGCGCAGATCACCGGCACGACGCTTTCGGTCGATGGAGGATGGACGGCGGCGTGAGCGGGATCCCGATCCGTCACTGAAGTACCTCTCATACCCCC
>CAYYZC010000253.1:1491-4952 GCA_964475605.1 uncultured Chelativorans sp.
TAGGCCCGCAGCACCGCCACGATGACCCGCACCAGGCGCTTCGCCGCCGCGAGATGATCGTCGGGGTCGCTCACCCGCGGCTTCATGCCTTCGAGCGAGTCGAGCAGCATCTGGGCGAGGGTCGATGCGTCGATGCCGCGTGCGGCGAGATCGACGCCCGCCGCCTGGGCCTCCGTCCGGATCGCCACCTCGATCAGCGCGTCGATGCGGCTCCGCCACTCGGCGATGATGTCGCCGGCCAGGCTGGTGCGCATGTCGAGGATCTCCGGGCCGTGCGGGGCCTCCTCGATGTCCTTCATCAGGCAGTAGAGCGCATTGGTGACGAGGCGGTCGAGCCTTTCGGTGAGCGAGCCGGGAGCGGCAAGCTCATGGCGCGCCACCTCCAGCGAACGGTCGAGCACGCATTGCGCGATGGCGCGGTAGATGTCGGTCTTGTTGCGGAAGATGAGGTAGAGCGCGGGGCGCGAGAGCTCGGCGGCGCGCGCGATGTCGTCCATCGTCGTGCGCGAGAAGCCGTAGGCGAGGAAGACTTTCAGCGCGCCCTCCATGATGCGCGCGCGCCTCGGATCCTCGTCCGTCATCTCCACCGCCAGGCTCATGTCAGTATCCTTCATAGCCTCTCTTGACAAAATTACAGAAAATGTCAACTTGTCGCCCGCTTCGCCGGAAGGGGCGGCCGGTCCGATACGTTTCAAGGGAAGGTGGTCCGCCAGGCGATGCGACTTCAGCCTCATTCCGGATGCATTATGTCTCGCTCATTGATCGACTGGTCAAAATTTGTGACTGTCGGGCGCCGCAAAAATGATCTAGAGAGCGCCGCTCCCGATCCCGCATCCGGGATCGGGTTGAATGCGATGCCCGCCGCACCCATTTCGACGCTGTTTCGCGAAACCCAAACCGGCCCGGCCGCGGCTGCCACACTGGACTGCTGACATGGCGAAGATCAAATTCCACCGGATGGCGGCGATCGTCGTCTTCTTGGCGACGGCGGCCTGGGTCGCGACGGGCGAGTTCACCTCGGTCGGCAGCGCGGCCGACGAGGCCGAGGCGGCACGCCAGGCGGAGCCTGCCGAGAAGGAGGTGCCGCTGCGCACCGTCGGCGTCGTCGATCCGCCGCGCATCACCCATGCGCGCGCCATCCGCATTTCCGGCATCACCGGGGCCGACAAGCGCGCCACGATTGCCGCGCGTTCCGCCGGCATCATCGAGGAACTGCCTGTCCGACAGGGCGACCATGTCGAGAAGGGAGACCTGATCCTGCAGCTCGAGGCGGAGGGCCGCGAGGCCGCGGTCGAGACGGCGCGCCAGCTTCTCGGGCAGCGCGAGGCCGAGGCCGATGCCGCACGCCGGCTGACGGAGGCCGGCAACCTGCCGCCGCTGCAGCTCGACAACGCGCTGTCGGCGCTGGCGCAGGCCCGCTCGCAGCTCGAAGCGGCCGAGGCGGAGTTGAAGCGCAGCCGCCTTGTCGCGCCCTTTTCAGGGCTGGTCGACAAGATCGAGGTCGAGCTCGGCAGCTCGGTCCAGCAGGGAGCGACTGTGGCGACCATCCTCGCGCTCGATCCGATCCTCGCCGTGGGCGAGATCTCCGAGCGCGACCTGCGCCATGTCAAGCCCGGCGACAAGGCCGAGGTGCGGCTGGTCAATGGCGAGGAACTGCAGGGCGAGATCCGCTATATCAGCCGCGACGCCACCGACGCGACGCGGACCTTCCGCGTCGAGGTGGCGATCGACAATCCCGACCGGGTCGCCCCCGCCGGCATGACGGCGGAGATCACGCTGCGCGCCGAGCCCGTCTCTGCGGTCGTCCTGCCGCGCTCCGTCATCACGCTGAGCGCGCAAGGCGATCTCGGCGTCCGCGGCATCACCGAGGACGACGAAGTCGTGTTCTTCCCCATCGACCTGGTCGACGACACGCCGCGCGGGCTGGTGCTCGGCGGCATCCCGGAGGACGTGCGCGTCATCGTCGCCGGCCAGGAGCTGGCGGCCGAGGGCGACATCGTCAATCCGGTGCTTGCGGAAGGCGAGACGATCGAGCGGCTGACCGGCGAGCTGGCGCAGGGATCGCTCTAGCCCATGGATATCGTCAAGCTTGCGATCCGCAATGCGCGCCTGACCATCTCGATCCTGCTCTTCCTGGTGATCGCGGGGGCGGTCGCCTATCAGTCGATCCCGAAAGAGGCCGAGCCGGATGTCGCGATCCCGATCATCTATGTGAGCCTCGCCTATCAGGGCATCTCGCCCGAGGACTCCGAGCGGCTGCTGCTGCGCCCGGTCGAGACGCGGCTGAAGACGATCACCGGCGTCAAGGAGATGCGCTCTGCCGCCTATCAGGGCGGCGGCTACGTGCTGCTCGAATTCGATCCCTCGACCGATCTCCAGACCGCCCTCGACGACACCAGGACGCGCGTCGACGACGCGCGGCCGGACCTGCCGCAAGGGGCCGAGGAGCCGACCGTCAACGAGGTCAACATCTCCGAGTTCCCGGTCCTCGTCGTCACGCTTTCGGGCCATGTGCCGGAACGCGTGCTGACCACGTCGGCGCGCGCGCTGCGCGACCAGATCGAAGAGGTGCCGGGCGTCCTCGAAGCCGTCCTCCAGGGCGCGCGCGACGATCTCGTCGAGGTCGTCATCGATCCGATGAAGCTCTCCTCCTACGGGCTCCAGCTCGACCAGATGATCCAGGGCGTCACCGCCTCGAACAATCTCGTCGCCGCCGGCGCGCTCGAGGGAAGCGAGGGCAAATATTCGGTCAAGGTGCCGGCCCTCATCGAGACCGTCGAGGACGTCGCCAACCTGCCGATCGTCGCCGGCCCCAATGCGGTGGTGCGCGCGCAGGACCTCGCCACCATCCGCTCGACCTTCAAGGATGCGGAGACCGTCGCCCGGCTCAACGGCGAGCCGGCGATCGCGATCGAGGTCAAGAAGCGCACCGGCGCCAATCTCGTCGATACGGTCGAGGCGGTGAAGGTGCTGGCCGACAATTTCACCGCCGGCCTGCCCGAGGGCATGTCGGTGACCTACACGCAGGACAAGTCGGTCTTCATCAAGCAACTCCTCGGCGAGTTGCAGAACCATGTGCTGATCGCCGTCATCCTGGTCTTCATCATCATCCTCTACGTGCTGTCGGGCCGCTCGTCGGTGCTGATCGGGCTCGCCATCCCGTCATCCTTCCTGATGGGCATACTGGCACTGGCGATGATGGGCTTCACGATCAACATGATCGTGCTGTTCAGCCTGATCTTGGCCGTCGGCATGCTGGTCGACGACGCCATCATCGTCACCGAGTTCGCCGAGCGGCGAATGTCGGAAGGCATGCCGCGCGAGGAGGCCTTCGAGCTCGCCGCCAAGCGCATGGCGGGCCCGGTGATCGCCGCGACGCTGACGCGCATCGCCGCCTTCTCGCCGCTGCTGTTCTGGCCCGGCATCGTCGGCGACTTCATGAAATACCTGCCGATCACGCT
>CAYYZC010000254.1:0-4944 GCA_964475605.1 uncultured Chelativorans sp.
CGGGCGGCGTCGGCATCGGCGGCGTGCTGGAGCCGATGCAGGCCGGTCCGACGATCATCGAGGACAATTGCTTCATCGGCGCCCGCTCCGAGGTGGTGGAGGGCTGCATCGTCCGCGAGGGATCGGTGCTCGGCATGGGCGTCTTCATCGGCAAGTCGACCAAGATCGTCGACCGCGAGACCGGCAGCATCACCTATGGCGAGATCCCGCCCTATTCCGTGGTCGTCGCCGGCGCGCTGCCTGGACGGCCGATGGGCAATGGCGAGCCGGGACCGAGCCTCTATTGCGCGGTGATCGTCAAGCGCGTCGACGAGAAGACGCGCTCGAAGACGTCGATCAACGAGCTGCTGCGCGACTGAACCCCGTGCCGCCGCGGCGGCAAGGTCGGGAGAGATTGATTTGAGCCTGTCGCAACTGAGCTGGCTGTTCTTCGGCTTCTCGGGCCGTATCAGCCGCGCGGCCTATTTCCTGGCCGCGCTGCTGATGAGCCTGATCCTCGCTTTCCTGCTCTACCGCGCCCTGCTCGCCCAGGAGGCCACCGGCGACGTCGGTGCCTGGGATGCGGCGCTCAGCCTCTGCATCTTCGTCTCGCTATGGGCGCAGGCCGCGCTGGGCGTGAAGCGCCTGCATGATTTCGGCAAGCCGGCGATCTTCGCCATCGCGCTGTTCATGCCGGCGCTCAACATCATCGGCTTCATCGTGCTGTGCCTGATTCCCGGCGACCAGGGGCCGAACACCTACGGCCGGCTGACCAACGCGCCCGCCAACAGGTAGGCGTCCTCACTCCCCGCGCGGAAACCGCTTCTGCTCTTCCAGCATGTTGAGGTCCATGTGGTTGCGCATATAGCGCTCCGAGGCCTTCTGCAGCGGCTGGAAATCCCAGGGATAGTGGGCGCCGTTGCGCAGCGCCTCATAGACGATGTGGCGGCGTGCCTGGCTCTCGCGCACGGCGGCGTCGAATTTCGGCATGTCCCACCGCGCCGCGACCTGCTGCCTGAAATGCGCAATATTTTCCGCGTGTTCGGGCGAGGCCGCGAGATCGTCGAGCTCGTCGGGGTCGGCCGCAAGGTCGAAGAGCTGCGGCGGATCGGCCTCGCAATGGGTGAACTTGAAGCGGCGGTCGCGCAACGCCACCATCGGCGCGACCGAGCCTTCCGCCGCATATTCCATCGCCACCGCCGCTGCGCGCAAGCCGCCGGCGGCGAGCGGCACCAGGCTTTCGCCATCGGTCCAGCCGGCGATTTCGCCGAGGTCGATGCCGGCGAGGTCGCAGAGCGTCGGCAGCACGTCGATGGTGGATGCAGGCGTGGCGACCAGCGCCGGGTCGAGGCCGGGCGCGGCGATCATCAGCGGCACCCGTGCCGAGCCCTCGAGGAAGGACATCTTGAACCACATGCCGCGCTCGCCGAGCATGTCGCCATGGTCCGACAGGAAGACGATGATCGTGTTTTCGAACTGCCGCGTCGCCTCGAGCACGGCGAGGATCTCGCCGATCCTGTCGTCGAGATAGGATATGTTGGCGAAATAGCCGCGCCGCGCCCGCCTGACATGGTCGGGCGTGATGTCGAAGCTCGCATGGTCGCTGGCGTCGAGCAGGCGCCTGGAATGCGGATCCTGCGCCTCGTAGGGGATCGGCTTCACGCGCGGCTCGAGATGCTCGCAATCGGCATAGAGGTCCCAGTATCTGCGCCGCGCGACATAGGGGTCGTGCGGATGGGTGAAGCTGACCGTGAGGCACCAGGGCCGTGGGTCGCTGGCTCGCGACAGGTCGTAGAGCCGCGCCAGCGAATGATGGGCGACCTCGTCGTCGAATTCGAGCTGGTTGGTGATCTCGGCGACGCCTGCGCCGGTCACCGAGCCCATATTGTGATACCACCAGTCGATGCGCTCGCCCGGCCGGCGATAGTCGGGCGTCCAGCCGAAATCGGCCGGATAGACGTCGGTCGTCATGCGCTGCTCGAAGCCGTGGAGCTGGTCGGGGCCGACGAAATGCATCTTGCCCGACAGGCAGGTGGAATAGCCCGCGCGCCGCAGATGATGCGCGAAGGTCGGGATGTCGGAGGCGAACTCGGCCGCATTGTCGTAGACGCGCGTGCGCGACGGCAACTGGCCCGACATGAAGGCGGCGCGCGCCGGCGCGCAGAGCGGGCTCGCCGTATAGCTGTTGGCGAAACGCACCGAGCGCTCGGCAAGCCGCCGCAGGTTCGGCGTCTTCAGCCATTCAGCCGGGCCGTCCGGAAACAGCGTCCCGTTGAGCTGGTCGACCATGATGACGAGGATGTTCGGCTTGGATTGCATGGGGATTTCTGCTCTGGTCGCGACGCTGCGGCGGTCCCGCGACGGGGGAAAGCCTGCAGATCGAGGAAATTGACGCCCAACCGGTTACAAGGAGCGCGACAATAGGCTAACTG
This sequence comes from uncultured Chelativorans sp., assembly GCA_964475605.1. Taxonomy (GTDB): domain Bacteria; phylum Pseudomonadota; class Alphaproteobacteria; order Rhizobiales; family Rhizobiaceae; genus CAYYZC01. Next base: position 2,412 of record CAYYZC010000254.1, read on the forward strand.
GAATGCGTCATCACATGTCGCATTGCGGGTCTTGCGGCCTTACCGTCTCGGCATCCATTATCTGTCCTGAGGGAAACTCAATAAGACAGGCCAAAAAGCGCCGCCATTAATGAGGAGCACGAAAATGTCCAGCGAACTCGATTATCTAGGCCGCAGGGTCGCCCGCGGCATCCTGAGCCGCCGCGAATTCCTGGGCCGTGCCGCCGCACTCGGCGTCAGCGCCACCTTCGCCAACTCGATCCTGTCGAAGGCGGCCGCCGCGCAGGGCGCCAAGAAGGGCGGGGCGCTCAAGATGGGCCTGGTCGGCGGCGAGTCGACCAACAGCCTCGATCCGGCCACCTGGCTGACCCAGGTGCCGCAGAATTTCGGCCTCACCTGGGGCGAGACCATGATCGTCCAGTCGCCCGAGGACGGCAGCGCCCAGCCGGTGCTGGTCGAATCCTGGGAAGCCTCCGACGACGCGGCCGAATGGCGCTTCAAGGTCCGCAAGGGCATCACCTTCCACGACGGCAAGGACATGACGCCGGAAGACATCGCGCAGACCTTCCGCCGCCATTCCAACGAGGAGACCAAGTCGGCCGCGCTCGGCGTGCTGACCGACATCCAGGAGATCGTCACCGACGGCGACCACGTCGTCTTCAAGCTGGCGCGCGGCAACGCCGACCTGCCGCTGCTCCTGACCGACTACCACCTCGTCATCCAGCCCAATGGCGGCATGGACGCCCCCGACGCCGGCATCGGCACCGGCCCCTACAAGGTCGAGGTCAACGAGCCGGGCGTGCGCCATGTCAGCACCAAGTACGACGGCTACTGGCGCGACGATGTCGGCCATGTCGATTCGGTCGAGGTGATCGTCATGAACGACACCACGGCGCGCATGTCGGCGCTGCAGTCGGGCCAGGTCCACGTCATCAACCGCGTCGAGCCGAAGACGGTGGCGCTGCTGAAGCGGGCGCCGGGCGTGGTGGTGGAAAACGTGCCGTCGAAGGGGCACTACGTCTTCATCATGCACTGCAACACGGCCCCCTTCGACAATTGGGACCTGCGCATGGCCCTGAAGCTGGCGGTCGACCGCGAGCAGATGGTCGAGCAGATCCTGCAGGGCCATGCCTCGCTGGGCAACGACTTCCCGATCAACAAGTCCTATGCGCTGTTCCCGGAAGGCGTCGAGCAGCGCGCCTACGATCCGGAGAAGGCGGCGTTCCACTTCAAGAAGTCCGGCCATGACGGCCCCGTCCTGCTGCGCACCTCCGAGGTCGCGTTCCCGGGCGCCGTCGACGCCGCCCAGCTCTTCCAGCAGCAGGCCCAGAAGGCCGGCATCCGGCTCGAGATCCAGCGCGAGCCCGGCGACGGCTACTGGAACGAGGTCTGGAACAAGCAGCCCTTCTGCGCTTCCTATTGGGGCGGCCGTCCGACCCAGGATTCCATGTATTCCACCGCCTACATCACCGACGCCGACTGGAACGACACGCGCTTCTTCAACGAGAAGTTCGACTCCATCGTGCTGGAGGCCCGCGCCGAGCTCGACGACCAGAAGCGAGCCGAACTCTATCGCGAGGCGGCGGTCATGGTCCGCGAGGATGGCGGGCTCATCCTGCCGATGTTCAACGATTTCCTCGACGCCCATCGCGAGGAGGTGAAGGGCTGGGTCGCCGACCCCAACCACGAGACCTCCAACCTGCGGGCCGCGACGCGCGTCTGGCTCGACAACGCCTAGACCATGATCCCGAAAAGTGGAATCCGGTTTTCGGATCAGATCATGGTCTGCCGAATTGATCTGGCCGCATTCGTGCTGCGCAAGGCGCTTCCGCCTCGCTGCGGAATGCTTTGAGGGCGGGGCTTGTGGGGGGATCGCAAATCCCGAGGCTGATCGCCCAGCGTCTCGCGCTGGGCGTCCTCCTCCTCTTCGCGGTCTCCGTTCTCATCTTCGCGGGAACGGAGATCCTGCCCGGCGACGTCGCGGCCTCGATCCTCGGCCAGGCGGCGACGCCGCAGGCGCTCGCCAATCTGCGCGAGGAGCTGGGCCTCAACGACCCGGCCATCGTCCGCTATTTCGGCTGGCTCGGCGGCATATTGACCGGCGACCTCGGCGTGGCGCTGTCGAACGGGCGCGACATCGCCGATGCGATCGGCGAACGGCTCGGCAACACGCTGTTCCTCGCCTTCTGGGCGGCGGTCGTCTCCGTGCCGCTGGCGATCCTGCTCGGCCTGCTCGCCGTGCGCTACCGCAACGGCGTCATCGACAAGACCATTTCCGGCCTCGCCCTCGCCTCGACCTCGCTGCCGGAATTCTTCATCGGCTACGTGCTGGTCCTGTTCTTCTCGGTCAAGCTCAACCTGTTCCCGAGCGTGTCGACCGTCTATGACGGCATGCCCTTCCTCGACCGCATGCGCGCGATCGCGCTGCCGGCGACCGCGCTGACCCTCGTCGTGCTTGCCCACATGATGCGCATGACGCGCGCGGCGATCCTCAACGTGATGCAGTCGGCCTATATCGAGACGGCCGAGCTCAAGGGCCTGTCGGCCTTCGACG
>CAYYZC010000255.1:0-2839 GCA_964475605.1 uncultured Chelativorans sp.
CTGTAGTCGAGCCCGTTCTCGCGCTTGAAGTTGGCGGCGATCGCCTCGCGCAGCGGCACGATGCCGGACACCGGCGGAGATTTGGTCTCGCCGCGATTGATGGCCTCGATCGCCGCCTGCTTGATATTGTCCGGCGTGTCGAAATCGGGCTCGCCGGCACCGAGCGCGATGACGTCGCGGCCTTGCGCTTTCAGCTCGCGCGCCTTTTGCGACACCGCGATCGTGGCGGAGGGCTTCACGCGTGAAAGGGCATCGGCAAGGAAAGCCATCGGTCTCGTCTCCATTGGGGCTGGGCCGCGTGCCTTGCGACCGCGCGCTTATTGGCCGATCACGCATGGTTTCGCAAGGTGCCAGGCGTGGGTGCGGGTTAAGACTCATGAAAGGGATCACTGCTAACCGATGGCGTCGCGCCGACTCGGAGACGGAAAAGTGTCGCGCAGCGTTGCACTTGCTCATACCGTGGCCGGGGAGGATGGCACCTTCTGCGGCATCTGGGGCGTCTTCACCCTGAAAAGCGCCTTCCAGCCGATCTTCGCCTTCCGCGACGGCAAGCTGGCGATCTGCGCCTTCGAGGGATTGGCGCGCCCGTTCCGCGATGGCGAGCCGGTGCCGCCGGGAACGTTCTTCGGATCGGTGCCCGCGCCCGAGCGACTCCATGTCGAGACGCTGACGCGCACCCTGCATCTCCTCAATGCCGGACGCTTCCTCGATCCGGCCGCACGGATTTTCGTCAATTTCGACCCGTCGGTCTATTGCGACCGGGCCGTCGCCGACGGCGCGCTGCGAGACATGCGCCATGTCCTTTCGGAAGCCGGCATCGATCCACGCCGCATGGTCTGCGAGGTGACGGAGCAGAAGGCGGGCTCGCAGCAGGGGCTGGCCGGCTTCGTCGCAGCCCTTCGCGCCCACGGCTTCCGCATCGCCGTCGACGACTACGGTGCCGCCAATTCCGACATGGAGCGGGTGGCGGCGCTGAAGCCGGACATCGTCAAGTTCGATGCCCAATGGCTGACGCGGCTGATGGAATCGCGGCCGGGCTTCGCGCTTCTCGCCGTCATGGTGCGCGAATTCTCCTCGCGCGGCATTAGCACCGTCTTCGAAGGCATCGAGGAGGGCTGGCAGCTCGAGATGGCGGAGGAGGCCGGCGCCGACATGGTGCAGGGCTTCGTCCTTGCCCGCCCCGAGATCGCGCCGACACGGTTCGCCGTCTTCAGCCAGCCCGCAGGCCGGATCGGAGGCGGGGAGGCGGGCGGGACAGAAGCGCCGCTTCCCGAATCCGATCTCCGGCCCGACCCGACGCGCCCGCGGCATCGTACGCCGGCGCGGCCCTTCGGACGGCGGGCCGGGTGATGGCCGGCATCGCCGAGATCGAGGCTGCGATCCTCTCCGACGAGATCGGCGTCGACTATGCGCGCTATGCCGGCCATGTCCTGCGCAGCGCCTATCAGCCGGTCTTCGCCTGCGAGGGGTCGCTGCTGCGCCCGGCCATGGTCGAGGGCCGCGTCTGGGTCTATCGCGACGGCGTCGCATTGCCGTCCGGGGACCTGTTCCGCGACACGCCGAGCGCCGATCGCTGGATGGTCGAAGCGCTGGGGCGGGCGCTTCATATCGGCAATCATTTCCATCTCGGCGTGCCGCTGCCACTGCTGGTCAAGTTCGAGCTCGGCGATCCCGACATCGTCGAGCGCGCGCTGGAGGGCGTGCGCCGCGCCATTGCGCGCAACGAGCGCACCGGACTGACCCCGGTGTCGCTGGTCTGCGCGATCAGCGAGGGCGACGGTGAGGACGTCGATCTGGCCGCCCACGTCGCCGAGGTGCTGCGCACCGGCGGCATTCGTGTCGCCATCGCCGATTTCGGCGCCGGCCGGCGTGCCGCGCGTCTGGTGGAGAGGGTGCAGCCCTCGCTCGTCCAGCTCGACGGGCTGTGGTTCCGCATGATCAGCGAGCATGCCCGCGCCGCCAGGCTGCTGTCGCCGCTGGTCAACAGCCTGCGGCAGAACGGCGTCTCCGTCATCGTGTCGGGCATCGAGACTCGCAGGCAGCTCGACGCGGCGATCGAATCGGGGGCCGATTTCGTGCAGGGCTATCTGCTCGCGCATCCGGCGCTCGCCGCCAGCGGCAGGGATTTCGCGCCGTTGGAAGTCGCCTCGCTCGGCGGCGGCGCCGATATCGTGTCGCTGTTTCCCGGTCCCGCCAACGGGACCCATCGGTCCGGCTGATCAGGGGGCCGCTTCAGGCGACCTCGCGCCACGCCTCCGCCTCGTCGGACGCTCGCGTGATCTCGGCCAGAACCTCGTTCAGCATGTCAATATCGACGTAATAGAAGCGCGAGAGCTGAACCGGCACATCGTCCGGCGCAAGGCCCCGGCCGATCAGGAACTCGGCGGCCGCGATCAGCTCGAAGCGCTCGGTGAGGCGGCGCTTGGTCAGATCGTCCGTCTGAAGGTCCATCTGCAATCCCTGTGGTCTCTTCGTCCTGTCAACGCGAGCGGCACGCGAAATCCGACCGGGGGAGAATGCGGCAGGGACGGAGGCCCGTGCCGGAACAAGCGGGCATCCTGCCCGAATCACGGTTCGATTATGTCAGCGACGGGACCACGGACAAGTTTGCAGCCCTGGGTCGGCGCACGCACGGCAAGCCCCGCGCAAGCTTGCGGGCGGCAGTAGCTCGTCAGAACGCGAAGGATGCCTGGGCGCCGTCGGCGGCAAGGCGCGCATGCTCGTGCGCCAGCAGGCGCGCCTTGGTGCGGCTGCCGCCGGGCGCGGAGAAGCCGCCGAGCTTGCCGCCTGCCGCGACGACGCGGTGGCAGGGGACGACGAGCGGCACCGGGTTTCGCCC
>CAYYZC010000255.1:2939-4906 GCA_964475605.1 uncultured Chelativorans sp.
TCGCCTGCATCGGTCCGCACGCCCCAACCGGCGAGGCGCTTCTCCGCGGTCGCCCTGTCGGGGGTCGGCAGGACCAGCCGGGTCAGCCCGCGCTCGTTCCAGTCGAGCCCGACAAAGCCCAGCGAAGTCTCGAACACATGGCCGGATTGCATCTTTTCAACCACTCCTGGCTTGTCCCCGGAACATATCATTCGCGGTGCCCTGCTGGAAGAACCGCTTGCTCCGCCTGCTGACGCGGCCTGTCGGCAGCAGCCGACATTGCCATGGCGGGCAGGCTCGGATAAGAGGAGCGCGGGTGGGGACCACGAAACAGTTCGAGCGAGCGCGGCCTTGCCTGCAACACGCTTCTTCCTGACGCTTTGCCTGCTGGGCTTTTGCGGCCCGCTGGCCGCCTGCACCTCGACCGACCTCGTCGGCGGCGCCGATCTTGCCCCGACCGACCTCGCTTCCACAGAAACCGCCGCGCTTTCGCTGCCGGAGCAGATCGGCGTGATGCCGAGCCCGGCCGAGGACAGGCCTGCTGCACAGGACGCGACGACGGCGATCGCAGAAGCGGTGCAGGCGGCATCAGCCGCGCCGACCGACGCCTCGCCGGTCTCCGACGGCTCGCTTGCCGCAAAGGCTGCCGCGCTGCCGGTCGGCTATGCCGGGCCGGCGCCGCAGGGCGCGGCTTCGGCCGCACTCGCCGCCGCCCGTCCGGTCGCCGCGCGCAGCGCCGAGCTCGACATGCTGATCGCCAAATACGCCTCCCATTACGGCCTGCCGGTCGATCTGGTGCGGCGCGTCGTCAAGCGCGAGAGCAATTTCGATCCGTCCGCCCGCAACCGCATCTATTGGGGGCTGATGCAGATCCGCCACGACACCGCGCGCACCATGGGCTATCGCGGGCCGCCGGAAGGCCTGCTCGATGCCGAGACCAACCTCAGATATGCGGTGAAATATCTGCGCGGCGCCTATATCACCGCCGGGGGCGACCACGACCGGGCGGTGCGCTTCTATGCCAGCGGCTATTACTACGACGCCAAGCGCAAGGGCCTGCTGGAGGAGACCGGGCTGCGGTCCTGAGGCCCCCGGGCGGCCGCCCATGCCGTTGATACGCATGGGAATCGCGCGCCCGCACTGTTGCCGTGCGACACTTGTCATGAAACCGTCGTCATGCTTAGTGCGGGCGGGACAAATGGAGAAGGTAGCCACGAATGCGCGAACGCGTCGTTCTGACTTACGGGACATTCGACCTCTTCCATATCGGCCATGTCCTGCTCCTCGAGCGGGCGCGGATGCTGGGCGACCGGCTGGTGGTCGGGCTCTCCACCGACGAGTTCAATCTCGGCAAGGGCAAGAGCGCCTGCTATCCCTATCATGAGCGCGAGCGCATCCTGCGCGCCTGCCGCTATGTCGACGACGTCGTTCCCGAGCGCACATGGGACCAGAAGGTCGAGGACGTGCTGCGCCACAATGTCTCGGTCTTCGTGATGGGCGACGACTGGACCGGCAAGTTCGACTTCCTGAAGGAGCATTGCGAGGTCGTCTACCTGCCGCGCACGCCCGAGATCTCGTCCTCCATGGTCAGGACCAAGCTGCGCGTCGTCGGCTGAACCGGCTTCGCGACGCCTGCCGGCGAGGCCCGTCGGGCTCGCTCAAATCGGCTTCGATGCGTGCTTGCGCTTGCCCATGCCATGTGGCACAAGACCGCCGATTTCATCGACCGGCTGCGGTAGCTCAGTGGTAGAGCACTCCCTTGGTAAGGGAGAGGTCGAGAGTTCAATCCTCTCTCGCAGCACCATCCTTCCCTCCCATTTGGGCTGTTTTCTTCCCCGTCTCGGAATAATGTCGTCTTTTCCGTGGATTGGGCGCAGAGACGGTCATGTCGGGGAAACTCGCTCCTGTTTCTCCCGAGGCGGCCAAACGGTGTGAAACTTGATCGACCGCCTCGGGGGCGTTCAGTCTCTATGCTCAGGCATGTCCTT
>CAYYZC010000256.1:0-4893 GCA_964475605.1 uncultured Chelativorans sp.
ATTCCAGGGCCGAGGGCGTCGGCCTGCCGGTCGTCTATCTCGGCGCCAAGACCGGCCGCGACGGTGTCGGCGGCGCCACCATGGCCTCGGCCGAGTTCGACGATGCAATCGAGGAGAAGCGGCCGACCGTGCAGGTCGGCGATCCGTTCACGGAGAAGTGCCTGCTCGAAGCCTGCCTCGAGTTGATGGCATCGGGCGCGGTGATCGCGATCCAGGACATGGGTGCCGCGGGCCTCACCTGCTCGGCGGTCGAGATGGGCGCCAAGGGCGATCTCGGCATCGAGCTCGACCTCGATCGCGTCCCGGTGCGCGAGGAGCGCATGAGCGCCTATGAGATGATGCTGTCGGAAAGCCAGGAGCGCATGCTGATGGTGCTGCGCCCCGAGAAGGAGGCCGGTGCGGAAGCGATCTTCCGCAAATGGGGGCTCGACTTCGCCGTCGTCGGACGCACCACGGACGATCTGCGCTTCCGGGTGCTGCACCGGGGCGAGGAGGTGGCAGACCTGCCGATCAAGGAGCTCGGCGACCAGGCGCCCGAATATGACCGCCCGTGGACAGAGTCGGCACGGCCGGCCGATCTCGACCGGGCGAGCCTGGGCGAGCCGGACGTGGCCGACGCGCTCATCCGGCTCGTCGGCTCGGCGAACCTGTCGTCGCGGCGCTGGGTCTGGGAACAGTACGACACGCTGATCCAGGGCAACTCGCTGCAGGTTCCAGGCGGCGATGCCGGCGTCGTCCGCGTGGACGGACATGACAGCAAGGCGCTCGCCTTCGCCTCCGACGTCAATCCCTTCTATTGCGAGGCGGATCCGTTCGAGGGCGGCAAGCAGGCGGTGGCCGAGTGCTGGCGGAACCTGACCGCGACCGGTGCACTGCCGCTGGCGGCGACCGACAATCTCAATTTCGGCAATCCGGAGCGGCCGCGGATCATGGGCCAGCTCGTCAGCGCCATCAAGGGCATCGGGGCAGCCTGCACAGCGCTTCAATTCCCGATCGTGTCGGGGAACGTCTCGCTCTACAACGAGACCAACGGCGTCGCCATCCTGCCGACGCCGACGATCGGCGGGGTCGGGCTGATCGACGACTGGTCGGAAATGGCGCGGATCGCCTTCGCCGCCGAGGGCGAGACGATCCTGCTGATCGGTGCGCCGAAAGGCTGGGGCAGCCATCTCGGCCAGTCGGCCCTGTTGCGCGAGCTCTACCAGCGCCGCGAGGGGCCGCCGCCCCCGGTCGACCTGGGGCATGAGAAACGGGTCGGCGATTTCGTCCGCACCCTCATCCGTGCGGGGCTTGCGACCGCCGTCCACGACCTTTCCGACGGCGGCCTTGCTATCGGCCTTGCCGAGATGGCGATGGCGTCGGGAATCGGTGCGACCGTCTCGGCGCCGCCGGAAGGCGATCCGATCGCGGCCTGGTTCGGCGAGGATCAGGGGCGCTACCTGGCGACCGTCGGAGGGGATCACGCACCGATTCTGGAGCGAGCCCGCAGCCTCGGCATCCCGGCGGCGGCGATCGGCAAGACCGGCGGCACCGACATGACGCTCGGGGGCGCGCGGCCCGTATCGGTCGAAGAGCTGGGCAAGGCCCATGAAAGCTGGTTCCCGGCCTTCATGGGAGATGCCTGATCGGCCCCTTCGCGGCAGCGTTCTGGCGCGGTGGCTCCGCCTCGGCTAGGGTCCGGTCAATATCATCGCACGGGGCGATTCCCGGCGAATGCCCCCGGCTTCAGGAGTTTTTCGACATGGCAATGGATGCACGCGAGATCGAGCGGATGATCAAGGAAGGCATTCCGGATGCCGTGGTGACGATCCGCGACCTTGCCGGCGACGGCGACCACTATGCGGCCGAGGTGGTGGCGGAGAGCTTTCGCGGCAAGAGCCGGGTGCAGCAGCACCAGATGGTCTACGAGGCGCTGGGCGGCAATATGGGCGGCATGCTGCATGCGCTGGCGCTGCAGACCAGCGTTCCCGATTGATCCAGGGCACGGCCTGAACTCGACACCGGCGGTTCGATCTTCTATCTAAGACACAGACACCCATCCCGTTCCCGGCCTTGAACCGGACACGAAAGGCATTGACCGACATGAGCGCGATCTCGGAATTCATCGACAGCGAGGTGAAGAGCAGCGACGTGGTGCTCTTCATGAAGGGCACCCCCGGCTTCCCCCAATGCGGCTTCTCCGGCCAGGTGGTGCAGATCCTCGACTATCTCGGAGTCGACTACAAAGGCGTGAATGTGCTCACCTCCGACGAGTTGCGCCAGGGCATCAAGGAATATTCGAGCTGGCCGACCATCCCGCAGCTCTACGTCAAGGGTGAGTTCGTCGGCGGCTGCGACATCATCCGCGAGATGTTCCAGGCGGGCGAGCTGCAGGATTTCATGACTGAAAAAGGCGTCAGCGTCCGCGGCGCCGCCTGATTTTCACCGCGGGCCGCCTCCCCGGCGGCTCTCTATCTCCAACCGGCGCGCAGCTCCGCTGTCGCGCCGGATTCCGTCATCGGGAAAGTGCTGATGCCGCAAGGGCCCTTCGGGCAGGCCGATCCGGCCGCGCCGGCGTTACCGCGAGTCGAATTCATCGCTCTCACCGCGGCGCTGATGGCCACCAATGCGCTGGCCATCGACGTGATGCTGCCCGCGCTTCAGCAGATCGGCTCCAGCCTCTCCGTCGCAGACGAGAATGCGCGCCAATACGTCATCTCGGCCTATGTGGTGGGTTTCGGGGCGGCGCAGCTCGTCTTCGGCCCGATCTCCGACCGTTTCGGGCGCCGCAAGCCGCTGCTCTTCGGCCTCTGCGTCTATGTCGCGGCGGCCTTCGCCTGCGTCTGGGCGCCGAGCTTCGGCGCCCTGCTCGCGCTTCGCTTCGTCCAGGGACTGGGAGCGGCGGCGACGCGGGTCATCGCCATCTCCATGGTGCGCGACAAGTTCGGCGGCCGCGCCATGGCGGAGGTGATGTCGCTGGTCTTCATGGTCTTCATGATCATCCCGGTGGTGGCGCCAGGCATCGGCCAGGTGCTGATCATGATCTCCGGCTGGCCTTCCATCTTCGCCTTCATGGGCGCGCTGGCGCTCATCTTCACGGTCTGGACCTGGAACCGCCTGCCGGAGACGCTGAAGGAGGAGCACCGGCGCCCCTTCGAAGCGCGGGGCATCCTCGACGGCTTCCGCATCGTCGTCACCAACCGCATCGCGGTCTGCTACACGCTCGCCATGACGGTGATATTCAGCGGCCTGTTCGGCTTCATCAACTCTGCCCAGCAGATCTATATCGGCATCTATGATGTCGGCGCCTGGTTCCCCGTGCTGTTCTCCATCGTCGCGGGGCTGATGGCCGGCGCGTCCTTCCTCAATTCACGCATCGTCGGCAGGCTCGGCATGCGGCGGCTGGCCCATACGGCGCTGCTCGGCTTCACCACGGTGACGGGGATCGCGCTGCTGCTGTCGCTGCTCGGCCCGGTACCGCTCTGGCTCTTCACCGGCCTGTTCGCGATCGCCATGTTCCAGTTCGCCCTGATCGGGTCGAACTTCAACGCGCTCGCGATGGAGCCGCTCGGCCATGTCGCCGGCACCGCCTCGTCCACGCAGGGCTTCGTCCAGACGCTCGGCGGCGGCATCCTCGGTGCGCTGATCGGACAGGCCTTCGACGGGACGGTCACGCCGCTCGCGGCCGGCTATTTCCTCGGCGGGGTGGTGGCGCTGGCCTTCGTGCTGATCGCGGAACGCGGCCGGCTGTTCAGGCCTCAGAACCCGCCTGTGTGACCGCCGCCGGCGCGATGCCAGCGAAGTCAAACAGATGCGGGTCGAGCAGATGCGACGGCCGCACATGGGCGAGCGCCCGGATCATCGTATCCTTGCGCCCCGGCATGCGCCTTTCGATGTCGGCGAGCATCGCCTTCATCGAGTTGCGCTGCAATCCGTCCTGGCTGCCGCAAAGGTCGCAAGGGATGATCGGGAAGGCCATCGCCTCGGCGAAGCGGCCCAAGTCCTCCTCCGCGCAGAAGGCGAGCGGACGCAGGACCGTGACGTCGCCCTCGTCGTTCAGCAGCTTGGGCGGCATGGCGGCAAGCCGCCCGCCATGGAAGAGGTTGAGGAACAGCGTCTCCAGAATGTCGTCGCGATGGTGGCCGAGCACCAGGGCCTCGCAGCCCTCCTCGCGCGCGATCCGGTAGAGATGGCCGCGCCGCAGCCGCGAGCAGAGCGAGCAATAGGTGCGGTTCTCCGGGATCTTCTCCGTCACCACGGAATAGGTGTCCCGGTATTCGATCCGGAACGGGATGCCGAGGCCGGCGAGATAGTCCGGCAGGATATGTTTGGGAAAATTGGGCTGGCCTTGGTCTAGATTGCAGGCGAGCAGATCGACCGGCAGCAGGCCGCGCCATTTGAGTTCGGTCAGCAGGGCCAGCAGCCCGTAGGAGTCCTTGCCGCCCGACATCGCCACCAGCCAGCGCGCGCCGGGGCGGACCATCGCGAAATCGTCGATCGCGCGGCGGGTCTCGCGCACCAGGCGCTTGCGCAGCTTGCGGAACTCCACGCTCGAGGGCGCGTCGCGGAAAAGCGGATGGGCCGTGCCGGCTTCGTCCGGGAACAGGGCCGGGTTCGGATGCGTGTTCATGGCCAACCCTGATAGCGCGCACGCGGCCAAAGAAAAAGGCCGCGCGGGCAGCGCGGCCTTGTGATCCATCGCAATGAGCTGCCGGTCAGCGCGAGTAGAACTCGACGACCAGGTTCGGCTCCATCTGGACCGCATAGGGCACGTCGGCAAGGCCCGGCACGCGGGTATAGGTCGCGGTCATCTTGTTGTGGTCGGCGTCGATATAGTCCGGCACGTCGCGCTCTGCGAGCTGCACCGATTCCAGCACGATCACGAGCTGCTTGGACTTCTCGCGCACCTCGATC
>CAYYZC010000257.1:0-4861 GCA_964475605.1 uncultured Chelativorans sp.
CGGAACCCGGGACGAGCAGCTTTCCGGTGGTGTCGACGGTCAGCGGATAGATTTCGAGTTTCTTATCTATCTGCGTACTCGCATGCGATATCGCATGCGGTCACCGCGGTAGTGTAATCTCTCCTGCATAAGCGGGCGTCCATCTGTCGCATAGCTACGACGTTCGATAAGCAGAACGGGATCGCCCGGGTTGATTTCAAGTTGTCGAGCTATGTCTTCATTCGCGACGGATGCTTCGATCATATAGTTAGCTTCGCCCAATGCGATCTGGTACTTGTTTTCAAGCAAACTGAATATCGGGTTGTTTACCAGGTCTTCCTTCGAGATCCTATGGCCGATGTCGATCGGCATGTAGCTGACATCCAGAGACAAGGGCTCGTTATTGCCGAGCCTCACGCGTTCCATATAGACGACCGGCGACCCCGATTTGATGTTCAGGCAAGCGGCAACATGGGCCGGCGCCGGAACCTCACGGATCTGAACGACGCGGGCCGTGGAGGAGAAGCCGAGGGCTTGCATGTCTTCCACGAAGCTTGTGAGGCGCCCGAGCTCCTGTTCGATCTTGGTTTGCGCGACAAAAGTCCCACGGCCGGGTTGGCGTACGACCAGCCCCATCGCCGCGAGCTGGCTGACGGCATTCCGTACCGTAATGCGGCTGACGCCGAACTTCTCCTGCAATTCCTTTTCGGTCGGCAACTGGTCGCCCTCGCGCACTCCTCCGCTCTTGATCAGGTCGAGCAGATGGCTGCGGACGCGGTAATGCAGCGTCGTCGGCGCTTCGTCTCTGGGCACGTCCATCATCCTCCCGTGATGCTGATCGGGCGATAGCGGAGCCGCAGGGGTCTTGACTGAATCACTCATTGACACAAAGGATATATCATCATAACGTTATATCCAATAAGGACTCACATACATTGAGCCAACAGGGAGGATCTAGCATGCCCAATTCGTCGAGGATCAGCCGACGCGCCTTCGTCAAGACGGCGGTCGGAACTGCGGCTCTGGCCGCATCGGGATCCCACCTACTCGCCCAGTCCAATGCATCCGTACCTGTTCGATTTGCGGGTCAGTCTTTCTCCGCGGAGATGGGGCGGGTCGTAGCGAAGAACCTCGGCTACGACAAGGAATTTGGCGTCGACTGGAATTTCCTGACGTTCCGGGGCGCAAACGAGATCAGCGAGGCCCTGATATCAGGGCAGGCCGAAACCGGCGGGATCGGTTCATTCGCCTCGATCGCCATGGGAGCGAACGACGCCCCCGTAAAGGTCGCCTTTGCCTATTGTTACGGAGGGGATCGCACGGCCATCGTCGCCCGCAAGGATTCCGGCATCAAGTCCATCAAGGACCTGGCGGGACGCAAAGTCGGCTCCCGGCTCGGTGGCATCGACAACACGATGCTGATGATCGCCCTTTCCAAAGAGGGGATGGAGGCCAGCTCGGTCGAAATCGTCAACATGCGTGCGGAGGACATCCCCGCTGCGCTTGCCGCGGGACTGATCGACGCCGCGTCGGGGACGGAGCCCAGCAACAGCGTCTGGGTCGAGAACGGTCTGGGTGACGTCGTTGCGCGCGGAGGACAATATCTCGCAGCCTATGCATTCGGCCATTTGACCGACGCCTTTATCGACGAGGAACCCGACGCCGCCTACGCCACGGTGCTTGCCTACGCCAAGGGCATGTGGTGGGGCCGTCACAACGAGGCGGAAGCCGCCAGAATGGTGGCTCAGGAATTCAATCAGGATGAGGCGACCGTCGCAAGCTCGATGCGTTGGCTGATCTATGATCCAAGGCTGAAGGCGCTTGCCCTGGAGTCAGAGGAAGAGTCGGCGGATTTGCTGCTGGAGGATGGCCGCATCCGCAAGCTGCCTGAATTTTCCACCTATCACCACAAGCAATTCATCGAACGAGCCGAAACGGAGCATCCGGAGCTTTTCAGCGATCTGGATGCATATGTCACCCGCAAACAGCAACAGTAACGATGTCCCATATTTCAGGTCATCGAGACGTGGCTGCGCAAGTTCCGTTTATCTGGGTCGACAACGTGACGAAATCGTTCCCGGCTGCCGAGGATGGCAGCCGGAGCGAAGTTCAGGCTCTTGACAATCTGACCGTCGGCTTTGAACGCGGACATTTCGTCAGCGTTGTCGGGCCGAGTGGTTGCGGCAAGTCGACTCTGCTTAATCTGGTCGCGGGCCTGGCCCCGCATTTCCCACCCGAAAAAGGCAAGGTTCTGCTCGAGGAGCAGGAGATCCGGGGCCCAGGCGCCGAACGGGGCATGGTGTTCCAGGAATATGCCGTGTTTCCCTGGCAGTCGGTGCGGCAGAACATCGAATATCCGCTGCGCCTCGCCGGGGTCCCGCCGCAAGAGCGGCGTGAACGAAGCGACTATTATATTCAGTTGATGCGCCTGACCGGCTTCGAGGAGGCCTATCCCCATCAGCTGTCGGGCGGGATGAAGCAGCGCGTAGCGGTAGCGCGCGCCCTGATCGCCAAGCCCAAGGTCCTGTTGATGGACGAGCCGTTCGCAGCGGTCGATGCCCAGACGCGTCTCACCATGCAAGAAGAGCTGCTGCGCGTCTGGGAGCATGAAAGAACGACTGTTCTTTTCGTCACGCACAGTGTGCAGGAGGCCGTCTTCCTGGCCGACCGCGTCATCGCGATGACGGGTCGGCCCGGACAAATTCGAGCCGACATCAATATCGACCTGCCAAGACCACGCGAATGGCGACAGATCGACAAGAACAAGGACTTTGCCGATCTGCAGCACCAGTTGACAGAAATCATAATGTCACAGGGGAAGAAGGAATGAAGGCTGCAACGGTGGAATCGCGGCAAGTCATTCGCGCTGGTCCGGTCAGGAGAACATGGCTTCATCGTTGGCTGGTCGATATGGCATGGCTTATCGGCCCCTTCGTTCCCATTATTATCGCGTGGGATGTTCTGTGCCGTCTCGAAATATTCTCCGCCATTATTCTCCCGCCGCCGGCTCGGGTATTCGAGACTTTCGTGGAATATATGCTGAGCGGCGAATTGTTCGTCCATATTGGTGAAAGCCTCATCCGGCTCGGGCTGGGAGTGTTGGCGGGAACCGGGCTCGGGCTGCCGCTCGGTATCGTGATGGGCATGTACCCGCTGGTTCGCCGCGCTTTCGATCCGATCGTCAATCTGGGTCAGGCGATACCGGGATTGGCATGGATCCCCCTAGCAATCCTCTGGTTCGGCCTTGGCTACAAGGCAATCACGTTCATAATCTTCACGTCGGTGTTCTTCCCGGTTTTGTTCGCCACCATCACCGGCATCCAGTCGGTGCCCCAGGTGCTCGTGAATGCCAGCCTGACGATGGGTGCCAATCGTCTCCAGATCGTCTGGGACGTTCTGATAAAAGGCGCCCTGCCGACCATCATAACGGGCATACGTCTCGGCATCGGCTATGGCTGGCGAGCGCTGGTCGGCGGTGAAATGATCGCCGCGACAGCCGGCCTGGGTTTTCTGATCTTCGACGCGCGGCAGTTCCTGAAGTCTGATGTCGTCATCATGGGCATGCTGGCGATCGGCCTCACATGGGTGGTGATGGACCGACTGCTGCTCAAGCCGCTGGAACGACGCACGATCGAGCGTTGGGGCATGGTTCGATGAGACAGGACGACAGCGTCGCGCCGGATCTCAGCGCGTTGCTTGCGCCAGGCTCCATAGCAATCATCGGGGCATCGGCCGATCGCGGCAAGAACTCGGGCAAACCGTTGAATTTCCTGCTCGAACATGGCTATCAGGGACGGATCTTCCCGATCAATCCGAAATATCCTGAACTGCTCGGCCTGAAATGCTACCCGAGCCTGGGGGACGTACCCGAAAAGGTGGACATGGCCATAATCGCCGTGCCTGCGGAACATGTCGCCGCCGCGCTCGAGGATTGTTCGGCAAAAGGCGTAGGCGGGGCGGTCATCCTGAGCTCTGGCTTCGCGGAGCTTGGCGCGGAAGGGATCGAGGAAGAGCGGCGCCTGATCTCGATTGCCCGCAAGGGCGGGGTTCGGCTGTGCGGCCCCAATTCGGTCGGGCTTGTCGTTCCCCGCACGGGAGTGGTGGCAAGCTTCAGTCAGGCGGCGGACGGCCAACGCCTCAACTCCGGCGGAATGGCACTTGTATCGCAAAGCGGCAATTTCGGCACTTTCATGGTGGAGCTGGCCGCTCGCCGCCATATCGCCTTCTCGCATTTCGTGAGCACCGGCAACGAAGCTGACCTGACATTCCTCGATTTCGCGGAATACCTCGTGGACGATCCCGACGTGGATGTCATAGTCGGATACATCGAAGGTCTGAGAGACGCCGAAAAGCTGCTGCGGCTTGGCAAATCGGCGCAGCGGCGCAAGAAGCCGGTCGTCGTGATCAAGGTTGGCGGGACTTCGGTGGCCGCACGCGCCGCAGCCTCGCACACGGGCGCGATGGTCGGCAATGACCAGCTTTATGATGCGGCCTTCCGGCAGACCGGGATCCTCCGTGTCGGTGACGAGGAGGAAGCACTCGATGTGCTGCCTCTCATCATCGGGCCGCGGCGGCCACGGGGCCGCAGCGTCGCCATTGTGTCGATATCCGGCGGCGGCGCCACCATCCTGTCGGATGCATGCGTAAAGGAAGGTCTCGACGTACCCGTATTCGAAGAAGCGACGCAGGCCGCTCTGCATCAGGTCGTGCCCGCCTACGGGATGGTGGCAAATCCCGTCGACCTCACAGGTCAGGTGTTGAGTGGAGAGGGGTTGCTGAAACACTGCATCGAGCAGGTGCTGCAGGATCCGCAGATCGATTCCGTCATCGTGTTTCTCAGCCTGTTGCAGAAGCGCGGCGACCAGATCGCAAATGAGGTGCT
>CAYYZC010000258.1:0-4748 GCA_964475605.1 uncultured Chelativorans sp.
ATGAATTGCGGACAGCCTGAAGATTCGACGGTCGGCCATGGCGATGCCAAGCGGTATCGCAGCCTGTTCCTCTCCGACTTCCATCTCGGAACCAAGGGCTGCCAGGCGCAGGCGCTGCTGGATTTCCTCAAGCATCGCGACGCGGACACCATCTACCTCGTCGGCGACATCGTCGACGGCTGGAGGCTGCGTTCCTCGTGGTACTGGCCGCAGGCCCATAACGACGTCGTCCAGAAGCTGTTGCGCAAGGCCCGCAAGGGGTCGCGCGTCGTCTACCTGCCCGGCAACCATGACGAGTTCCTGCGCGGCTTCTACGGCACGCATTTCGGCGGCATCGAGGTCTGCGAGACGGCCGTCCACCAGACGGCGTCGGGCAAGCGCTACCTCGTCATCCATGGCGACGTGTTCGACGTCGTCGTCGCCAATGCGCGCTGGCTGGCCTATCTCGGCGACTGGGCCTACGAGGCGGCGCTCTGGATCAGCCGCCATCTCAACGCCGTCAGGAGCAGGCTCGGCCTGACCTACTGGTCGCTTTCCGCATGGGGCAAGTCGACGGTCAAGAACGCGGTCAACTATATCGGCCGGTTCGAGGAGACGCTCGCCGCCGAGGCCGAGAAGCATGGCGTCGACGGCGTCATCTGCGGGCACATCCATCATGCCGCGCTGCGCGACATCGACGGCTTCACCTACATCAATGCCGGCGACTGGGTCGAGAGCTGCACGGCCATCGCCGAGCATTACGACGGCCGCATGGAAATCATCCGGTGGCCGATCCGGCCCGCCTCCGCCGTCCGGGACGTCGGGTTCACCCCGGGCGAGGAACTGTCCACCGCCGCCTGACGGAAGCGAGCTGCGCTTCTGGCGTAAGGGAACCGAAGAAAGGAACCGCCATGTCCGACCACGCGGCAGCCTCGCTCACCGGCCGTCCGAAACGCAGGCAGGACGCTTTCGGCATGCTCCACCGCGCGGTGCGCCGGAACCGCGCGCTGTCCCGGGCGGGGCTGTCGGAGCGCCTCTTCGCCCACGCCTTCAGCGGCCTCGTCTACGCCCAGATCTGGGAGGATCCGGATGTCGACATGGCGGCCATGCAGCTCGGGCCGGGACATCGCGTCGTCACCATCGCATCCGGCGGGTGCAACGTGCTGTCCTACCTGACCGCGGATCCGGCGCGCATCGACGCGGTTGACCTCAATGCGGCGCATGTCGCCTTCAACCGGCTCAAGCTCGCGGCGCTCCGCGCGTTGCCCGACCATGAGAGCTTTCGCGGCATCTATGGCGGTGGTGGCCACGACGCTGCCGTCCGCCTCTACGAGGAATTCGTCCGGCCCGGCCTCGACGCCGAGACCCGCAACTATTGGGAGGCCCGCCGCTGGAACGGGAAGCGCCGCATCTCCATGCTCGGCGGCAACCTCTATCGCCACGGGCTTCTGGGGCTCTTCATCGCCTGCGGACACCGGATCGCCCGGCTCTACGGGGTCGACCTGCGCGACATGCTGCGCGCTGCCACGATGGCCGAACAGCGGGCATTCTTCGATTCCGCCCTTGCCCCGTTGTTCGACAAGCCGCTCGTGCGCCGGCTCGCCGGAAGGAGACCGACGCTGTTCGGGCTCGGCATCCCGCCGCAGCAATATGAAGCTCTGGCCTCGGCCGGCGGCGACATGGCGGCGGTCCTGCGCCAGCGGTTGCGCAAGCTCGCCTGCGATTTCCCGCTGGCCGAGAACTATTTCGCCTGGCAGGCCTTCGGACGCGGCTACGGCAAGGCCGAAGGCGACCCGCTTCCGCCCTATCTGCGGCGCGACAATTTCGAGCTTCTGCGGGAGCGGGCCGACCGCGTGAGCGTCGTCAATGCATCCTTCGCCGACTTCCTCGCCGCCAGGCCCGACGCTTCGGTGGACCGTTTCGTGCTGCTCGACGCGCAGGACTGGATGAGCGAGGCGCAACTCGACGCACTCTGGCGCGAGACGACGAGGACCGCGGCGCCCGGCGCGCGGGTCATCTTCAGGACCGCGGCCGTTCCGAGCCCGCTGCCGGGCCGCGTGGCGGAGGAGGTGCTGGCCAGATGGGAGTATCGCGAGGCGGAATCGCTGGAGCTCCACGCACGGGACCGTTCCGCGATCTATGGCGGCTTCCATCTCTATGTCCTGCGGGAGGCTGGCCGATGAGCGCCGGCCTCGGCCATGGCGCGCTCATGGACGGCGTCTACCGCCGCCAGCGCCACATCTACGATGCGACGCGAAAATTCTTCCTGCTCGGCCGGGATCCGATGCTGGCGGGGCTGGCCGTGCCGCATGGCGGAAGCGTGCTGGAAATCGGCTGCGGCACCGGCCGCAACCTGATCGAGATCGGCCGGCTCTATCCGCATGCCTCGCTCTACGGCATCGACATCTCGCGCGAAATGCTGGCGACGGCGGGTGGCGCGGTCGTCAGGCAGGGCCTGCAAGGCAGGGTCCGGCTTGCCTTCGCGGACGCTGCGCTGTTCGATCCGGCGCGGATATTCGGGCGCGACCGGTTCGACCGCATCGTCATTTCATATGCCGTTTCCATGATTCCCGCCTGGGAGACCGTCCTTGCCCAGGCGGCGAAGCGCCTGTCGCCGGGCGGCGAACTGCACATCGTCGATTTCGGCGACCAGCGCGAATTGCCGGCCTGGTTCAAGGCCGCGCTCTATCGCTGGCTCGAAGCCTTCCATGTGACGCCGCGCGCCAGCCTCTTTTCGGTCAGCGCCGGGATCGCCCGGACCTGCGGAGGAACGGCGCAGGCCAGGCGGCTCTATCGCGGCTTCGCATGGATCTCGGTCATCCGCCGATAGCCGGCGTGCCGCACCTGATCGGGGGATGCCTGCCCGATCTTCACATGACCTTCACATGGCCGTCACACGGCCCGCCTATCAGCCACCCATCGGCAGCAACGGGAAGACGCGAATGACCGAGGAGAACACCGGTTCCAGCGTTCCGGCCAGGCAGGCGGCCATGAAGACGATCTCCGCCGCGTCGCGCGACGAACTTGCGCTCGCATTGCGCGGCATCGGGGGCGATCACGGCGCGGAGACGCTGCGTGGTCCCGAAACCGGCCTGGTGATGCTGCGCGGCCGGATCGGCGGCGCCGGCGATCCTTTCAATCTCGGCGAAGCGACCGTCACCCGCGCCACCGTCCGGATCGCGACGGGCGAGACGGGGCATGCCTGTGTGCTCGGACGCGATGGCGAAAAGGCGCGGCTTTGCGCCGTCGTGGACGCGCTCTGGCAACGGCGGGAGACCCGATCGGCGGTCGAGGAGAAAATCCTTGCCCCGGTCCGCGACAGGTCGGCGGCCGGGGAGCGCGAGCGGCGCGAGAAGGTCGCTGCAACGCGCGTCGATTTCTTCACCATGGTCAGGGGGGAAGACTGATGCTCGAGGCGCAGATCTTCGGCGGCGGCTTCTCCGATCCCGTGTTCCAGTCGCAGGCGGTGTTCCGCGCCATCCTCGACGCCATGGCGCGGCCGGGCTCCATCCATGGCATTGCGCGGAAGGTGCCGATGCCGCCGCCGTCCGTCTCACCCTGCGTGGCGTCGGTGGCGCTGACGTTGTGCGACCACGACACGCCGGTCTGGCTCGACCTCGATCCGGCGCAGCCGCCCGGATTGCCGGAATGGCTCACCTTCCACACCGGCGCCCCGATGACCCGCGAGGCCCGGCACGCGGCTTTCGCCATCGTCGGGCGCGGTGCGGACCTGCCTGATCTCGTCGGCTTCGCCATCGGCACGGACGAATATCCCGACCGCTCGACGACCCTGATCGTGCAGGTGGACGGTCTTTCGGGCGGCGACGCGATGACCTTGTCGGGACCCGGCATCCCCGGCTCGCGGCGATTCGCGCCGCGCGGGCTGCCGGAAGACTTCGCGGCCCGCTGGGCGGCCAACAACGCGCTTTTTCCGCGCGGCGTCGATCTGATCCTCTGCGCACCGGGCGAACTGGCTGCGCTGCCGCGAACCACCCGCATTTCAACACGGCCTGCGAACTGACATGTATGTAGCAGTCAAGGGCGGCGAGGCCGCCATCGCCAACGCACACAAGCTGCTCGACGAGCGCCGCCGCGGCGACCGCACGCTGCCCGCGCTGACGCTCGCCCAGATCGTGGAGCAGCTCGGCCTGGCGGTCGACCGCGTCATGGCGGAAGGCTCGCTCCATGACCGCGAATTGGCCGCGCTTTCTATCAAGCAGGCGCGGGGCGACCTCATCGAGGCGATTTTCCTCCTGCGCGCCTTTCGCACCACCTTGCCGCGCTTCGGCTGTTCGGAGCCGGTGGACACCGGCGCCATGCGCGTCGACCGGCGCATTTCCGCAACCTACAAGGATCTGCCCGGCGGCCAGCTTCTCGGCCCGACCTTCGACTACACGCACCGGCTTCTCGATCCTGCCCTCGCCGAGGAGGAGGAAATCGATGCCGGCCCGCCAGCCCGGCGTCCACCCGGGACGGAGCCGATGCCGCGGGTCACCGACCTGCTTGCCGGAGAGGGGCTGATCGAGCCTGATTCACCCGATCCGCGGCAGCCGGGAGAGCCCGGCGACCTGACGCGCGAGCCGCTCGAATTTCCGATGTCGCGCGACCTGCGGCTCCAGGCGCTGTCGCGCGGCGACGAAGGCTTCCTGCTGGCGCTCGGCTATTCGACCCAGCGCGGCTATGCCCGCTCCCATCCCTTCGTCGGCGAAATCCGCATCGGCGAGGTGGAGGTGGAGCTTTTCGCGCCCGAGCTCGGCTTCGCGGTTCCG
>CAYYZC010000259.1:0-2923 GCA_964475605.1 uncultured Chelativorans sp.
AAGATGCGCACCGACCCCGACGATGAAAGCACCGAGTACGAGGCGCGCATCCTCAACGCGGTGACGCGCAATTTCCCGTCCGTGACCTCGGTGCGGGTCAAGGACGCGCTCGACATCGTCAACGGCATCATCGCCCAGCTCGCCGTCGCCATCCGTGCCGCGGCCTCCGTCGCGCTGGTTGCCTCGGTTCTGGTGCTTGCCGGCGCGCTTGCCGCCGGCAACAGGGCACGCATCCACGACGCGGTGGTGCTGAAGACGCTCGGCGCGACGCGCGGCACGCTGCTGCGCGCCTATTCGCTCGAATATATGATGATCGGGCTCGCCACGGCGGCGTTCGCGCTCTTCGCCGGCGGGGCGGCCGCGTGGTACGTGGTCGCGAGGATCATGAGCCTGCCTTCGGCCTTCCTGCCCGAGGTCGCGGTCTCGACCACCCTGGTCGCGCTGGTGCTCACCGTCGGGATCGGCCTCATCGGCACCTGGCGGGTGCTCGGCCACAAGGCGGCCCCCGTGCTGCGCAATCTGTGAGCCGACGGTAAGCTTCGCACAGGCCGAATCCGTGCAAATTACCGCGATCGCGGCGAATTGCATCGTGTAACGGTCTTGTTCTCGACACCCGGAATGAGCATATTTCGCCGTAGGCATGCTGGAGCTCCGCCAGCGGCGCCTGGGCGGATGTCCGACTCCCGACGGGGCAAGAGCAGTATGAGAGGAAAACATGGCTGACCTTCGCAACTATCAGGCACGCGTGGCGGGCGCCGGTACCCGCGCCGACGCGGCCATCGACGAGGGCCTGCGCGCCTACATGATCAGGGTCTACAACCTGATGGCGATGGGCCTTGTCATCACCGGCCTTGCCGCCTTGGGCACGGTCATGCTGGCGACGACCACCGATCCGGCGGCCGCCGTCGCGACACTGGGCAACGGCAAGATGCTGACGGGCCTCGGCACCGCGATCTACGGTTCGCCCTTGCGCTGGATCGTGATGCTCGCGCCGCTCGGCATGGTGTTCTTCCTGAGCTTCCGCATCCACAAGATGAGCGTTTCGGCGGCGCAGACCACCTTCTGGGCGTTCTCTGCGGTGATGGGCATTTCGCTGTCGTCGATCTTCCTGGTCTATACCAGCGCTTCGATCGTGCAGACCTTCTTCATCACGGCCGCCTCCTTCGGCGCGCTGTCGCTGTTCGGCTACACGACCAAGCGCGACCTGTCCGGAATGGGCTCGTTCCTGTTCATGGGCCTGATCGGCCTGATCCTGGCGATGGTCGTCAACATCTTCCTCGCCTCGCCGGCGCTGCAGTTCGCCATCTCGGCGATCGGCGTGCTGATCTTCGCGGGCCTGACGGCCTACGACACGCAGCAGATCAAGGAGATGTATTACGAGGGCGACGGGGCGCTGGTTGCCGGCCGCAAGGCGATCATGGGCGCGCTCCGGCTCTATCTCGACTTCATCAACATGTTCATGTTCCTGCTCCAGTTCCTCGGCAACCGCGAATAGGAACGGCAGCAACGGACATTATCGGGGGCGGCCGGCTGGCCGCCTCTTCCTTTTTGAGGGGACAAGATCCGATGCGATCGATCGAGGTGCGTCCGGCGCAAAGGGCCGATATTCCGGCAGCGACCGACATCTATTCGGACGCGGTCGCCAACGGCACCGCCAGCTACGAGCTGGAGCCTCCGGACCTTGCCGAGATGGAGCAGCGCTTCGAGGCGCTTGCCGGCAGCGGCTTTCCCTATCTGGTCGCCGTCGCGGAGGGCGGCGAGGTGCTGGGATATGCCTATGCCGGGCCGTTCCGGGCGCGCAGGGCCTACCGCTTCGTCGTCGAGGATTCGATCTATATCGCGCCCGCGGCGAAAGGCCGGGGCCTCGGCCGCCTGCTGCTGACGCGCCTGATCGAGGAGTGCACCGCGCTCGGCTTCCGCCAGATCGTCGCCGTCATCGGCGACGGCCATCCCGACAGCGCCTCGGTCCGGCTGCACGAGAAGCTCGGCTTTCGCCATGCAGGCAATCTCGTCGGCTCCGGCTACAAGCACGGCCGCTGGCTCGACACCGTCTTCATGCAGCTCGAGATCAACGACGGCGATCGGCGCCCGCCCGACGCGGATTCCTTTCCCGAGAAACGCTTCCGCGGCGAGGCGTAGCTGCCGTCGGCCTCAGGCCCGCACCAGCTTCAGCGCCGGCTCGAACACCGTCAGCACGCGGGCGAGCTCATGGCCGCGCCTGAGAATCCGGCCGCTCGCCGCGACCACCGAATAGGCGCCCTGCTTGCGTGCCAGCGCCGGCGTCTTGACGATCTCGAACAGCGGCACCTCGCTGGTGCGCCGGAAGACTGAGAAGACGGCGCGGTCCTTGAGATGGTCGATCGCATAGTCGCGCCATTCGCCGGCGGCGACCATATGGCCGTAGAGCCTCAGGATCTGGTCCAGTTCCTTGCGATGGAAGGTGACGGGGAGCTCCATGCGTTCACGACGAATCTCATGGAGCGGGATCAGAACTGCGGAATCTTCGCCGTCTTCCGCTCCTCCACCGAAATCTGTCATCCAGCGATCCTTCGACCTCGACTTGCGACCTCGTGGCAGGGTCGCGCGTCGCGCATCCGATTGCAAGAGGGTTCGGGGCCGCCTCGCCGGCGTTCGCCATGCGATCGAAGGGGATTGTAACAAACCCGAACAGCTTGTCGGAATTGGTGATGATCTGCCACATTATCGCCGCTATTTATCCCATCTCGCGCCCCAATATCTGGCGACGATCCGATCGTTGCCTGAGACGGTTCGGTCCGGCGCGGCTCTGTAACCCCAAGCCCCCCGCCCACGGAGTCACTGTCGGATCGAACCAACTCCGGGTTTCCCGGAGCCGGGACGACGATCCCAAAGTAAGACAAGGCCGGCGCTGATCATCGATCAGCGTCGGTTTTTTCTTGCGGCG
>CAYYZC010000259.1:3023-4713 GCA_964475605.1 uncultured Chelativorans sp.
GCGTCAGAGGCGGAAGCTGGCAATCACCGGCACATGGTCGGACGGCCTGTCCCAGCCGCGCGCCTCGCGCAGGATTTCGACGCGGTCCAGATGCGGCACCAGGTCGTGCGAGGACCAGACATGGTCGAGCCGGCGGCCGCGGTCCGACGCCTCCCAGTCGCGGGCGCGGTAGCTCCACCAGGTATAGAGGCGCTGCGGCGGCGGGGTGTGGATGCGCATCAGGTCGGCCCAATTGCCGGCGAGCCGCATCGCTTCGAAGCTCTCGGTCTCGACCGGTGTGTGGCTGACCACCCTGAGAAGCTGGCGGTGCGACCAGACGTCCGATTCCAGCGGCGCGATGTTGAGGTCGCCGACGAGGATCGAGGAATGATCCGGCCCGCTTGTGGCCGGCACGCCGTTCATCTCGCCGACGAAATCGAGCTTGTGGCGGAATTTCGGGTTGATCTCCGGATCGGGCTCGTCGCCGCCGGCCGGCACGTAGAAATTGTGCAGCAGGATGCGGCGCCCGCCGGCATAGACGTGAACCGACAGATGGCGGCAGTCGTCATTGTCGCAGAAGCGCCGCCGCTCGACGATCGTCAGCGGCCGCCGCGCTACCGTGGCGACGCCGTGATAGCCCTTCTGGCCGCTGATCGCGATATGCTCGTAACCGGCCTTGCGGAACGCCTTCATCGGGAACAGGTCGTCCGGGCACTTGGTCTCCTGCAGGCACAGCACGTCCGGCTGGAATTCGGCGAGGAAGCGCTCGACCAGCGGCATGCGCAGGCGCACGGAGTTGATGTTCCAGGTGGCGATTGTGAAGCTCATGGCACCGGCTGTCTGCCAGCCGTCCCGGGCAAAGACAAGCCCCGGGGCGGTGAAGCGGGCGCACAGGCTGTGGACGCCGAAGGACGGAGGGCCGCGCTCCGGAGAACGCGGCCCTCCCGATCGATCGAGGCACGGGCGTCAGGCGCGCAGGACGCCGCCGGTCTGTTTGGCGACATTGTCGACGATGCGGGCGGCGAGCGCCTCGAAATCCTCGTCGGTCAGCGTCTTCTCGACCGGCTGGATCGCCACCTCGATGGCGATCGACTTCTTGCCCGAGCCCACCGACTTACCTTCAAAAACATCGAAGACGCGCACGCCGGTGATCAGCTTCTTGTCGGCGGCGGAGGCGGCGCGGGTCAGCGCCTGCGCCTCGACCTTGCGGTCGACGACGAAGGCGAAGTCGCGCCGCACCGCCTGGAAGGGCGACAGGTCGAGCCGCGGCTTGGTCCGCGTCGCCTTGGCCTTCGGCTCGGGCACCGCGTCGATGAAGATCTCGAAGCCGCAGAGCGGACCGGAGATGTCGAGCGCCTCGAGCGTATGGGGATGGAACTCGCCGAACGTGCCGAGCACGACCTTCGGCCCGAGCTTGATCGTGCCGGAGCGGCCGGGGTGATACCAGTCCGGCCCGCCGGCCTCGATCTGCAGCTTGTCGACAGGCGCGCCGCAGGCTTCGAGCGCCGCGACGGCGTCGGCCTTGGCGTCGAAGACGCCGACCGGCGCGGCATTGCCGGACCAGTACCGCCCCTGGCCTTCCATATGTGCGCTGCCGCGCCGCACGCCTGCCGCGGCGCGGCGCTGGTCCTGCGGACGGTCGCCTTCATAGGCGCCCGATACCTCGAACAGCGCCACGTCGGCGAAGCCGCGATCGGCATTGCGCTGTGCC
>CAYYZC010000260.1:0-4707 GCA_964475605.1 uncultured Chelativorans sp.
GGGTGCGTCCGCCATGAGCCTGGTCAATGGCAGCTCCACCCTGAGCGCCAATGCCGCCGATTCGGAGACCTATCGCCAGCTCGCGATCTTCGGCGACATCTTCGAGCGGGTGCGCGCGCAATATGTGACGCCGCCGGACGAGAAGACCCTCGTCGAGAATGCCATCAACGGCATGCTGACCTCGCTCGATCCGCATTCGTCCTATCTCAATCCGGATGCCGCGCAGGACATGCGCGTGCAGACGCGCGGCGAGTTCGGCGGGCTCGGCATCGAGGTCACGATGGAGAACGAGCTGGTCAAGGTGATCTCGCCGATCGAGGACACGCCGGCGGCGCGCGCGGGCGTGCTGGCAGGCGACCTGATCTCGCAGATCGACGGTGAGGAGGTGCGCGGCATGTCGCTCTCCGATGCGGTCGACAAGATGCGCGGCAAGGTCGAAACCTCGATCGAGCTGACCATTCTGCGCGAGAACGCCGCCGAGCCGATCAAGATCACCATCGTCCGCGACATCATCAAGGTGCGAGCCGTGCGCCATCGGGTCGAAGGCGATGTCGGCTATCTCAAGATCAACTCCTTCACCGAGAAGACGCTCGACGACCTCAATGCCGCGATCGAGGCGATCGAGGCCGAGGTTCCGGACGAGGAGCTGAAGGGCTTCGTGCTCGATCTGCGCCTCAACCCGGGCGGGCTGCTCGACCAGGCCGTCGGCGTCTCCGACGCGTTCCTGGAGCGCGGCGAGATCGTGTCGACCCGCGGCCGGGATCCGCAGGACGTGACGCGCTTCGATTCGCGGCCCGGCGATGCGATCGACGGCAAGCCGATGATCGTGCTGATCAATGGCGGCTCTGCCAGCGCCTCGGAGATCGTCGCCGGCGCGCTGCAGGACCACCGCCGGGCGACGGTCCTCGGCACGAGGTCCTTCGGCAAGGGATCGGTGCAGACGATCATACCGCTGGCCGAGAACGGCGCGCTGAGGCTGACCACGGCGCTCTACTACACGCCGTCGGGCACCTCGATCCAGGGCATCGGCATCACGCCCGACATCATCGTCCAGCAGCCGCTGCCGGAAGACATGCTGGGCGCCGACGTGACGCGCGGCGAATCGGACCTGCGCGGCCATATCAAGGGTGCGCAGGAGAACGAGGAAGGGTCGGGCTCGTCGGCCTATGTCCCGCCGGAGCCGGAGGACGACATCCAGCTCAACTACGCGCTCGACCTGCTGCGCGGCGAGAAGAGCGATCCCACCTTCCCGCCCAATCCCAACCAGGCGGTCCTCAACCAGTAGTTTCGACGACGAACCGGCCGGGAAAACCCGGCCGGTCCCTCTGTATCCCACCTTAGTCTCCTGTTGTTGCGTCACCGCCGGTCGACCGGCGAAGGGAAACCGGATTCGGATCGGCCGAAGGGGCGCTGGCTGGATTGACCACGCATTACACCGGCAAGGAGATCGACCGCCCGCTCGGGCTCGACGGCGCAGTGCGCCGGAGGCGAGGGCTGCGCCTTTCCGTCGCGCCGGGGCAGGTGCTGTTCGGCCTGATCGGACTGGCGATCCTGGCATCCTCGACGGTCGTGGCGCTGCGCGAGCAGCCGTTCCGCACCCCGCAGCCGGTGGCGGTGTCGAAGCCCGGGACGGAGCCGGCCGGAATCGAGACCGCCGCGGACATCCGCGGCTATCCGAAAGCGCCCGATGCGAGCGGGCCGTCGATCATCCATGTCGATCCGCCGGCGCAGGAAGAGGATGGCGGCAATGTCGTCGTCATCCACGATCCCACGGCGCTGACGCAGAACCCGCGGCTCGCGCATCTGCCCGACCGTTCGCTCATCGAGGAGAGCCCTTTCGGCCCGCTTCCGACCCGCGCCGCCGACGGACGGCGTCCGTTCGACGTCTATGCGCGGCCATGGTCGGGCGCGCGCGGCGCGCGCGTGGCGATCATCATCGGCGGGCTCGGCGTGTCGCAGACCGGCACGCAGGGAGCGATCGCGGCGCTGCCGCCCGAGGTTACGCTCGCCTTCGCCTCCAGCGGGAACAGCCTCGACCGCTGGATGCAGGCGGCGCGGCGCAAGGGCCACGAGATCGTGCTGCAATTGCCGCTCGAGCCGTTCGACTATCCGAATGTCGATCCCGGCCGGGACACGCTCACCGTCGACGCGGAGGCGACGGAGAACCGCGACCGGCTCTACCGGCTGCTGTCGCGGATCACCAACTACACCGGCGTCATCAACTATATGGGCGCGCGCTTCGTCGCCGACCGGGCGGCGATGGAGCCGTTCCTCGGCGAGCTCGGGGAGCGCGGGCTGATGTATGTCGACGACGGCTCGGCGGCGCGCAGCCTGGCTCCCGGCCTGGCGGTGAAGAACCGCGTTCCCTTCGCCGCCGGCGACATGATCATCGATGCCGACCGCAGCCGGTCGGATGTCCTCAACCGGCTCGACGAGCTGGAACGGACGGCACGCGCGCAGGGCTCTGCGGTCGGGATCGGCTCGGCCTTCGACGTCACCGTCGACGCCGTCGCTGATTGGGCCGCGGAGGCGCGGCGGCGCGGCATAGAGATCGTGCCGATCTCGGCGGTAGCGAACGATCCCGAGGATTAAGGAATAGCATGAGCGGAAAGACCGTCGATCCCGAGGCCCTGCCCTATCGCCGCTGCGTCGGCGTGATGGTGCTCAACCGCGAAGGGCTGGTCTGGGCCGGCCGCCGCATCGCCCAGTCGGACAGCGAGATGGCCGGCACCGAGATGCTGTGGCAGATGCCGCAGGGCGGCATCGACAAGGGCGAGGACCCGCTGCCGGCGGCGCGGCGCGAGCTTTACGAGGAGACGGGCATCAGAAGCGTCTCGCTGCTTGCCGAGACGCCCGGCTGGATCCGCTACGACCTGCCTTCGCATCTGGTCGGCGTCGCCCTCAAGGGCAAGTATCGCGGCCAGGAGCAGAAATGGTTCGCCTTCCGCTTCGAGGGCGAGGAAAGCGAGATCTCAATCGATCCGTCGCCGCCCGGCGAGCTCGAGCCGGAATTCGATGCCTGGGCGTGGAAGCCGATGACGGAGCTGCCGGAGCTGATCGTGCCGTTCAAGCGCAAGGTCTATGAAGAGGTCGTCGCCGCCTTTCGGCACCTGGCCGGGAGCTGATCAGGCCGGCTCCGCCATTGTTTCGATCCGGGCTGCGACGAGCTCCTGCAGGTGCCACAATCGTGTGTCGTGCAGCCCCAGCTCCTCGAGATGGGCGACCGTGTTGAACAGATATTCGGCCATCGACCCCCACTGTCCGGCTGCCAGCGCCAGCGCATCTGCCACTTCTTCGGGCGTGAGACCGGCCACGTAGTTACCCGACTGCCGGTCCATGGCGAAGGTCAGTGCGCGAACGGGACCATCCGTGGTGACGAGATCGATCCACCGCGGGGGGAACGGATGCGGGATGACATGAACCTCGCGTTTGACAAGAGCCGTGAGATTCGCGGTGACCGCATCGTGCGGCAGCCGATATGCGACACCCTTGCAGCGGCCGCCGCGATCGAGCGCGAGCATCAGACCGGGCCGCTCGTCCGAGCCGCGGAACCATTTGTCCCAGCCCAGGCAGAAGGAACGATGCCAGCCATTCGCCAGTGCGGTCCGCCGCTCGACGAAGCCGAAGCCCGGATTCCAGATCAGCGAACCATAGGCAAAAACCCAGAGGTACTCCGGAGATGGCGTATCGCCGAGAATGGCATGCACCATTTCATCGTGATCGGCGTCGGTGGCAACCCTTCGGCCGGCCATGAAGTTCTCGGCCGAGTAATTGCCGGAAGCCGGCGGGACCTTCGCCACAAGCTCGGGCGTGAGGCGCATCTGGCGTGGCTTCATCCCCGCTCCTGCCGTTCGATCTGCGGGTCCGGTGTCGCGCGGCTAACCGGATGCCGGGAAGGTGGTGGAAGATAGCCGGAACGGGATCGGAAAGTCCACAAATGAGAAAGGCCGGTCGCTGAGACCGGCCTTTCGATTCCAAAAACCTGCGCCGGGTCAGGCCGGCAGGATCGCGCCTTCCAGCGTGGTGAGCTGGTCGAGGAACTGCTCGGCCTTGGTGCGATCCTCGTCGTTCTGGGCATCGGCGAGATCTTCCCTCGCTTCCTGGATGCGGCGGGCGAGATCGTCGCGGTCGACCTCGCCGACCCGCACGGCCGATTCGGCCAGCAGGGTGCAGCCCTCGGGCAGGATGTCCGCGAAGCCGCCGAAGACGACGTAGCGCTCCTCGGAGCCGGAAACCGGGTTCACGGTGACGACGCCGGGCTTGACCGTGGTCATGACCGGGGCATGTTTCGCCATCACCGTCATCTCGCCCTCGGTGCCGGGGATGATGACCGACTCGACCTCTTCGGAGACCAGCAGCCGCTCGGGAGAGACGAGTTCGAACTTGAACGCTTCAGCCATGTCGATCCGAGTGAATGGTGAATTGTGAATGGTGAATGGTCACAAAGACCAGCCACTTCATGCAATCACCACCCGCTTCTCTCCATTCACTATTCACCATTGACCATTCACAGGCCGCCGTCAGGCGGCCTCCGCAGCCAGCTTCTTGCCCTTCTCGACGGCTTCCTCGATGGTGCCGACCATGTAGAAGGCGGCTTCGGGAAGGTGGTCGTACTCGCCGGCGACGAGGCCCTTGAAGCCCTTGATCGTATCCTCGAGATCGACCAGCTTGCCCGGCGAGCCGGTGAACACCTCGGCGACGAAGAAG
>CAYYZC010000261.1:0-4704 GCA_964475605.1 uncultured Chelativorans sp.
CATGACTGACGCCCTGCCCCGCCCCGTCCTTCCGTTCGTCGAGTTCACGACCCTGCTGCGCGTCCATGATTTCGTCGTGGCGCCGGAGCAGACGCAGAGCTTCGTCGCCGCAGTCGGGCTGCTCGGGCCGCGCTCGATGGAGGATATCCATCGCGCCGCGCTTGCCACCCTCGCCCCGCCGCCGGAACGCCGCGACGAGTTCGACGCCCTGTTCCGCACCATGTTCCTCGGCCAGACGCTCGCCGCACCGATCGAGGGCGAGCCGGACGAGGACGAGGAGACCGAAGCCTTCGACGATCGCGACGGCGGCACGGAACCGCCCGAGGCCGAGGAGGCTGAGGAATCGGGAGGGGCACCGACGGGCGCGGAGCGGCTCTTCGCGCGGCAGTTCGCCGAGCGCTCCGAGACCGAAGCCCTGCGCCGTTTCCGGCGCCTGGCGCCCGCCCGCCTGCCGCGGCGCAAATCACGCCGCCTCGCGTCCTCGAAAGGGCGCGGCCGGCCCGACCTGCGCAAGGCGCTGCGCGACGCCGTCAAGCGCGACGGCGAGTTCGTCGTCCTGCCGGTGCTGGAACGCCGGCAGCGGCGGCGGCGCATCCTGCTCCTGATCGACGTCTCCGGCTCGATGAAGAACCAGACCGATTCCTGCCTGCGCTTCGCCCATGCGCTGGCGCAATCGACGGACCGGCTGGAGGTCTTCACGCTCGGCACGCGGCTCACCCGGATCACCCGCGCGCTGCGGCGCCGCAACCGCGACCAGGCGCTGGCGATCGCCTCGACCCTCGTCGCCGACTGGGACGGCGGCACCCGGCTCGGCGACGCGATGCAGGCCTTCCTCGCCGTGCCGCGCTTCGCCGGCTTCGCCCGCGGCGCGCTCTGCGTCGTGCTGTCGGACGGGCTGGAGCGCGGCGACCATGCCGCGATGACCGACGCGATGGCCCGCCTGGCGCGCAACGCCTGGGCGACGCTGTGGCTGTCGCCGCTTGCCGGCGAGGACGGCTATGCGGTCGAGACGGCCGCACTGCGCTCGGTGCTGCCTTATATCGACCGGCTCGGCGACGGCTCCAGCGCCGGCGCGCTCAGCGCCGAAATCCTCGGTTTCGAACGGAGAATGGCTGCATGAAGATCATCGACGCGCATCATCACATCTGGCGGCAGGCCGACCTGCCCTGGCTGCTCGGCCCCAGCCAGCCGCGCATCTTCGGCGACTATGATGCGGTCAAGCGCGACTATCCGATCGAGGAATTCCTGGCCGACGTCGAAGGCAGCGGCGTCGAGAAGTCGGTTTATGTCCAGGCCAACTGGGCGCCCAACTGGTTCGTCGACGAGGTTGCCTGGGTCCAGGAGACGGCCGAGCGCTCCGGCTGGCCGCACGGCATCGTCGGCTATTGCGACATGACCGTCGCCGATGCCCGGCCCGCCCTCGACAGGCTGGCGAAATATCCGCTGATGCGCGGCATCCGCCAGCAGCTCCACTGGCACGAGAACCCGCAATATCGGTTCGCCGCCTCGCCCGACCTCTGCCGCGACCCCGAGGTCCAGCGCAATGTCGGCTATCTCGCCGACTATGGCTGGACCTTCGACCTGCAGGTCTTCGTCGACCAGATGGAGGGAGCGGCCGAGCTCGCCGCAGCCTGCCCGAAAGTGACCTTCATCCTCCAGCACGCCGGCATGCTGGAGGATCTTTCCGATGCCGGGCGCGCCGGATGGAAGGCCGGGATGAAGAAGCTCGCGGCGCAGAAGAACATCGTCTGCAAGCTGTCGGCCCTGGGCACCTTCATCCACAGGAACGATGCCGCCCATATCGAGCGCATCCTGCACGACACCGTCGCCCTCTTCGGCGCCAGGCGCTGCCTGTTCGGCTCCAATTTCCCGATCGAGAAGCTCTGGACCAGCTATCCGGAACTGGTGAGGGCATATCTGCGCGCCGCCAGCGACCTCAGCACCGGGCGGCAGAAGGCGATCTTCCACGACACGGCGAAGAGGGTCTACCGGCTGTGACCATAGGGATCCAGCTTCAGCGGCCGTCATCCTCGGGCTTGTCCGGAGGATCTGCCGCATGGTGGTCGTTAGCTGGCAATCGGCCGTTCCGACAATCCGCGTGGTCGCCAGCCGACGCAGATCCTCGGGACAAGCCCGAGGATGACGACGCAACTGCGCGCGATCGCGGGACCTAAGCGGGAGTCCAAGGGAGGAGAGGGGAAATGGCGCTTGAGATCAAGGTGCTCGATTATGGCGACATCGAGCTGGAATCGAGCTTTCTCGTGCTGGGGCGCAATTGCGGCCGCACGGCGCGGGTCTACACCTACGGCTTCCTGATCCTCGGCGGGCAATATCCGATCGTCGTCGACACCGGCTTCCGCGAGAACGCGATCATGGAGACGCTCGGCATGCGCGGGCTCGCCTTCCACGAGAACATGATCGAGAACCAGCTCGCCCGCCATGGCGTCAAGCCGGGCGACGTCCGCTATGTCTGCCACACCCATCTGCATATCGACCACGCCGGCAAGGACGATCATTTCTCCATGAACACCACCGTGGTGATCAACCGGCGCGAGATGGAATGCTCGGTCTCCGGCCTCATGCATCCGCAATATCCCAAGCCCGACATCATGCATCTCGTCGAGCGGCTGCATACGCCCGGCGCGCTGCGCTTCGAGGATTTGGAGCTGTCGGGTCCGGTCGAGCTCATTCCCGGCGTCGTGCTGGAGGCTGCGAACGCGCATACGGAAGGCTCGATGAACGTCCATGTCGAGACGGCCGAGGGCCGCGCAACCATCTGCGGCGACGTCATCTACGACGTGCAGAACCAGATCGTGGAGCCGTTCCACCAGATCAACCTCGACGAGCCGCAGGTGACCGGCAACCATGCCGGCTCCAAGCGCGCCGAGAAGGCGGCGATCAAGAAGCTGCTCAATTCGAGCCGGTTCCTGCTGCCGGTGCACGACAAGCCGGCCAGGGTGGAGAACGGCCAGATCGTCGGCCGGCTCGACATGGAGGTGCCCGGACCGGTCAGCCAGACCGTGCAGCGGCGCAACTGGTTCCCGGTATAGCGGCGGAAATCGATGGTGCCACAAAGGGAAAAAGGACACCGGGGAGGACATCCATGCCGAATGAAGCGGTGAAGCCGCAGTTCCACGAACTGATCGACGAATACGCACCGGTGCGCCAGATCGGCTCGGGCTTCACCTTCACCGAAGGCCCGATCTGGCATCCGGTCGACCACTACCTGCTCTTTTCCGACATGCCGGGCGACGTGCGGCGCCGCTGGGACCGCCACGGCGTGCACGAGGTGATGCGGCCCTCCAACAAGGGCAACGGCATGACCTATGACGGCGAGCTCAACCTGCTCGTCTGCGAGCACGCCACCTCCTGCGTGGCGCGCTTCCGGCCGGACGGGCGGCGCGAGGTGCTGGCCAGCCATTTCGAGGGCAAGGAGCTCAACAGCCCCAACGATCTGTGCATGCGTTCCGACGGCTCGATCTATTTCTCCGATCCCTGGTTCGGCCGCATGCCGCATTTCGGCGTCGAGCGTCCGCGTCAGCTCGGCTGGCAGGGCGTGTTCCGGATCAAGCCCGGCGAGGCCGGCGGCGAGCCGCAGCTCCTCGTCGACCGCTATCTGTTCACCCAGCCCAACGGGCTGTGTTTCTCGCCGGACGAGAAGCTGCTCTACGTCAACGACACCGACCAGGCCAATATCCGTGTCTTCGACGTGCGGGACGACGGCTCGCTGCAGAACGGCCGCCTCTTCGCCTCCGGCATCAAGGACGCGCTGAAGCCCGGCGTACCGGACGGCATGAAATGCGACAGCCGGGGCAATGTCTGGGTGACCGCGCCCGGCGGCCTGTGGGTCTACGATCCGCAGGGCCAGCTTCTCGGCAAGGTGCCCGTCCCCGAACTGCCGGCCAATCTCCATTGGGGCGGCGAGAACTGGCGCACGCTGTTCGTCTGCGCCTCGACCTCCGTCTATGCCGTCGACACGAAGGTCGGCCCGCGCAACGAGCCCTTCATGCGCGACCGCGCGGCAGCCGCACCGCCACGCCCGCAGCAATCGTCGTCATCGCCATCGTCATCGTCGTCGGGGGCGCCGAGCGGCGACGGCGTCTTCCGGCTCGATCCGTCGCGCTGCGCGCTGGTCATCCAGGACATGCAGAACGACGTGGTGATGGAGGGCGGCGCCTTCGCCGGATCCGGCGCGCCGCAGCACTGCCGCGAGCAGAACGCGATCGAGAATATCCGCCGCCTCGCCGACCATTGCCGCCGCATCGGCGTGCCGGTGATCCATGTCTGGTTCGAGGTCGACAATGGCGGCAAGGGCATGACGCTCAACGCGCCGCTGTTCGAGAACACGACCGAGGCACGGGCGCTGATCAAGGGCACATGGGGTGCCGAGCCGGTGCCGGGGCTCGAAGCCCGGCCCGGCGACCATGTCGTCTCCAAGATGCGCATGAGCGGCTGGGAGGGCACCAGCCTGGAGACGATCCTCAAGGCGGAGGGCCGCGACACGATCATCGAGACCGGCGCCTGGACCAACATGTCGATCGAGCACACGGCGCGGACCGGCGCCGACAAGGGCTATATCATGATCGTCCCCGAGGACGGCTGCTCGACGATGAACGCCGACTGGCACCGCGCCTCGATCGACTACGCGATGCAGAACGTCGCCGCCGTGACGACCACCGACGACGTCCTGCAGGCGCTGGGTGA
>CAYYZC010000262.1:0-4695 GCA_964475605.1 uncultured Chelativorans sp.
TAAAGTCGATCGCATGATCGAGGTGGACCAATCCCCCATCGGCAGAACGCCGCGGTCCAACCCCGCCACCTACACGGGTGTGTTCGACATGGTGCGCAACACCTTCACGCATACCAAGGAAGCCATAGTCCGTGGCTACAAGCCCGGCCGATTCTCATTCAACGTCAAAGGCGGCAGATGCGAAGCCTGCGAAGGCCAGGGCACGAAGAAAATCTAAATGCACTTCCTGCCAGACGTCTACGTCCAGTGCGACCCCTGCAAGGGCACGCGCTACAACCGCGAGACGCTGGAGGTGCTGTTCAAGGGCAAGTCGATCGCCGACGTGCTCGACATGACGGTCGAGGAAGGCGTCGAGTTCTTCTCCGCCGTGCCCGCCGTGCGCGACAAGCTGGCGACGCTCGCCAAGGTCGGGCTCGGCTATATCCATATCGGCCAGCAGGCAACGACGCTGTCGGGCGGCGAGGCGCAGAGGATCAAGCTGGCCAAGGAGCTGTCGCGCAAGGCGACCGGCAAGACGCTCTATATCCTCGACGAGCCGACCACCGGCCTGCACTTCCACGACGTCGCCAAGCTGCTCGAAGTCCTGCACGAGCTGGTCGAGCAGGGCAACACGGTGGTCGTGATCGAGCACAATCTGGAGGTGATCAAGACCGCCGACTGGATTCTCGACCTCGGTCCCGAAGGCGGCGACGGCGGCGGCGAGCTGGTCGCGGCCGGCACGCCGGAGGACATCGTAGCCGAGCCGCGCAGCTATACGGGCCACTTCCTCAGGGAGCTGCTGGAACGACGGCCGGGGCGGAAGGCCGAGGCGGCAGAGTAGAGATGGAACCGCTTGTCGAGCGGATACGCAGGCGTATCGAGAGCGGCAAGTTCAGGGTCTCGGATCATGCGCAAGGGCGACTGGATGAACGGGGCCTGTTGCTCTCGGATATCCTGGCAAGCGTCGCGTCCTGGTCGATCATTGAAATATATCAAAGCTGCCGGATGGGTCCATCGTTCTTGGCAAAGCACGAATTGCCGGGTGGCCCGATCCATGCTGTGTGGGGTATGATCGCCGAGAATGCGACCCATGCCGTGCTGGTAACCGTCTATCATCCTGACAAGGACAAGTGGGATGAACAGTCCACAATCCGACGCAAGACGTGAACAGGTGACGCGACTCGTGGAAGAGGGCAGATACATCGCAAAGGTGCCTGTCACGCTGATCTACGAGCCCGACGACGCGACCAATTGGGGCCCTTACCTTTCCGCGGATGACGCGCTCAAGCTCGACGAAGTGCGACAGGCGCTGAGACGCGGCGACATCGCCGGCGCGGCCCGCCACGGGGAAGTGTTCGAGCTGACGCAAGTTGCCTGAGAACTGGCGCGACAAGCGGGTTGCCGCAATCGCGCCAAGGGCCTTCCGGTCGTATAGCGGGGGCAAAACTCTGGACAGAGAATTCTAGGACCGCTCATGACTGAATCAGGAACCATCCGCGCCGGCATCGGCGGCTGGACCTTCGCACCGTGGGAAGGCACCTTCTATCCGGACGATCTGCCGAAGAAGAAGCAGCTCGAATATGCCAGCCGCAAGCTGAGGACCATCGAGGTCAACGGCACCTACTATTCCACCTTCAAGCCGGAAACCTATGCCAAATGGGCGGCGGGCGTGCCGGAAGGCTTTGTCCTGTCGCTGAAGGCGATCCGCTTCGCCACCAACCGGCGGGTGCTGGCGGAGGCCGGGGAGTCCGTCGCCAGGTTCCTCGACTCAGGCGTCGCGGAGCTCGGCGAGAAGCTGGGACCGATCGTCTGGCAGTTCGCGCCGACGAAGAAATTCGACCCGGAGGATTTCGGCGCCTTCCTGGCCCTGCTGCCGCAAAGGCAGAACGGCGTCGCGCTGCGGCACGTGCTGGAAGTCCGCAATCCGAGCTTCATCGATCCGGCCTTCCCGCCGCTGGCGCGCAAATACGGCGCCGCCATCTGCTATGCCCATCACCACGACTATCCCGAGATCGCCGACGTCACGGCCGATTTCGTCTATGCGCGGCTGCAGCGGGGCGAGGATTCGGTGCCGACCGCCTATACTCCGGCCGATCTGGAAGCCTGGGCGGAGCGCCTGAAGAGCTGGGCCGAAGGCGGCGTGCCCGCCGATCTTCCGCTGGCGGATCCCTCGCACACGCCGGAAAGGAAGCCGCGGGACGTCTTCGTCTACATCATTCATGAAGGCAAGCTGCGGGCGCCGCAGGGCGCCCAGGCGATCCAGGAGCTGGTCGACTCATAACCTGCCGGCGATCAGGTCGGCGATGACCGGCGGCAGCAGCGCCGGCAGGTCCTCGGCGATCAGCCCGGCGCCGAAGCGCCGCGCCGCCTCGGCGTGGATCCAGACGGAAGCGGCAGCCGCCTCGAATGCCGGCCAGCCCTGCCCGATCATGCCGGCGACCAGTCCGCCGAGAATGTCGCCGGAGCCGGCCGTCGCCAGCCAGGGAGAGCCGTTGTCGTTGATGACGAGCCGGCCGTCGGGCGCCGCGATCACCGTATCGGGACCCTTGTAGACGATCACGGCGCCGGTGCGCGCCGCGGCCCGCTTCGCCCGCTCGAGCTTCGAGAGGGATTCGTCCGCCGAAAGATCGGGGAAGAGCCGGGAGAATTCGCCCTCATGCGGGGTCATGACGGTTTCCGCCCGGCCCTTCCGCAACAGGTCGAACAGGCCGGCGGGCGCCTCGGCGAAGGCGCCGAACACGTCCGCGTCGAGCACCAGACCCCGAAGCTCGGTTCCTTTCGCCGCCAGCATTCCCGCAAGGCGCAGCGCATAGGCGCGCAGGCGTTCCGGATCGCCGAAGCCGGGCCCGATGACCGCCGAGCGCACCTTGCGCGCCGTAACGAAAATCTCGACCGCCTCTTCGTCATCGATCTCGGCCAGCATGATCGAGGTGAGGTGGGCGGCGTTGACGCTCATCGCCTGCGCCGGCGACAGCACGGTCACCGCGCCCGCACCGATCCGCGCCGCAGCCTGCGCGGAGAGGCGCGCAGCGCCGGTCGAGGAAGCGCCGCCGGAAAAAACGGCGACATGGCCGCGGCGATATTTATGCGCATCGGCGGAAGGTGCCGACAGGCGATCTCGCCACAGCCGCGGGCGATTGATCCTGATCGGGACCTCGCCCTTGCCGAGGAGAGCATCGTCGGGAATGCCGATATCGGCGACGACGATCTCGCCGCAATGCGCCCGGCCGGGATAGAGCAGATGTCCGGGCTTCATCCGCGCGAAGGTGACCGTTGCGACGGCCTTGAAGGCGTGGCCAGCGATCGCGCCGCTGTTCCCCGATACGCCGGACGGCAGGTCGACGGCCACCACCGGCGCAGCCGCCGCACCGCATTTGCGGAGAGCCTCGGCGGCCGCGCCTTCGAGGCCGCGCGCCAGCCCGGCCCCGAACAGCGCGTCGATCACCACGCCGCCCGCCGTCGGCTCGAAGCCCGACAGCGGCAGCGGCCGGAGCGGGCAGTCCGCGGCCGCCCGCGCCGCGTCGCTCCCCTTTCGGGGCGGGTTGTCGGCAAAGAGCCGGATCTCCACTCCGCTTTCCGCCAGCAGCCGCGCCACGACATAGCCGTCGCCGCCATTGTTGCCGGGTCCACACAGGATGTCGACGCGGCGGGCGGCGGGAAACCGCGCCAGAACCTCGCGAGCGACGGCACCGCCGGCGCGCTCCATCAGCGCATAGCCGTCGAGCACGCCGGCCTCGATGGTGCGTCGGTCGGCGGCGGCCATCTGCTCGACGGTCAGAACCTCGATCGGCCTGTCTGTCGCATTCTTCATCGCGCCCTGCCCTGCGTTTCGATCACGCCACTGCACATCCGACAGGCAATTTGCATAAATCGACGCCACGCTCCATGATCGGCTCGTTCACTCGGGCCGCAACGATGCCGGCCTCGGCGCCCTCCCCGCGCGAAATCCTTGCTTCGGGAGAGCCCATGCCGTGCTCCCGACGCAAACCCACGGCACGGGACCCGATTGGCACGTTTCCTGCTTTCATTTTGGCGAAGCGGAAGATCACACCCGACCTTACCTACCGGAGGCCACAACCGCATGAAAAAAATCGAGGCGATCATCAAGCCCTTCAAGCTCGACGAGGTGAAGGAAGCTCTCCAGGATGTCGGCCTGCAGGGGATCACGGTCACCGAAGCCAAGGGATTCGGCCGCCAGAAAGGCCATACGGAGCTCTATCGCGGCGCCGAATATGTGGTCGACTTCCTGCCGAAGGTGAAGATCGAGATCGTCCTCGACGACGAGAGCGTCGAAGCGGCCATCGAGGCGATCAGGAAGGCCGCCCAGACCGGACGCATCGGCGACGGCAAGATCTTCGTTTCGAACATCGAGGAGGTCGTGCGCATCCGCACCGGCGAGACCGGGCCGGACGCCGTCTGACCTTCATCCACCGATTTCCAGAAAGCCATCACACAGGGAAACATCACGACATGACGACAGCCAACGACATCATGAAGCAGATCAAGGACAACGAGGTGAAATTCGTCGATCTGCGCTTCACCGATCCGAAGGGCAAGCTGCAGCATCTGACCATGGACGTCGCGGCAGTCGACGAGGACATGTTCGCGGACGGCGTGATGTTCGACGGCTCGTCCATCGCCGGCTGGCGGGCCATCAACGAGTCCGACATGGTGCTGATGCCCGATACGGAGACGGCACATACGGACCCGTTCTTC
>CAYYZC010000263.1:0-4692 GCA_964475605.1 uncultured Chelativorans sp.
CGTCGGGATCGCCGGCGCCGAAGAACTGCTGGCGCACCGTCTCGCCGATCAGGCACACGCCGGCGCCCGAGCGAACCTCCGAATCGGAGAAGGCGCGGCCCGAGGCCAATGTCCAGTCGCGCGCGTCGAGGAAGGCGCTGTCGGTGCCGGTGACGCCGGCGGTGATGTTCTGCGTGCCGTAGATGACGCGCACCTGCTTCTGCGCCGCCGGCGAGATGGCGCGCGCGCCGACGAGATGCTCGCGCAGCGCCGCGAGTTCCTTCTCGCCCAGCCTGCGCGGCGCCTGCTCGATGCCGCCCGGACCGTGTCGGCCGGCCGGCCTGCCGGCGCGCACCACCAGCAGGTTGGAGCCGAGCTTGGCGATGTCGGTCTTCACCTTCTCCGTGGTGCCGGCGCCGATGGTCAGCATGGCGATGACGGCGGCGACGCCGATGACGATGCCGAGCAGGGTGAGGAAGGAGCGCAGCGCGTTGCGGCGCACCGAGCGCAGTGCCAGCTTCACCGTTTCCCACAGCATCAGGCGGCCCTCGCGCGGTCGTAGTCGATCATGCCGTCGAGGAAGCCGATCGTGCGGTCGGCATAGGCTGCGACGTCGGCCTCATGCGTCACCATGACGATGGTCAGGTCCTGCTCTGCATTGAGCCGCGTCAGCAGCTCCATGATCTCATGGGTGCGGGCGGTGTCGAGATTGCCTGTCGGCTCGTCGGCGACCAGCAGCGTGGGTGTGGTGACGATGGCGCGCGCGATCGCCACGCGCTGCTGCTGGCCGCCGGAGAGCTCGGCCGGCGTATGGTGCTCGCGGCTCCCGAGCCCGACCTTGGCCAGCGCCTCCATCGCCATGGCGCGGCGATCGCGTGCCGGCACGCCGCGATAGATCAGCGGCAGCTCGACATTTTCCGCCGCCGTGGTGCGCGCCAGCAGATTGTAGCCCTGGAAGACGAAGCCGATATAGCGGTTGCGCAATATGGCGCGGCGGCCGCGGTCGAGCCCGCCGGCGTCGATGCCGAGGAACTGATAGCGGCCGGCGCTCGGCGTATCGAGGCAGCCGATGATGTTCATCGCCGTCGACTTGCCCGAGCCGGACGGGCCCATGATGGAGACGAACTCGCCGCGCCGGATCGTCAGGTCGACGCCGGCCAGCGCGTCGACGCGCATGTCGCCCTCGCCATAGCTCTTCCAGATGTCGCGGAAGGTGAGCAGGGGGGTGTCGCCGGTCATGCCCGTTACCTGCGCGTCTCGCCGAGGACGACGCGGTCGCCCTCCTCGAGGCCGGACAGGATCTCGACATTCTCGCCGTTGCCGTCGCCGGGCTCGACCATCACCTGCTCGACCGCGCCGTCGCGCATG
The DNA here is from genome assembly GCA_964475605.1 of uncultured Chelativorans sp. Classification (GTDB taxonomy): domain Bacteria; phylum Pseudomonadota; class Alphaproteobacteria; order Rhizobiales; family Rhizobiaceae; genus CAYYZC01. Next base: position 1,348 of record CAYYZC010000263.1, read on the forward strand.
ACATGGATCGGCCGCCCGTCGCCGCTGCCTGGCGCCCCCGCGCTACGGCTGCGGCCGAAACCACGCATCCGCGGCATGAACAGCGACTGGATACCCCAGCCCTGCGACTCGGCCTCCGGGCGCGGGCTGTAGCGGAAGGCAGCCGCCGGCACCAGCAGCACGTCGTCGTCCTTGCGGGTGACGATGTCGACCGTCGCCGTCATGCCCGGCCGCAGCAGCAGGTCGGCATTGTCGACGTTGAGCCGCGCCTCGTATGTGACCACGCCCTCTGTAACGACGGAAGCGAAGGATACGTCGCGGATCTCGGCGTCGAAGACGCGGCCGGGATAGGCGTCGACGGTGAAGCGGGCTGGCTGGCCGGCCTCGATGGCGCCGATATCGGCTTCGTCGATCGCCGCGTTGAGCTGCATCGTCTCCAGGTTCTCGGCGATCAGGAACAGCACCGGCGCCGACATGGAGGAGGCGACCGTCTGGCCCGGATTGACCGTGCGCGACAGCACGATGCCGTCGATGGGGGCATGGATGCTGCTCTTGGCGAGATCGGCCTGCTGCAGCTTCAGCTCGGCCTCGGCGACTTCCAGATTGGCCATGGCGATGGCGACGGCGCTCTCTGCGCGATCGCGCGCAGCGCTCGCCGTCTCGAGCGCCTGGTCGGCGAGCATGCCGCGGCCCGACAGCTCCTGCGCGCGCTCCAGCGCCTGGCCGGTTTCGTTGGCCGTCACCCGGGCATCGGTAACGCGGGCGCGTGCGGCCGAGACATTGGCGCGGGCGCGCTCGATCTCCGCCTCGACGCGGGTCGTATCGAGCATGGCGAGCACGTCGCCCTCGGAAACGCGGTCGTTGTCGTCGACGACGACGGAGCGCATGACGCCCGACAATTCGCTCGACACCTCGACCTGGGTCAGCGGTTGCAGGGTGCCGGTCGCCGATACCTCGACGACGAGCTGGCCGCGCTCGGCCGGCGCGGTGCGGTAGACGATCTCGGCCGCCGGCTTCGAAAGATAGGCGTAGGCGCCCGCGACGGCCGCCCCGGCGGCCAGGATAACGGCAAGCCAAACGATGCCGCGGCGCCTGCTGCGGCGCGGTCGGCCCTTGCCGTCGATGGAGAGAACGTCTTCTATCCGTTCGGATGAGGTGGATTCGCGCGTGTGCGGCCGCTCGACGATCTGGTCCACTGGCGCACGGCCTTTCCAATTGTAGCAGTCCCTATGCTACACAGATCGGGGAAGCGGGGCCGGATTTCAAATTAAACTTTCGCCATGTTTTCCGCGGGGATGGAGCTGACATGACCGGACGGCGCTACCTCGTCTACGATGTTTTCACCGACACGCCGCTTCAGGGCAACCCGCTGGCGATCGTGCTCGACGCTGAAGGTCTCGACGCGGCGGCAATGCAGCGCATCGCGCGCGAGTTCAACCTGTCGGAGACGGTCTTCGTCCGTCCGGCACATGAGAATCCCGTCCATGCCGCCTCGATCCGCATCTTCACGCCCAACCACGAAATGCCCTTCGCAGGCCATCCGACGGTCGGCACGGCGGTCGCGCTGAGCGAGCTGGGCGGAGGGGCGGCGGGTGAGAGCACCTCGCTTCTGGTGATCGAGGAGGCGATCGGCGACCTGCGCTGTGCCGTCGCGCGGGAGGGGCAGGCGACCTTCGCAGAGTTCGACCTGCCGCAGATGCCGCAGAAGCTGCCCTTCGAGGTCGAGCCGGCCGCCATCGCCGCCGCGCTCGGCATCGGGCAGCATGAGATCGGCTTCGAGAACCACCGCATCGGCCTGTGGTCGGCGGGCGTGCCCTTTGCGACGATTCCGGTCTCCGGCATCGAGGTGGCGGCGCGGATCGCAATCGACGCGGCGATGTGGCTCGAGCTGGCGTCGCTCGACGGCGGCGGCGTCGCCGATCCTTACGTCTATTGCCGCGAGACGGTGAACCATGACTGCGCCTTCCATATGCGCATGTTCGCGCCCTATGGCGGCATCGCGGAGGATCCGGCGACGGGATCGGCGGCGGCCGCCTTCGCCGGCGCCGTGCACGCCTTCGATCGCCCCGTCGACGGGCGTCACCGGCTGTGGCTGGAGCAGGGGATCGAGATGGGGCGGCCGTCGCGCATCCGCCTCGAGATCGATGTCGAGGGCGGCGAGATCGCCGGCGCACGGATCGGCGGCCACGCCGTCAAGGTCGCCGAGGGCGTGCTGCTGCCGGGTTAGAAAAGGCGCAATGCAGCCTAGCCGCCGCACGCCTGGGACGCCGCGCGGGGGCGGCGGCCGGTGCGTGCCTACAGGCCGAGGATGCCCTTGGCCTCTTCGAGCGCGGCCATCGAGCCGTCATGGTCGCCCGCGGCATGGAGTTCCTCGCCTTCCGCTCGCAGTTCCTCCACCTTCTGGCGGTCGTCGTCGGAGAGATCGGCGCCGGGCAGCGCGGCGTCGATCTCCGACATCAGCGTCGGGCATGAATGGGCGAGAGCGGCGGCGGGCGACAGCGCCAGCAGGGCGGCCAATGCAAGTTTGCGAAGCATGACAGTCCTCCCTACATCCGGCCCTGCTCGTTTATGCGGGTGCCGGTGCGTCATGATAGCGCCAAAGCTGGCGGGACGACAGCGGGGACGGCTCAAATTTGCGTTGCCGGGCGTTGTGCGTCTGGACAGGCCGGGGCCGAGAGGTTATAGAGCCGGCCATCGGGGCAGCCGATCGGTTGCCGCGCCCGTGGGTGATTAGCTCAGTTGGTAGAGCAGCTGACTCTTAATCAGCGGGTCGCAGGTTCGATCCCTGCATCACCCACCAAAAATCATCCAATTAAATCAACGATTTGAGTAGCGAGCGTCAGGTTTTCGTGACAGGTCTATTTCGCGAAAAGGTAACAATCTAGGTAACAGAATAGCCGGTGGGCGATCCGTCGCGGGGCACGGGGATTTTTCCCTCACTGTGACAGAATTGTGACTGCCCGGAGTAACGGGGCGTAGTAGAAATGCGTCACAAATCATCAAAGAGGGGAGATGACGCCGTGCGCGCTTCCGTTTTCGCAGGTTCTATTTTTTGCGCGGTCCTGATGACTGGCGAGGCATACGCCGATAGTTCGCAAGCCGATTTGCCGATTGCCTCGACATATAATTGGTCGGGCGCATATATTGGCGGCGCACTAGGCGGTAACAGCATTCGAGCAAACGACGAGACCTACGGCGACGGGGCGGCTAGCGATACGGGTTTTTCTGGTGCGCTCTACGGCGGCTATAATTTTCAGGCAGACCGATGGGTTCTTGGCATCGAAGGCGATATTTCGTTCTCCGACGCCGAGGTCGATGATGGCGACTATCTTTTGCCGTTGGAAAGCCGGACTACCGGCTCGATTA
>CAYYZC010000264.1:0-4681 GCA_964475605.1 uncultured Chelativorans sp.
CTTGAGGGGGAGATGTCCGGCAGGACAGAGGGGGGTGTGCAGGGCTGCCTGCGTTTGACGGAAGAGAGTGCCATGCCGCTAGTTCCGCTTTCCCTGCGGCCTGGCGCCGCCGTTCTGCCTGATCCCGCGCAGCACCTTTTCCGGCGTGATCGGCAGCTCGTCGATGCGCACGCCGACCGCGTTGAAGACCGCGTTGGCCATTGCCGGCAGGACCGGATTGGCGCACATCTCGCCCGGCCCCTTGCCGCCATAGGGGCCGTCGGGAGCCGGCCGCTCGAGGACGGCGATGTTGTGCGGGGCGATGTCGCCCGGACCCGGCATCAGATAGTGGTTGAAATCCTCCGGCCCGTGCTCGCGCGCCGGATAATAGGGCTCCGTCGTCTCCCATGCGGCATGGCTCATGCCCATCCAGGCGCCGCCGACGAGCTGCTGCTCGACGAGGCGCGGGTTGAGCGCGCGGCCGAGCTCGTAGCAGGAATTCATCTCGACGACGGTCAGTTCGCCGGTCTCGTCGTCGACCTCGATGTCGACGATCAATGCGGCATGGGCGAAGCAGGAGACGGGCGTCATCTCGCCGGTCTCCGGATCGACCTCGGACAGCGGGATCAGGAAGATGCCGCGCCCCGAGACGGTGCGGCCCTGCTTGAACTGCGCCGCGCCGCAGGCTTCCGCCGTGGTGATCGAGCGCGACGGTGCGCCCTTGACATGGATGTTGCCCTTGCCGTCGGTGACGAGGTCGGCGGGGTCGACCTCGAGTTCTTCCGCCGCAGCCTCCAGCATCACCGCACGCGCCTCATGCGCGGCCTGGATCACGGCATTGCCGACCCGATGGGTGCCGCGCGAGGCGAACGAGCCCATGCAATGGGGGCCGGTATCGCTGTCGGCGGTGTCGACATGGACGTCCTCGACCGGGACGCCGAGCGTCTCAGCGGCGATCTGGCGGGTCACCGACTTCATGCCCTGGCCGAGATCGATGGAGGAAAGGGCGACCATGAACTTGCCGCCGGGATTGGAATGGACCAGCGCCTGGCTCGGATCGCCGCCGAGATTCATGCCGATCGGATAGTTGATCGCGGCGAAGCCGCGTCCGCGGTGAAGCGCCATGGTCAGCGTCTCCTCAGGCCGGAGATGGACGAGAAACGGGTGCGCCGCGCGTCGCCTGCCGTCTGTGCCGGGGGCGGCGGCGCGGCGGACGCCGGCGGCGGGTTGAAGGCAGCAGGCTGCGGCTGCGGCCGCGCGGCCGGCTCGTAGCGCGGCGTGACCTGCGCCGTCTCGTGGCGCGGCATGGCAGGCGCCGGGGGCAGCGGGGCGGCTGGCTTCGACTTGCCGTCGCCCTGCGCATAGGAGCCGGCAGTGTAGCCCGTCACATAGCCGTTCTGGTCGGTCACGGTGTGCGGGATCTCGGCACGTGCGCCGCCGCCATCCCTGAGCGAGGACGCCTGGAGCGCCTGCTGGCTCAGCGGCCATTTCGCCTTTTCCGCCGCGACATGGCAGCACTCGATCATCGCCGTGTTCTTGGCCAGGCGGCGATGCGCCTTCATGTCGCCGTCGCGATAGGCGTTGAGAATCCTCAGCTCGATCGGGTCGATGCCGAGCTCATGGGCGATCTTGTCCATATGCGTTTCGATCGCGAAGTCGACGCCGGTGATGCCGAAGCCGCGCATGGCGGTCGCCGGCGTGCGGTTGGTGAAGACGCAATAGACGTCGGCATAGACGTTCGGGATCGTGTAGGGGCCGGGCAAATGGCCGGCGGCCTTGATGATGGCGTAGCTCGACAGGCGCGTATAGGCGCCGCTGTCGAAATAGCCGACGAACTTGCGCGCCACGATGCGTCCGTCATTCATCACGCCGTCGGTGATGTACCAGCGCTCCGCACCGCGCGGCGCGCCGACCTGCATCTCCTCGGCACGGTCGAAGCTGTATTTGCAGGGCCGGCCGGTGAGCATGGTACCGAGCACGGCCATCGGCTCGTGCAGCGAATCGACCTTGCCGCCGAAGCCGCCGCCGACCGTGCCGCCGACGAAATGCAGCCGGTTGGACGGCATCTTGAGCAGCTTCGAGGTGGTGTCGAGCGAGAAGAACAGCGCCTGGGTCGACGTGTAGACGACATAGCGGTCGTTGGTCTCGGGCGCCGCGATCGCGCCGCAGGTCTCCGTCGGCGCCTGCTCGATCGGCGACATCTGGTAGCGGCCCTCGATGACGCGGTCGGCCTGGCGCAGGCCGGCCTCGACATCGCCGAAGCGCAGCTTCTGGTGGTCGTATTTGCCGTGATAGACGAAGAGGTTCTTCGGATAGGCCTCGTTGACGCTGGGCGCGTCCGGCTTGATCGCCTCCTCGACGTCGAGCACGGCGGGCAGCACCTCCCAGTCGACCCGCACTTTGGCGACCGCGTCGCGGGCCAGCCGCTCGCTCTCGGCGATGACGGCCGCGACCGGCTCGCCCTTGTAGGCGACCTTCTTCTCCGACAGCATCGGCTCGTCGTCGAGGCCGAAATCGAGCAGGCTGAGCAGCGTGTTGAGGTTCTGCGGTACGTCCTTGCCGGTGACGATCCTGATCACGCCCGGCATGCGCTCGGCCTCGGAGGTGTCGATGCGCCTGATGCGGGCATGGTGGTGCGGGCTGCGCACGCAGCGAATATGTAGCAGCCCGTCGAACAGATGGTCGTCGAAATAGGGCGAGCGCCCGGTGACATGGCCGAGCGCGTCCTGGCGCTGGGTCGGCTTGCCGATTTCGTTCAGGTTGTCGTCGCGCTCGTCGGCGAAATATTCCTTGCGGAACTCGATGGACATCTCAGCTCACCCGTATTGGCGCAGGCCGCGCGATCTGGCGGCGTCGAGGACGGCGTTGATGATCGGCTCGTAGCCGGTGCAGCGGCAGATATTGCCCGAGATCGCCTCGACCACGTCCTCGCGGGTCGGATTCGGGTTGCGGTCGAGCAGCGCCTTGGCGGACATCAGCATGCCCGGCGAGCAATAGCCGCACTGGGCGGCGAAATTCTCCATGAAGGCGACCTGCAGCGGGTGCAACTCGGCGCCTTGCGCCAGCCCCGCCGTGGTCGAGACCTGCCTGCCGTCGACGGTCTCCGCCAGCGTCAGGCAGGAGAGATGCGGCTCGCCGTCGAGAAGCACGGTGCAGGTGCCGCAGGTGCCCTGGCCGCAGCCATATTTCGGCGTCAGGTCCCCGACGCCGCGGCGCAGCACGTCGAGCAGGTTCTGTCCGTCCTCGACGAAGACCGCCTTCTCCGAGCCGTTGAGCCTGAACTGGATCGGCTTTCTCGCCATTCTTACCTCCGCTCGGCTGAGAGCAGCCGCTTCAGATGAACCCCGGCCACCTCGCGCCGATACCAGGACGAGGCGAGCGAATCCGTCGGCGGGTCGATTCCTTCCGTCGCCGCAGCCGCGGCACGCTCGATCGCCGCCGCGTCGAGCGCCTGGCCTTCGAGCGCGCGTTCAGCGCCGGTAGCGCGGACCGGCACCGGCCCCATCGCGCCATAGGCGATGCGGACGCCGCCGAGGCGCCCGCCGGAGCCGGGCAGATATGCGGCGATCGACAGGACCGCGATCCCCTTCGGCTTGACGCGGCTGACCTTGGCGAAGCGGAAGGCGCCGCGCTCGCGCGGCCGCGGGACCTTGACCGCCCGCACCAGCGAGGTTGCATGGCGCTCGCGGTCGCGCAGGAAGTCGTCGATCGGGATGCCGCGTCCGCTCTGGCCGGCGAATTCGACCGTGGCGCCGAGCGCCAGCAGGGCTGCGGTGAAGTCGCCATAGGGCGAGGCGGCGAACAGATTGCCGCCGACCGTCGCCATGTTGCGCACCGCCGGCCCGCCGACGATGCGCGCGACGGGGGCAAGGAACTCCAGGTCGCGACTGGCGATGATCGCCGACATGGTGACGCCGGCGCCGATCGTGATGCCGTCGCCTTCCGGGCGGACCTCGCGATAGGCGGGATCGCGCAGGCGGATGACGGTGTCGAAGGACTGGTCGCCCTCGTTGACGGCGCGCATGACCAGCGTGCCGCCGGAAAGAACCCGCGCCGAGCGGCTCGCGGCAAGCGCCCGCGCCGCCTCCTCCATCCGCTCATAGGTCTCGACTGTGACTGGCATCAGGCAGTGCCTCCGTTGCGCATGGGCAGGCCCATGAATTCGCGGACGGCGCTGAAGCCGCCCTCGTAGATCTCTTCGCCGACCTGCCTTTCGAGCTCGGCCTCGCGGCCGGGCGGCGTGTCGAAACGCGATTCCCAATGCCAGAAGGTCATGTCGCCGTCGGTGACGGGAATGAGCCGCACATGGGCGACGTAGTTGAGCAGCGGGATCGGGGTATCGAGCAGGCAGTAGGAGAAGGCCATGTCGATGTCGGAGAGGGTGAGCAGCATCTCGCGCAACTCCGACCCGTCGGCGAGATGGAAGCGGCGCACGCAGCCGACCCTGTCCGACGGCAGCCCGCGCTCGATATGGCTGTCGGCGACCGCCGGGTGCCACTGGTCGTGGCCGTTGAAGTCGCGCAGCACCTCCCACACGGCCTCCACCGGCGCTTCCATGATGGTCGATTTGACGATCTTCACCATAGGGTGGGACTTTCCCGGTCGAGGTGCGGGGCCGACTGTTCGGATGACAAGAGCTCCTTCGCACCCCCCTCTGTCCTGCCGGACATCTCCCCCTCAAGGGGGGAGATTACTCGCTTCA
>CAYYZC010000265.1:0-4671 GCA_964475605.1 uncultured Chelativorans sp.
GCAGAACGGGTCGGAGAGCGTCATCGCCACCTCGCGGCCGGCCGCATGGGCCTGCGTCGCGGCCAGGCGGATCGCCTGCTTGGCGCGCGGCGGATCCCACAGATAGCCCTCGAAATAGGTGACGCTGGCGCCGCGCACCTTTTCCGTCTCCACATCGTCCGGCCCGAGCTCGACGCAGGCGCCGAGATAGGTGTTCATGGAGCGCTCGCCGTCGGGCGTCACGAAGATCATCGAGCGCGCGGTCGGGGGCTCGTGCTCCAGCGGTGCGGTGTCGAAGGCGACACCCTGGGCGCGGATGTCGTGGCGGTAGATGGCGCCGAGATGGTCGTCGCGGACCTTGCCGAAGAAGGCGGAGCGGCCACCGAAGCTGGCGATGCCGGCGGCCGTGTTGCCGGCACTGCCGCCCGAAGCCTCGATCGCCGGACCCATGCGCTCGTAAAGCAGCTCGGCGCGCGCCGCATCGATCAGGTTCATCGCCCCCTTGATGATGCCGTTGTCGGCAAGGAACGCCTCGTCGCAGCGCGCGATGATGTCGACGATCGCGTTGCCGACGCACAGAACGTCAAAGCTCGCCATGGTTGGGATCGGTCTCCGGTTGGGGCGGCGCGAGCGCTGCCGTTCGTTCATGCCGGGTTTAGCCGGAATGATCATGATTGCAAGGCGATGTGCGGAGGTGTCGGCGCTGCTTGCCTGTGCCACATTCTCCCTCTATCTGCCGCATGAAAGGAAACCGCGCATGATCTTTCAGGCCGCATCGGCCGCCGCCGGCCGGCTGCTTACCGCGGAGTTCAGGACCGTCTTCTTCAAGACGCTGGGCTTGACGGTGCTGGTGCTGATCGGCGCCTGGTTCCTGATCAGCGGCCTGTTCGAGGCGTTCGCCCTGCCGCCGCTTCAGGATATTCTGCCGGGCCTGCCGGACTGGGCAGGGTGGCTCGGCATGATCGCGGCCGTCTTCGCCGGGCTCGCGCTTGCCCTCGGCCTCGGCCTGCTGATCGCGCCGGTGACGGCGCTGATCGCCGGCTTCTTCCTCGACGACGTCGCCGAAATCGTGGAATCCCACGACTATCCGGAGGATCCGCCGGGCCGCGCCCTGCCGACGCTGACGGCCGCCTTCGTGTCGCTGAAATTCCTTTGTCTCGTCATTGCCGGCAATGTCCTGGCGCTGTTCATGCTGCTGATCCCCGGCGTCAACGTGATCGCCTTCTTCGTCGTCAACGGCTACCTGCTCGGGCGGGAGTTCTTCGAGTTCGCCGCCATGCGCTTTCGCCCGGAGGCCGAAGCGAAGGCGTTGCGGCGGCGCCATGCCGGAACCGTCTTCCTGGCCGGTCTGCTGATCGCCGCCTTCCTCGCGGTGCCGATCCTCAACCTGCTGACGCCGCTCTTTGCCGCGGCCATGATGGTGCATCTGCACAAGATGGTTTCGGCCAGGGAGGACGGCGTTCCGCTGCGGCCGGGAGCAACCCAGGGCTGAATGTTGCAACCTAGTACATGTGTCGGAGTGTATCGCGCGCGGCGAGAGGATAGGGTTTATCGTTCTCCGTCGAACCGAGAACCGGACTCGCTGGCGGCGACGGGCCGATGCGGGAGAGCTGCGCGACAGGCACCCAGGCGAAGCGTTCCACGCACCGGTTCGGGGCTACACTCGGGGTGAGAGGACGGCCCGGGTCGTCCTCTTCGCGGGCGCCGCCAGTGAGCTCTTTTTCCCCGAGATACTTTCCATCGGCCATCTTTATTCCGATCCGCCTCCGGCAGCCCTTACGGTTTTGCCGGGGCGTTCGCGTCTGCTACAAACGATGTCTCACACGCGATCAGGGAGAGAACCGGATGAAGCTCTTCGATGGCGGACGGGCGCCCAATCCGCGGCGGGTCCGCGTCTTCCTTGCCGAGAAAGGCATCGAGGTGCCGCTCGAGCCGGTCGACATGGGCGCGCTCGGCCACAGATCCGACGAGGTGACGAAGCGCAATCCGTTGCAGCGCCTGCCGGTGCTGGAGCTCGACGACGGCACCGTCCTCACCGAATCGGTGGCGATCTGCCGCTATTTCGAGGAGCTCCATCCCGAACCGGCGCTGTTCGGCATCGGCGCCCTGGAGCGCGCCAGGGTCGAGATGTGGCAGCGCCGGATGGAGTTCAACCTGCTCGGTCCCGTCGCGGCCGCGTTCCGCCATCTCCACCCGGCGATGAAGGAGTGGGAGGTGCCGCAGGTGGCCGAATGGGGCGAGGCCAACAAGCCGAAGGCGATCGAATTCCTGCATCTGCTCGACGGGGAATTCGCTACCCGCGAGTTCGCCGCCGGCGACCGGTTCTCGATCGCCGATATCACCGGCATGATCGCCGTCGACTTCATGAAGCCGGCGCGGATCGCGCTGCCGGAGGACTGCACGAACGTGCAGCGCTGGTACGACGCCGTTTCCGCTCGCCCGAGCGCGGGAGCATAAGGCATGATGCCCCTTCATTGAATCGCCATCATGCTCGACTGATTGCCGACGCACGATCACATCCACGAGCCCACGACCTCATGAACGAAAATCTGGCGCGTCTTCTCGAGCAGATCGGCGCCTGCCGCATCTGCCGCGACGCTCCGGCGGGAGCGGTGCTGCCGCATGAGCCGCGGCCGGTCGTCGTCGCTTCCTCGACGGCGAAGATACTGATCGCCGGCCAGGCGCCCGGCACGCGGGTGCATGCAACGGGCCTGCCTTTCAACGATCGTTCCGGCGATCGCCTGCGCGACTGGATGGGGGTGACGCGCGAGGAGTTCTACGATCCCGACCTCTTCGCGACCGTGCCGATGGGCTTCTGTTTTCCCGGCCAAGACGCCCGCGGATCGGACCTGCCGCCGCGGCGCGAATGCGCCCCCGCCTGGCGGAAGCCGCTGATGGAGGCGATGCCGCAGATCGAGCTGGTGCTCGCAATCGGGCTTTATGCCCAGAGCTTCCATCTCGGCGGGCTGCGCGGAAAGTCGCTGACGGAGACCGTCGGCGACTGGCGCCGCATCTTCATGCGCAACGAGCGGCCGCGGGTGATCCCGCTGCCGCACCCGTCATGGCGCAACACGGCGTGGCTGAAGCGCAATCCCTGGTTCGAGGCCGAGCTGCTGCCCGTGCTGCGGAAGGAAATTGCAATGCGCCTGGCCGATCATCGCGCATAGTTTTGCTCTTTCTTCGGGTTTTGGAAGAAAAGGTTTCTTGTGAATCGGGCTGCAGACCGTCATCTTGGCACCTGATTCCAAGGAGGTCCCCGATGGATCGGCTCGACCGGAAAATTTTGCGCATCCTGCAGGCCGACTCGACGCTGGCCGTGGCCGACGTCGCCAAGAAGGTCGGCCTGTCGACGACGCCATGCTGGCGGCGTATCCAGAAGCTCGAAGAGGAGGGCGTGATCAGGCGGCGCGTCGCCGTGCTCGATCCGGCCAGGATCAATGCGCGCGTCAACGTCTTCGTCTCGATCCGCACCAACATGCATTCGATGGAGTGGCTGCGGCGCTTCTCCGAGGTGATCCAGGAATTCCCCGAGGTGGTCGAGTTCTACCGGATGAGCGGCGAGGTCGACTATTTGCTGCGCGTCGTCGTGCCGGACATCGCGGCCTATGACGCCTTCTACAAGCGGCTGATCGCCAAGATCGAGATCCGCGACGTCTCGTCGTCCTTCGCGATGGAGCAGATCAAATACACGACCGAGCTGCCGCTCGACTATCTGGTGCTCGACAAGGACAGCGGCGACCGCGCGGCCTGAGCCGCTACGAAGCTTTCCGCGCGAGCCTCTCCGCGGTCGCTTCGGAGGCGAGCTCGCGCACCGCGTCCTTGCCGATCCAGCGCGCGGTGCGGTCCTCCGAGGCCGAAAGGCGGCGGGCGAGCTCCAGCGCGGGCGCATTGAGGCTCGCGGAACGCTTGCCGATCGCGCGCAGCGCCCAACTGACGGCCTTCCTGACGAAGTTGCGCTCGTCGCCGGCATGCGCCTCGATCAGCGGAAGGAAGCCGAGGAAGGTCTCCCGCGGCTCCTTCTTGCGGCGGACGCTCGCTCCGGCGATCATCGCGAAGGCGGTGCGCCTGACGAATTCGCGCTCGTCGGCTGCGAAATCGGCGATGAGCTGCTTCCAGTGGTCGGTGTCGACGAACAGGTCGGAGACGCCGTCGACGATATCCCAGGAATCGAACCATCCGGCCCAGCGCCAGGCATCGGCCTGGCTGAACCGCTTCGGGTCGGCGGTGAGCGAGGCGATGAACTGGGCCTCGGTGACGCCGCTCGTCCAGAGCTCCATCGCCCGCTCATGGTCGCGCCCGATCTTCCTGGCGATGTCGCGCTGCACCTTGTGCGAGATGCCGAGCGCCCGGTCGATCCTGATGCCATAGCGCGCCATGCCGGCCCGGTTCTCTTCCGAGGCGAGGGTCCCGAGATGCGCCAGGATCTCGCCTGCGGAGGAATGCGGGCCGGGTTCGGACATCGCCTCGGCTGCTACTTCTCCAGCCGCGCCATCAGCGAGGAGGTGTCCCAGCGGCCGCCGCCCATCTGCTGGACCTCCTTGTAGAACTGGTCGACCAGCGCGATGAGGGGGAGGCGGGCGCCGTTGCGGTCGGCTTCCTCCAGGCAGATGCCGAGATCCTTGCGCATCCAGTCGACAGCGAAGCCGAAATCGTACTCGCCCTTGGCCATCGTCTTGTGGCGGTTCTCCATCT
>CAYYZC010000266.1:0-3075 GCA_964475605.1 uncultured Chelativorans sp.
CTCCCCCTCAAGGGGGGAGATTAGCTGTCAGGCCGGCTTTCGCTAATCGTCCAGCTCGTAGAAGAGGCAAAGAGACCGAAGCGAGTAATCTCCCCCCTTGAGGGGGAGATGGCCGGCAGGCCAGAGGGGGGTGCGAAAGGGCCATAAGTTTCTGCGACTGGCCGTCTCACATGCGACGATCGTCCCACGGGAAGGTCAGTCTCCGCGCTGCCTCAGATCCTCCAGCACGGCGAGGCGCAGCGCCGAGGAGAGGTTGGTGTCGGGCGAGCGTTCGGCATCGATGTCGCGGACCAGCGCGGCCAGGGCCTGACCCTTCGCGGAGGCGATGCGTCGGAGCTCCTCGAAGAAGGGCGGTTCGAGCGAAAAACTCGTGCGATGGCCGTCGATGGTGACGGAATGCTTGACGATCGGGCTCATTCGTTGGTCCCGGCCATGACGGGAAGCGGGAGCTATTTCTTCCGGAAGGCGTCGAGCGACACGACGTCGGCCGACTTGCCGCCATCGGGCTGTTCGGCCTCGTCCTTCCCGCCGTCTCCGGCAGGCGCGGCGGTCTCGGCCATCGCGGGGACGGGGGGAGCGGCGGCGGGCTTTTCCTCCGGCTGGGCCGTCTCCTGCTGCTGGACGTCGAATTCGAGCTCGAAATTCACCGACGGGTCGTAGAAGCCGCGGACGGCGGCGAACGGAACCTCCAGCTTCTCCGGAACGTCGGAGAAGGACAGGCCGATCTCGAAGCCGGAATCCGAGACCTTCAGGTCCCAGAACTGGTACTGCAGGACGATCGTCATCTGCTCGGGATAGCGTTCGCGGAGCCGGCTGGAGATGCGCACGCCCGGAAAACCGGTGAGGAAGGTGATGAAGAAATGATGGTTGCCCGGCAGGCCGGTGCGCGAGACCTCGTTCAGCACCTTGCGCATCACGCCGCGCAGCGCTTCCTGCGCTAGGATGTCGTATCGGATCAGGTCTTCCGCCATGAACCCTTGTTCCTTGAATCGCCAAGCGCGAGATTTAGCGCATCGGGAACCGGATCGAAATCGCTTTCGACCCGTTGCGGCCACAATTCTCTTCGCTCGGGCATATAGGGCCGTGCCGCGGCGCCGGGAAGCGATGTCGGGATGGCGGGACGGTCCTGAAGGAGAAGTGGAGGCTTCTGTTGCCAGGTGCCTCCGAACCCCGCCTAACGGTGCGAACCGCTAGGGCTTGAATTGAAGCTGTCGCACCGCATTAAGCGGCGAGACGTGCTTCCGCATAGTTGTCGTTGGCAACTATAAGGTTAGCCCGATAACGGTGGTACAATGCCGAGCGAAAGTCCGATCTTTACACCCTCGTCGATCCTGTTTCGCCCCCATCACCAGCCGCCGCGCCGACGGTTCGTGGTGGAGGCGCCGGGTACCGCCCCCGGGTCCGAATGGCTTATTTCATCGGCCGTTTATCGCCATAGTCAGTCGAGCTGACACGCCCAATATAGGTCGCCGGAGCCGCTATTGGAAGGGGTTCTGGCGGCCGGCCGATGCTTGACTCAGCCATGTGCGCGACGGAATGTCGTCCGGCCGCTCCCGGCGCGACGAGCCGGGCGATTTGGAGGGGAAGTGACATGGCCGACTATCTCGTGGACGTCCAGAAATATGACGCGACCGCCGACCAGGAGACGGTGGCGAAGATCGTCAAGCATCTCGGCATCGCGCTGCGCAACCGCGATTCCTCGCTGGTCTCGTGCTCCGACGAGAAGGAGCTCGCCCGCGTCCGCGAGAAATGGTGCATGAAGAAGCTCGGCATCGGCGATGCCGACAAGGCCGACGGGGCCATCGCACGCGTATGCGAGACCATGGCCTCCGACCGTTCGAAGAGCCGCGTCACCTTCTATTACCTGGTCGCCAAGCATCTCGGAAAACTCGACGCTCTCTGAGGGCGCCGGCTTTCCACAGGGCAAGCGAATATGCTGCGCCACCGCGTGGCGGCGTGATAGGCTCCGGCCGACTCGAAGCCCGTGGAGCGGGCCGGACGCCGGAGCGAAAAGCCGTTGCGCATCGCGGAAGAACAATATCTCGACCTGATGGAGCGGATCCTCGATCACGGGGACCGCAGGGAGGACCGCACCGGCGTCGGCACGCTCTCCGTGTTCGGGGCGATGATGCGCTTCGACCTTTCGGGCGGCTCGTTTCCGCTGCTGACGACCAAGCGCGTCTTCTGGAAGCTGGCGGTCAAGGAGATGCTGTGGTTCCTGGCCGGGGGCACCAATATCCGGCCGTTGCTGGAGCAGAATGTCAGGATATGGACCGACTGGCCGCTGCGGCGATACCGCGATGCTACCGGCGAGGCGATCTCGCAGGAAGCGTTCGAGCGCAGGGTGATCGAGGACGAGGCGTTCGCCAGGCGCTGGGGCGATCTCGGCCCCGTCTACGGCAAGCAGTGGCGGCGCTGGCAGGATGGGGAGGGGCGCGAGCACGACCAGATCGCCGGCGTGATCGAGACGCTGAAGACCAATCCCGGCAGCCGGCGCATGCTCTTCCACGCCTGGAACGTGCCCGAGCTCGACCGCATGGCGCTGCCGCCCTGCCACATGGTCTACCAGTTCCATGTCGCCAAGGAAAACCGGCTCAACATGCTGATCTTCCAGCGGAGCTGCGACCTTTTCCTCGGCGCCCCCTTCAATCTGGCCGGCGGGGCCGCGCTTCAGGCGATGATTGCCCAGCAAACCGGTCTCGAACCGGGCGAGCTGGTCTGGATGGGCGGCGACGTCCATCTCTATCTCAACCATCTCGACCAGGCGCGCGAGCAGTTGCGCCGCGCGCCGCGCGGCTTCCCGACCCTGGCGCTCACCCGGCGTCCGCCCTCGATCGACGACTACCGGATCGAGGATTTCGAGGTCTCGGGCTACCGGCCGCACGAGGCGATCGCGGCCGAGGTGGCGGTCTGAATGGCGAAAATCTCGCTGGTCGCCGCAATCGCCGAGAACGGCGTGATCGGCCGCGAGGGCGGGCTGCCCTGGCGGCTGTCGACCGATCTCCGGCGCTTCAAGCGCGAGACCGTCGGCAAGCCGGTGGTGATGGGCCGCAGGACCTGGGAGAGCTTTCCGCG
>CAYYZC010000266.1:3175-4666 GCA_964475605.1 uncultured Chelativorans sp.
GGTGCTCATCTAAGAGGAAATGTATGCCCTGGAGCAATCAGAGTGGCGGCGGCGGCCCGTGGGGCGGCGGCAATAACGGCGGCGGCGGGCCGTGGGGGCAGGGGCCGCGCGGTCCGAGCAGCGGACCGTCCGGTTCACCGCCCGACCTCGAGGACATCATCCGCCGCGGCCAGGACCGCCTGAGGCAGGCGCTGCCCGGCGGCGGCAACGTCAATCCCGCCTTCATCGGCCTTGCCCTGCTGGCCGTCGCGGCGCTGTGGCTGTTTCAGGCCATCTATACGGTGCAGCCGGACGAGCTCGCCGTCGAGCTGCGCTTCGGCGAGCCCAAGGAAGAGGTCTCCGCGCCCGGCCTGCATTTCCACTGGTGGCCCCTGGAGACGGTCGAGACGGCGAGTGCGGCCGAGAAGCTCATCAATGTCGGCGAGGGCCGCAACGGCGGCTCCACCGGGCTGATGCTGTCGGGCGACCAGAATCTCGTCGATGTGCGCTTCTCCGTCGCCTATCAGGTCTCCGATCCGCAGCAATATCTGTTCCAGGTCGCCGATCCCGACGAGATGCTGCAGCAGGTCGCCGAAAGCGCCATGCGCGAGGTCGTCGGCAGCAGGCCGGCGCAGGACATCTTCCGCGACGACCGCCAGGGCATCGCCGAGGCGGTGCGCGAGATCGTCCAGATGTCGGTCGACCAGTACAATACCGGCCTGTCGATCAACGCCATCTCGATCGAGGATGCGGCGCCGCCGCGCGAGGTCGCCGACGCCTTCGACGAGGTCCAGCGCGCCGAGCAGGACGAGGACCGCTTCGTCGAGGAGGCCAACCAGTATTCGAACCAGCAGCTCGGCCAGGCACGCGGCGACGCGGCGCGGATCCGCGAGGCAGCCGCCGCCTACAAGAACCGTGTCGTGCAGGAAGCCGAGGGTGAGGCGCAGCGCTTCATCTCGGTCTACGAAGAATATGCCAAGGCGCCCGAAGTCACCCGCAAGCGGCTGTTCCTGGAGACGATGGAAGGCGTGCTGAGCGAATCCAACAAGGTGATCGTGCAGCAGGACGGGCAGGGCGTCATACCCTACCTTCCGCTTCCCGAGCTGCGCGCACAGCAGCAGCGGCAGCAACAACAACAGCAGCAGCAGCAGGGCACCCAGGGAGGCAGCAACTGATGGTCAACCGTTTGCCCTATTTCCTCATCCCGCTGTTCGTCGTCCTCTTCCTGGCCTGGTCGTCGGTGTTCGTCGTCAATGAGCGCCAGCAGGCGATCGTGCTGCGCTTCGGCGAGATCGTCGACGTCAAGACCGAGCCGGGGCTCTACTTCAAGCTGCCCTTCGCATTCGCGGAAGCCGACAACGTGCAATATGTCGAGGACCGCCTGCTGCGCTTCGACCTCGACGACATCCGCGTCCAGGTCTCCGGCGGCAAGTTCTACGAGGTCGACGCCTTCATCGCCTATCGCATCGACGATGCGAGGCGCTTCAGGCTCGCCGTCTCGGGCAGCCTGCC
>CAYYZC010000267.1:0-4578 GCA_964475605.1 uncultured Chelativorans sp.
GACGATGTCGCCCTTGCGGGTCTTGACCGTGAAGGGGACGATCTCGTCCTTGAAGCGGCCGGCCTTCTGCGCGGCTTCCGCCTTGTTCTGCGAGGCGAGCGCGAACTGGTCCTGCTCGTCGCGCGTAAGCTGCCACTGGCGGGCGACGTTCTCGGCCGTGTTGCCCATGTGATAGCCGTAGAAGGCGTCGGTAAGGCCGTCCTTGATCATCGTGTCGATCATCTTGAAGTCGCCCATCTTCACGCCGCTGCGCAGATGCTGGCAATGCGGCGCCATCGACATCGATTCCTGGCCGCCGGCGACGATGATCCGGGCGTCGCCGGTCTGGATCTGCTGCATGCCGACGGCGATGGCGCGCAAGCCGGACCCGCAGAGCTGGTTGAGGCCCCAGGCCGTCGTCTCCTGCGGGATGCCGGCGGCCATCGCCGCCTGGCGGGCCGGGTTCTGGCCCTGGCCGGCGGACAGGATCTGCCCCATCACCACCTCGTCGACCTCCTTGCCTTCGACGCCGGCGCGCGACATGGCCTCCGCGACCGCGACGGCGCCCAGCTCATGGGCGGGCGTGTTGGCGAAGGAGCCGTTGAAGGAGCCGACCGCCGTGCGAGCCGCGCTGGCGACGACGATTGCGTTGGATGCGGACATTTTCGAAGCCTCGAATGGTTTTCTGGCGGGGTTTGCGCCAGTTCTTGCCGTTTCCCGCCTCCCTGTCAAATCGGATTCGGAGCGGCGGCGGCCCTGCCTTGTCCGACTCGAATCGGCGCGGGCCGGCTTCGCTTCCCGCAATGCACAATTTACTTTCACTTGCCGCTCTTTTGCGCATATCCTCGCCGGACGGTGCCGAAATCCATGCGTGGGAACGAACTTACTCAGGCTTCAGGAGCGCGTTCATGCCCGTAAAAGACGACCCGGTGGTGATCAAGAAATACGCCAACCGTCGCCTCTACAATACGGGCACAAGCACCTATGTGACGCTGGAAGACCTCGCCGAGATGGTCAAGAAGGGCGAGGACTTCACCGTCCAGGACGCCAAGACCGGCGAGGACATCACCCATCCGGTATTGACCCAGATCATCTTCGAGCTGGAGAACAAGGACGGGCAGAACATGCTGCCCATCCCTTTCCTTCGCCAGCTCATCTCCTTCTACGGCGACCAGATGCAGATGGTGGTGCCGAGCTTCCTCGAGCAGTCGATGATCGCCTTCGCCAAGGAGCAGGAGCGCTTTCGCGAGCAGATGAAGGACGCCATGGACAAGTCGCCCATGGACATGATGAAGATGTCGACGCAGCCGATGAAGGCGATCGAGGAGCAGACCCGGCGCAATATCGAGCTGTTCCAGAACGCTATGCGCATGTTCACGCCCTTTCCGCCGCAGACGGAAGCCGCCGGGGACGAGGCAGCGCGGGGACAGTCGGAGCGCGACGGCCTGGAGGAGCTGAAGAACCAGATCGCCGCCATGCAGCGGAAGCTCGACAGCCTCGATAAGGGCTAGGGTCGGACCTGGCCTACCACCCCATCGCGCAGCCGTCCTTGCGCGGGTCCGACCCGCCGATGAGGAAGCCGCTGCGCCGGTCGATGACGATCGCCTGGCCGCCGCCATGCGGCTCCGCCGCGTCACGGATTTGATGCCCCATCCGCTCGAGCTCGGCACGCAGCCCGGCCGGGATGCCGCTTTCCGCCAGCAGGACGCCGTCCTCGCCCCAGAAGATGCGCGGATGGTCGAGTGCCGCCTGCGGGTCCATGCGGTGATGGACGATATTGGCGAAGACATGGGCGTGGCCCACCGGCTGGTAGTCGCCGCCCATGACGCCGAAGGAGATCGCGGCCTGCCCGCCGCGCGTCGCCATTGCCGGGATGATCGTGTGCATCGGGCGCTTGCGCGGGCCGATCTCGTTGGGATGGCCGGGCTCCAGCGAAAAGCAGCCGCCGCGGTTCTGCAGGGCGACGCCCGAGCGCGGCGCCATCAGCTTGGCGCCGAAATAGGAGTAGAGCGAGTTGATGAAGGAGACCGCGCGCCGCTCGCGGTCGACCACGGTCAGATAGACCGTGTCGGAGCTCGGCATCGCCGGGAGCTCGATCGTCTCGTTGCGTCGGTCTTCGAGGAGCCCGTCGGCGAGCTTCGCCATATAGGCGTCCGAGAGGAGCTCGGCCGGCGTGACCGTCATCGCCGCGGCATCGGCGACCAGATGGTCGCGGACCGAATAGGCCAGCCGCCCGGCCTCGATCTCCAGATGGTAGCGCCTCGCGCTCATCGGGTCGTCGCGGCCGGCGCCGCAATGGTCGAGCAGGCGCATCATGATCAGCGCCGTGATGCCCTGGCCGTTGGGCGGGATCTCGTGCACCTCGTGCCCGCCATGCGGGACGCCGATCGTTCCCACCCATTCGCCCTCGACCGCGGCGAGGTCCTCCTTGCTGAGGAAGCCACCTCCTTTACGCACCAGCGCGGCCATCTCTGCGGCGATCTCGCCTTCGTAGAAGGCGCGGGCACCACGCTCGGCGATCGTGCGCAGCGTTCGGCCGAGTGCCGGCGACAGGTGGCGCGCGCCGGGCTCCGGCGCCCGCCCGCCGAACAGATAGAGCATCGCCGCCCCCTCATCCGCGGCGAGGTCGGCGGCCTTGCCGGCCCAGTCGCGCGCGACGCGGTGATGAACCGGGTAACCTTCCTCGGCATAGCGGATCGCGTCGGCGAAGAGCCGGTCGAACCCGAGCGTGCCGAAGCGCTTCAGGAGCCGGTCCCAGGCATCGACCGCGCCGGGCGCGGTGACCGACAGGGCGCCCGATTGCGGCATCGTCTCATGGCCGAGCTCGCGATAGCGCGCCGCATGCGCCCCGGCCGGCGCGCGGCCGGAGCCGTTCAGGCCGTGCAGCGTCCCGTCAGGCTCGGCGACGATGGCGAAGCAGTCGCCGCCGATGCCCGTCATATGCGGCTCGACAACGCAGAGCGTCGCCGAAGCGGCGATCGCCGCATCGACGGCGTTGCCGCCCTCGCGCAGTACCTGCAGCGCCGTCGCCGTCGCCAGCGGATGCGAGGTCGCCGCCATGCCGTTCTCGGCGATGACGGGCGAGCGGCCGGGCAGGTCGAAATTGCGCATGGAAAGCCCTGGAGTTCGATCACGGGACGGCTGAGGCTATCCCCGTCATCTCACAGCTTCGGCCGATCGTCCAACCGGCGGCAAGCGCTTCGCTCTCGTCAGCGGATCACCGCCAGGCTCTCTATATTGCGTGCGATCTCCTCGAAGGCCGCGACGAGCTCGTCTCCGGTCGCCGCGTCGTAATAGTATCGCGTCGCGCCGGTCTGCCTGGTGGCGCAGTTCCGTAGCATCTGCTTCGGAGAGCTGTCGCCCTCGCCGAGCGCGAAGCCGACGGTGAAGATCTCGATGCCGTCTTTCTTCATCGCTTCGCAGAGTGTCTCGGCATAGTCGCGCGACCGTTCCTGCTGGTCCTTCACTTCCTTCTTGTCGCGCACTCCGGCATAGGCGGTGTTGAATTCGCCGTCCGTCATCAGGATGGCGTATTTCGCCACCTCCTTCGGATCGGCCCGTTCGGGCCGCGCCGTCCGCGGCAGTACCGGGGCCCATTCGTGCGAAAGCATGTACCAGCTCCACTGGATGCCGATATGGCCGGCCGTATGGCCGTCGGCGGTGAACGATCTCACCTCGCGGTCGAGCCGGTCGAGATCGGCCGAAAGCGGGATCAGCTCCGCGCTCGGGCAGCTTTCTTCGTCAAAATGTGAGTCACGATTGACCATCGCGGCATAGGGGCTCGCATCGGTGAACTGGTGGTCGCCCTTGCGCTCGGTGGCGCAATCGTCGGTGCTTCCGCGTCCGCCGACAGCCCTCGGATCGTCGAGCTTCGGCGGATTCTCGTCCGCACTCGTGTAACGATTCTCGGCATAGACCACATTCGAAAGCGAGCCGACATTGACCGCCTGCGCATAGGGCACCAGCGCCACGCGCACCCGCGGCCCGCTCATCCGCTGGCCCTTGAGGAACGTATCGAGCGCGCCGCTTGCCGCCTGCTTCAGCGACTGGAGCTTGCCGCCTTTCATCGAGCCGGTCACGTCGAGCATCATCGCGATCTCGATGCGCTTGTCGGAATATTGCGCCGCCGATTCCGTCGTCACCGTCTGCCGGTTCGCGGTGCCGAACAGCGGGAAGAGCATGTCGAGATCGACGCTCGCCTGCGCCGAGACGATATTCGCCACCTTATCGATCTCGATCCTGTCGAGCCTGATCTCCCCGGCGCTGGCGAAGGCGCTGTCGCCATTGGCGAGCAGGAAGGCCATGATCGTGTCATGCGCATCCTCCTCGGCGATGACGCCGGTGGTGAGGTCGCGCGCCGTCGATGTGATCGCCGAATCGAGCGCGTTGAGCAGGTCGGACTTGGTGAGCACGATCTGCGCCGTGTTGAGCGCGAAGCCGGCCGCAAGCGCCAGCAACGAGCCCGTCGCCGCCAGCATCACGCCGAAATTGCCGCGCCGGTCATGACGGAAGGCCTCGACGACTTTGGTGAGCAATCCAGGCTTCGGCATGGCTGTCTCCATTTGCAACAGGTTCTTCCTGCTGCCATGGAGACTGCAT
>CAYYZC010000268.1:0-4565 GCA_964475605.1 uncultured Chelativorans sp.
GCCCGGAACAGGCTTCCGCAGAAAAAGCCAAAGCATTCCATGGCATTGCAGAGATCGGCCCATGCCGACAAGAACATCCTCGACCTGACCCGCGGCCATCGCAACAACGATGTCGCGCGCGCGGTGCGTCGCACCCGCGACCGGCTGTCGGAAAAGGCCGGATCGCCGGTCTTCGATCGCGAGCTGCTGAAGCTCCATGCCAGCGCCATGCGCAAGACCGCCTGGGCGATCCCGCTGATGGTGACGATGGTCTCCACCGCCGGCATCCTGGCCGGCTTCGGCGTCGAGATGCTGATCTGGGCCGCCGTCACCATCGCCTGCTATTGCGGACTGGCGCTCGCCTCGCGCCAGATCGACCGCACCGAGATCACAGAGATCGACCCGCTGCGCACGCGGCGCGGCCTGTTGCTCGGCCATTTCGTCAGCGGCATCGGTTGGGCCTATTTCGCCTGGATCGGCTGTACCGCCTGCTCCATCGCGCAGATCCCGGTGCTGAAAGCGGTGGTCCTGCTGCTCGCCATCGCCGCCACGGCGCTGATCGCCTCGGCGCTGCGCGGCGCCCTCGTCGTCACCTTCGCGCTTCCGGTCTGCGTCTTCGTGCTGACCCTGACGCAGGGCTGGGCGCCGGTCGAAGGCATCATGGCGGCACTTCTCGTCATCTCGCTGCCCTTCTTCGCCTATGTCGCAGGCAACCTGAACAGCTCGACGGTGATGCTGCTGTCGTTCCGCTCGGAGAAGGACGCGCTGATCGCCGAGCTGGAGACGGCCAAGTCGATCTCCGACGAGGCGCGCCGCCGCGCCGAGGAGGCCAATCTGGCGAAATCGCGTTTCCTGGCGACGATGAGCCACGAGCTGCGCACGCCGCTCAACGCCATCCTCGGCTTTTCCGAGGTGATGGAGACGGAGGTGCTCGGGCCGATCGGCAATGCCACCTACAAGGAATATGCGCGCGACATCAAGCAATCCGGCCAGCACCTGCTCCACCTCATAAACGAGATCCTCGACCTGTCTCGCATCGAGGCGGGCCGCTACCAGCTCAACGAAGAGCCGATCTCGCTCGAGGAGGTGGTCGAGGAATGCTGCCACCTGATGGAGCTGAAGGCGCGCAACAAGGATATCAGGCTCGTCCAGGAGTTCGAGCGCGGCCTGCCGCGCGTCTTCGCCGACGAGCGGGCGCTGCGCCAGGTCACGCTCAACCTGCTCTCAAATGCGGTCAAGTTCGCGCCGAGCGGTAGCGACGTGCGGGTGCGCATCGGCTGGACGATGGGCGGCGGGCAATATCTGTCGGTCAAGGACCGCGGACCAGGCATTCCCGAGGACGAGCTCTCCATCGTGCTCTCCTCCTTCGGGCAGGGCTCGATCGCGATCAAGAATGCCGAGCAGGGGACCGGGCTCGGACTGCCGATCGTCCAGGGCCTCGTGGGCCTCCATGACGGCGATTTCCAGCTCCGCTCGAAGCTGCGCGAGGGAACGGAGGCGATCGCCATCCTGCCGGCCGCGCGCGTGATGGAGCCGCTGCCTGCCGTGCCGGCGGAGAAGATGCGGGCTGCCGGCGGCAGGCGCTAGGAAGCAGGCGCCGGACGTGTGCCTTGATGGATGAGCGCCGCGGTGCGGACCAGCGAGCCGGCGAGCGCAGCACCGACCCCCTCCCCGTCATTCAGATCCAGATCGAGCACCGGGCGCAGGTCGAGCGCCGTGGCGGCACGCCTGAGGCCGGGTTCGTCCGAGACATGACCGAGAAGGCAATGGCCGGCGGCGCCGGGGCGCATCGTCTCCAGCACGGCGGCGGCGGCCGTGGCGACGAAACCGTCGAGGATAACCGGGATCTTCTCCATGCGCGCCGCGACGATGGCGCCGGCGAGCGCCAGCGTTTCGCGCCCGCCGAGCCGCCGCATCAGGTCGAGCGCGTCGCGCGCCGCGCCGGCATGAAGCGCGACCGCCTGCTCGACCAGCGCACGCTTGCGCGCCGAGTAGCGGTCGTCGGCGCCGCCGATCCAGTCGGCGGCCTCGCCGCCCCGAAGCGCGCACATGATCGCCGCGGAAGAGATCGGCCCGCCGATGCCGAGGCTTCCGAGGCACAGCAGGTCGGCGCCGGCGATCGCCTCCATGCCGAAGGCAAGCGTCGCCGCCGCGCCGCGCTCGTCGAGCGCCGCCGCCCCGGTGATGTCGGCGACGCGCACGTCCAGCGCCAGGTCGAACAGCTTGAGGCCGAAATCCTGCGCCATGCAGATCTGGCTGATCGTGGCGCCGCCCGAGGCGCAGCGCTCGACCATCTCCTGCACCGCCGACGGCGGCAGGGCCGAGATGCCGAGGCGGTCGATCTCGTGGGTTCCGGCAAAGAGCGCCACGAGCGGACGTCCGACCTGCGGCGGCTTGCCGGACCACGCGGCGAGCCATTCGGCGAATTCGCCGAGGCGCCCGGTCGAGCCCCCCTGCCCGGCAATGGCGCGGTTTCTTTCCCGGGCCTCCTCGCGACGCACCTCGTCCGCCGGCGGCAGCCGCGACAGCAAATGGCGGAAATCGTCGAGTGGTGATATCTCTTCGTCCATGGACCCAGGCCTGTTTCGCACCTGCGGGATAGCCGCTGCAGGCCTCCATCACAATCTTTCTGTTCCTTTCGTTCCCGGCCCGGCTTGCCAGCGCACGAATCCGTGTCCATGTGGAAGGATCACGGAACCCGACATGATCGAATCCCCCTGCATCCTCGTCTGCTCGATCGACATCAAGACCGGCTTCTGCTTCGGCTGCGGGCGCACGCGCGAGGAGATCGGCGGCTGGGTCGAGATGAGCCCGCAGACGCGGCGCGAGATCATGGCCGAGCTGCCGGCCCGGCTGGAGACGGTCGAGCGCAAGCCGCGGCGCGAGACGCGGCGAGCGCGCATGGCGCGGGAGCGCGGCGAGCCGTGAGGGACGGAAGGCTCCTCTGGGTGGTACTCGGCGCTATCTTCGTCGGGATCGTGCTGCTGATCGCAGGCGAGCAGTCCGGCACGGTGCTCGGCATGGAGAACGACGCCTTCGCGAGCACGCTCTATCTCGGCGTGATCGGGCTGGTGATCGCCGCCGGCCTCGTCGGCTCGCGCATCTCGACGACCGAGACCCTGCGCAACGTCGCCATCTGGCTGGCGATCGCCGTTGCGCTCGTCCTCGGCTATCAGCTTTACCAGTGAGCGCCGCTTACGCGATCAGGCTCCAGAAGAAGCGCAGCGAGACGAAGGTGCAAAACAGCCCGAAGCCGATCTCGAGCTGGCGCTTCTTGAGCGCATGGGCGATACGCACGCCATAGGGCGTAACGATGATGGCGATCGGGATGACCAGCGCCACCGCGATCCAGTTGACGAAGCCGGTCGAGGCGATCGGCAGCAGCGGATGCCCCCAACCGGCCCAGACATAGCCGATCGCGCCGGGGATGGCGATCATCACGCCGACGCCGGAGGACGTCGCCACCGCCTGGTGCATCGGCCGCCCGTAGAGCGTCATGAAGGTATTGTTCATGACGCCGCCACCGATACCCATCAGCGTTGAGAAATAGCCGATCAGCGCCCCGATGATCGAGCGGACGGGATTGCCCGGCACCTCGGTGCCGATGCGCCAGGATTCGCGGTTGAAGAGCAGCCGGAACGCCACCAGCAGCGTGATCACGGCGAAGATGATCCGCAAGCCCTCGCTCGTTATGTAGGCCGCCGTCAGCGCCGCCAGCACGACGCCGACCGGAACCGCGACGACGAAGCTCTTCAGCAATGTCATGTCGACGGCGCCCCTCGCCCGGTGGCCTGTAAAGGAGCGGATCGAGGTCGGAATGATGATCGCCAGCGAGGAGCCGACCGACAGATGCATGCGCACGACCTCGTCGACGCCGAGCAGGCCGAAGACGGAGTAGAAGACGGGGACGAGGACGGCGCCGCCGCCGATGCCGAAGATACCGGCCATCAGCCCGGAGACGACACCCGCCGCGGCAATCGCCGCCGCGAACCACGCAAGTTCGCCGACGGGCAGATCCAGTCCGGACATGAGACGGCTTCCCCCCTGGGTTGAAGGAAGCTGGCTATCCGTCTTGGGAGCGAATGTAAATGCGCTCAGGCCGCCGCGTCCGTCGCATCGAGCCGTACCGCGGCAAGCGCCTCGAACAGGATGTCGGGATCGGCATCGGGCCTGGCCGCCCCGGTCGAGAGCACCTGGCGCCAGCGCCTGGCGCCGGGAAAGCCGTGGAACAGGCCGACCATGTGCCGGGTGACGTGGATCAGCCGTCCGCCGGAAGCGATATGGCGTCGCGCATGGTCGGCCATCCGGGCGACCACGTCGTGCCAGTCGACGCGCCTCTCCGCCTCGCCGAGGATCAGGTGGTCGGCATCGGCCAGAATGCCCGGATTGTGATAGGCGGCGCGGCCGAGCATGACCCCGTCGACGCCATGCGCGAGATGCTCGCGCGCCTGCGCCAGCGATTCGATGCCGCCATTGATGCCGATGAAACGGGCCGGATAGTCCGCCTTGAGGCGATAGACCCGGTCATAGTCGAGCGGCGGAATCTCGCGGTTCTCCTTCGGCGAGAGGCCCTTGAGGATGGCGTT
>CAYYZC010000269.1:0-4553 GCA_964475605.1 uncultured Chelativorans sp.
TCGTCTACCGCGCCACCCATGTGCCGGTCGGCGAGGACCAGAAGCAGCATCTGGAACTGACGCGCGACATCGCCGCCAAGTTCAACAACGACTTCTCCGGGCGCATCGGCGAGCTCGGCCTCGGCATCGAGATGACCGTCGGGGAGGAGACGCTGAACGGCTTCTTCCCGCTTACCGAGCCGTTGATCGAGGGCCCGGCGACGCGGGTCATGAGCCTGCGCGACGGCACGAAGAAGATGTCGAAATCCGATCCGTCCGACCTGTCGCGCATCAGCCTCACCGACGATGCCGACGCGATCTCCAGGAAGATCCGCAAGGCCAAGACCGATCCCGACGCGCTTCCCTCCGACGTGGCCGGACTTGCGGGGCGGCCGGAAGCCGAGAACCTCGTCGGCATCTTCGCCGCCCTGGCCGAAACATCGCGCGAGGCGGTCATCGCCGATTTCGGCGGCCGCCAGTTCTCGGATTTCAAGCCGACGCTGGCCGAGCTCGCGGTCGAGCGCCTGGCGCCCGTCTCGGCGGAGATGCGCCGCATCTCGGCCGATCGCGACTATGTCGACGGCGTGCTCAGGGACGGCGGCGAACGGGCCGGCACGCTGGCCGAGAAGACGATGAAGGCGGTGCGCGAGATCATCGGCTTCATCGCCGACTGATGCACCGGAACCGCGGCGGCTTGCCGGGTCCTGCCCCGGATGGCAGATTGGGCCGGCGAAGCAGGCGCGGCAGGCCCAGGCCAATGGAGGGTTGATGGTTTCAAAACGTCTCAGCCGGGAAGCCGGCCACCGGCGCAAATTCCTGGCGGTCGTCGACGAAACGCCCGAATGCGAACGTGCCATCGCCTATGCGTCGCGGCGCGCCATGTCGACCAGCGGTGCGCTCGTGCTGCTGTTCGTGATCGAGCCCGGCGAGGCACAGCACTGGCTCGGCGTCGAGCAGATCATGCGCGAGGAAGCGCAGGCCGCCGCCGCCGCCGCGCTCGACAAATATGCCGCCCAGGCGCGCGAGAGGCTCGGCATCGAGCCCGAGCTCGTCATCCGCGAAGGCCGGCCGACCGAGCAGATCCACGCCCTGATCGAGGATGACCAGGACATCGCCATCCTCGTGCTGGCGGCCGGATCGTCCAAGGAAGGGCCCGGCCCGCTGGTCTCGGCGGTCGCCGGCAAGGGGGCGGCGTTTCCCATCCCGGTGACCGTGGTGCCGATCAGCCTGAACGACGAGGATATCGAAAGCCTCGCCTGAAGCGCACAACCGTGCGATCATGAACAGCGCTTGCAGTCGTGCCTCGGGAAGACTATTTTAGAACAGTTCCAAAGATTGAGAAAGGCGGGTCGCGCCATGTTCATCCAGACGGAAGCCACTCCGAATCCGACGACGCTGAAGTTCCTGCCGGGCAAGGTCGTGCTCGAGACCGGCACCGCCGATTTCCGCGACGCCGGGACGGCGGCCGCCGCATCGCCGCTCGCCGGCAAGCTGTTCCAGGTCCCCGGCGTGATCGGCGTCTTCTTCGGCTATGATTTCGTCACCGTGACCAAGGACGACGGACCGGACTGGCAGCATCTCAAGCCGGCGATCCTCGGCACGATCATGGAGCATTTCATGTCCGGCCAGCCCGTCATGGCGGGGGCTGACGAGTTCGAGCCCGCCGATGGCGAGGAGTTCTACGACGCCAATGACGAAGAGATCGTGCTGACCATCAAGGAGCTGCTCGATACCCGCGTCCGCCCGGCCGTCGCCCAGGACGGCGGCGACATCACCTTCCGCGGCTACGAGAACGGCATCGTCTTCCTGCACATGAAGGGGGCCTGCGCCGGCTGCCCGTCCTCGACGGCCACGCTGAAGCACGGCATCCAGAACCTGCTGCGGCACTTCGTTCCCGAGGTGCAGCAGGTCGAGCAGGTCTCCTGACCCCAGACGACCGTCGGAACCAGACAACCGGGCGGAATCAGAAAACCGGGCCAGAGGCCCGGTTTTCTGCTGGTGGACGTCCTTGTTGCCGAGACGGTCCGACTTGAACTGATTTCGCTAGACCAAGACGACTTTCCCTCGAATCGTCATCCCGCTCTGGATCATGCGCTAGGTCACGATGACCTTGGTGCCGATCTCCGCGCGGTTGTAGAGATCGACGACATCCTGGTTGATCAGGCGGATGCAGCCCGACGACATGGCCTGGCCGATCGAGGCCCATTCGGGCGTGCCGTGCAGCCGGTAGCCGGAATCGCCGCCGCGGTTGAACAGGTAGAGCGCGCGTGCGCCGAGCGGGTTCTGCAGGCCGGGCGGCATGCCGTTGCGCCAGCGCTCGAGCTCCGGCTGCCGCTTGATCATCGCCGCGGGCGGGGTCCAGGTCGGCCATTCGCGCTTCATCGCGATGCGCGCCGTGCCGTTCCATTCGAAACCCTCGCGACCGACGCCGATGCCGTAACGCATCGCCTTGCCCTCGGGCATGACGTAATAGAGGAACTTGTCGCGCGTATCGACGATGATCGTGCCGGGCTTCTCGTCGGTCCGGTAGTCGACGACCTGCCGGTGATATTTGCGCGGCACCTTGCTGATCGGAACCGAGGGGATGGTATAGCCGGCATCGCGCTGTACGCCATATTCCGAGCTGAATATCCGATAGGCGCCGCCGGTCGTACAGCCGGCCAGGGCGACCGCCGCAGCGACGCCGCCGAGCGCCAGGAATTCACGCCTTCTCATCCGCAAGTCGAAGTTTTCCAAGTCGAGCGCCCCAATCAAGCCGCAATTTTGCCACCGTTTCTACGCGCGGAACGGTTGTATTGCCAAGCGGCAAGTGCTGCCGCAGCGGCGGCGGCATCGCTTAGTTTTCCGATATGGCATTTGCGCAACATTCTTTCACGGGGCCGTGAGCGGCGGCGTTCCGTGCTCGCGAAGCGGGAGATGTCAGCATCCGACCCGTGACGGCTTCAGTCGGTGCGCCGGCCATGGCATTGTGGCGCGCATGACGCTCGTATCGCCGATTCCCTTCAACCCGCTCGCCGACGGCCGCCAGTCGGAGCGCGCCATGCTGGTGCGCCGCGGCGTGCAGCGGCTGCTGATCGAGATGGGGGCGGCGGTGCTGCCCGAAGTGCCGCTTCCGAGCGGGCGGCGTGCCGACCTGGTCGCCGTGACGCGCAAGGGCGACATCTGGATCATCGAGATCAAGACGTCGATCGAGGATCTGCGGGTCGACCGCAAATGGCCGGACTACCGGTTCCATTCGGACCGGCTCTTCTTCGCCACCCATCCGGAGGTCCCGGCCGATATCTTTCCGGCCGAGTGCGGCTTCATACTGTCGGACGGCTTCGGCGCCGAGATCCTGCGCGACGCGCCGGAGCACCGCCTCCCCGCCGCCACCCGCAAGGCGCTGATGCTGCGGCTGGCGCGCACCGGCGCATCGCGGATCACCGCGGCGGAGATGGCGGGGATCGCCATACCGTCGCTGGAGAGGGAGATGGAGTAGGGCAGTCGGCAATCGGCTGAAAGAAGGCAATCGGCAGGTCGGCAATCGGGAAGTGAGATAGTCAGCTATACGACCGGCAATCTGAACCAGGCGAAGTGCGGTTCAAGAAAACAGCGGCCCTGTTTCGACTGCCGATTGCCGACCTGCCGACTGCCTTCTTTCAGCCGACTGCCTACCGCGGCGCCCTCTTCGCCAATATCCGCTGCAGCGTCCTGCGATGCATGTTGAGGCGGCGGGCGGTCTCGGAGACGTTGCGGTCGCACATCTCGTAGACGCGCTGGATATGCTCCCAGCGCACGCGGTCGGCCGACATCGGGTTCTCGGGCGGGGCCACCTTGCCCTCGCCGCTGCGCGTCAGCGCCGCGAAGACGTCGTCGGCGTCCGCAGGCTTCGACAGATAGTCGACCGCGCCCAGCTTCACCGCCGTCACCGCGGTCGCGATATTGCCGTAGCCGGTGAGGATCACGGTCCGTGTGTTCTCGCGGCTCGCCCTGATCGCCTCCACCACGTCGAGCCCGTTGCCGTCGCCGAGCCGCATGTCGACCACGGCATAGGCCGGCGCGGCACTGCGCACCTTCGCCACCGCCTCCTCGACGCTGCCGGCCGTGTCGACGTCGAAGCCGCGGCCTTCCATGGCCCGCGCGAGCCGGGTCAGGAACGGCTTGTCGTCGTCGACGATCAGCAGCGTGCGGTCGGTGCCGAGCAGTTCCTGGTCCGCGATGGCGGCCTGTTCGCTAGTCATCTTCGATCCCTTGCTGTCGCCCTTATAGATAGTGCGGACGGCGACGCCAACCATATGAGCGCCGTCGCGGGAGCCGGATGGACCTGCCCTCGCGATCGCTCAATGCGCCTCTTCCCAGTTGCGGGCGGCGCGCGCATCGACCTGAAGCGACACGCGCATATGGAGCGCAGGCATCGCCGCATGCTCCATGGTGTTCCTGATCACCAGGATCGCGGCCTCGACCTCCCCTTCCGCCGCCTCGAAGACGAGCTCGTCATGGACCTGGAGCAGCATGCGCGTCCCATTCAGGCCGGCCGCTTCCAGCGCGGCGTCCATCCTGACCATGGCGCGGCGGATGATGTCGGCGGCCGAGCC
>CAYYZC010000270.1:0-4539 GCA_964475605.1 uncultured Chelativorans sp.
GCCCAGACGATGCGGCCGATCCATTCGACGTCCCGAGCCGCGATCGTCCGGTCGGGATGCTCCGGATTGAGCGAGCGCAGGTCGAGGCTTTCGGGTCCGCGCCGCGCCAGTGTCTTGGCCGTCACCTCGCCGCCCGTGGTCCTCACGACCACGCGGTCGCCGACCTTGACGGTCGCCGCCGGCTCGACGATCAGCACGTCGCCGTCGCGATAGAGCGGCAGCATGGAATCGCCCTGGACCTGCAGCGCATAGGCGCCCTCGCCGGCACCCGCGCCCGGCAGCTCGACCATCTCCCAGCCTTCGCCCGCCGGAAAACCTGCATCGTCGAAATAGCCGCCGGCGCCGGCCTGAGCGAAACCGATCAGCGGCACGGCCTGCGGCTGCGGCAGGCGTGATCGACCGCCCTCCACCAGAGCGGCGAACCCGTCCATCGAGGAGCCGGCGGCGGCCAGCACCTTGGAGAGCGATTCGGTCGACGGCCACCGCGGACGGCCGTCGGCCGAGAAGCGCTTCGACTTGTTGAAGGCCGTCGGGTCCAGGCCGGCGCGGCGCGCCAGTCCGGAAGGCGAGGTCGCAGCCTTCTCGGCGAGCGCGTCGATTGCCGCCCAGACCTGCTGGTGAGAGAACATCCGCCTCCGTCTCCGACAGGAAAAAATGCCACCCGCGGGTCTAGACCCGGCCCGCGGCACTGTCCAGATCGCGGCGCGAAGTTCCGGCTGATCGACAATCGCAGATTTGCTATTCTACGCACTGTCGGCGTGAGCGATTCGCCGGCTGGTCCTGATTGACGCCGATCGACGGAGGGGAGACCTATGATCAAGGAGTTTCAGGAATTCATCGCCAAGGGTAATGTCATGGACCTTGCGGTCGGTGTCATCATCGGCGGCGCGTTCGGGCTGATCGTGTCGTCGCTCGTCGACGACGTCATCATGCCGGTCGTCGGTGCCATCTTCGGCGGCTTCGACTTCTCGAACTACTTCATCCCGCTCGCCAGCAACGTCACCGCCGACACGCTGGCGGCCGCGCGCGAGCAAGGCGCGGTGCTCGCCTACGGCAATTTCATCACCGTGGTGATCAACTTCCTGATCCTCGCCTGGATCATCTTCCTGATGGTCAAGGGGGTGAACAATCTGCGCCGCCGTCTCGAGCGCGAGGACAAGGCCGCGGAGGCGGAGGCACCGCCGCCGCCCGACGTCAAGCTGCTCACCGAGATCCGCGACCTGCTCGCCGGCCGCACCGCGGGATAGCTTCCCGGCCCCTGGCCTATTGACATCTTCGGTCCCCGGCTTCAGCCGGGGGTCGTTCTTTTGTGCGGAGAGTGTTTCCGATGTCCCATGTCGAAAGCCTGCGGATGGAGGCGCGGCTGGCGCCCGAAAGCGGTATCGTCGAGCTGGTCAACCATGCTCGCGGCAGGCCCGGCATGATCCCTCTCTGGGTCGGCGAGGGCGACCTGCCGACGCCGGCCTTCATCAGCGACGCCGCGACGGCCGCCCTTGCCGCCGGCGAGACCTTCTACACATGGCAGCGCGGCGTGCCCGAGTTGCGCGAGGCGCTCGCGGCCTACTACCATCGCCATTTCGGCACCGGCTTCGGCAGCGAGCGCTTCATCGTCACCGCCTCGGGCATGCATGCGATCCAGCTCGCCATCGACGCGGTCGCCGGCAAGGGCGACGAGGTGATCTATCCGAGCCCGGCCTGGCCGAACTTCACCGCCGCGGCCGGCATCGCCGGCGCCAGGCCGGTGCCGGTGGTGCTCGACAGCACCGACAATGGCTGGGCGTTCGACATCGGGAAGGTCGCAGCCGCGATCACGCCCGCGACGCGGGCGATCTTCATCAACTCGCCCTCCAACCCGACCGGCTGGACCGCCGACCGCGAGACGCTCGCCGCACTGCTCGAGCTGGCGCGCGAGCGCGGGCTGTGGATCATCGCCGACGAGATCTATTCGCGGTTCCACTACGACGGCGGCCGCGCGCCCTCCTTCCTCGACGTGATGGACGCCGACGAGCGCATCATCTTCGTCAACAGCTTCTCCAAGAACTGGGCGATGACGGGATGGCGGGTCGGATGGGTCGTCGTCCCGGCCGAGCTCCAGCAGACCTTCGAGAACCTCATCCAGTATTCGACCTCCGGCGTGCCGCCCTTCCTGCAGCGCGGCGCCGTGGCGGCGCTGGAGCAGGGCGACGGCTTCGTCTCCGAGCAGGTCGAGCGGGCACACAAGGCGCGCGACATGATCTGCGGCCGGCTGCGCCAGGCGAACCGCTTCAGGTTCAGCCCACCGGCCGGCGCCTTCTACCTGTTCCTGCGCATCGACGGCATCGAGGATGCGCGCGCCGCCGCCTTCCGCATCGTCGACGAGGCCCAGGTGGGCCTTGCGCCCGGCACCGCCTTCGGCGCCGGCGGCGACGGCTTCTTCAGGCTCTGCTTCCACCGCCGCCTCGACCATCTCGAAGAGGCGACGGAGCGGCTGGTCGACTGGGTGCGCCGGCTCTGATCCTGCTCAGGCCGTCGCCTGCCCCGACAGCAGGTCGGCGAGCGCCGTCAGTGCCGCGCGGATCTCGGTGCGCCGCGCGACGGGCAGGGCGTCGAACCGCGCGGCAAAGCCCTCGCCGAGCGGCTCGGGCGCGGCGGCGGCCATCTCGCCGCCGCGCTGCGTCAGCCTCGTGTGGACGATGCGGCGGTCGCTGCCGGAGCGATAGCGCTCGATAAGCCCGCGCTCTTCCAGATTGTCGAGCACCGTGACGACGGTCGCCGGGCTGATGTCGGCATAGACCGACAGCGCCGCCGAGGTCACCTCGCCGAGCTCGGCGATCCCCTTCATCAGCACGAGCTGGGCGGCAGTCAGCCCGCTCGCCTTCACCAGGGCGCGCGACTGCACGTCATGGGCCCGCACGATGCGGCGGATGGCCTTTTCGATCAGCCGAAGCTCCTGATCCCGGAACTTCGGCCCGGCTGCGACGTTTGCGGAACGAGGGAGGGTCAAGGCGACTTTCTCGATCATTTGACATCTAATGATCAGATATATAACTAAGCCGCTTCCAATGTAAACCGACAACGGAGGGTGCAGCCAACCAGTGTGTGGAATCTGCGGAGAGATACGTTTCGACGGCGGCCAGCCTTCGCCGCCGGCCCAGCACAGGATGATGGAGGCGCTGGCGCCGCGCGGACCCGACGGCGCCGGGCTGGTGCTCTACAACAACGTCGCGCTAGCGCATCGACGCCTCAGCATCATCGACCTCAGCGACAAGGCGCGACAGCCCATGGTCGACGGCGAGCTCGGGCTGACGATCGCCTTCAACGGCTGCATCTACAACTATCCGGAGCTTCGCCGCGAGCTTGAGGCGAAGGGCTACCGCTTCTTCTCGCATGGCGACACGGAGGTCATCCTCAAGGCCTATCACGCCTGGGGCACGGCCTGCGTGACGCGCTTCCACGGCATGTTCGCCTTCGTCATCCATGAGCGCGACAGCGGCCGCGTCGTGATGGCGCGCGACAGGTTCGGCATCAAGCCGCTCTACCTGTCGGAGCAGGGCAAGGCGGTCCGTTTCGCCTCCTCGCTGCCGGCGCTGCTTGCCGCCGGCGACGTCGATACGTCGATCGATCGCGTCGCGCTTCACCACTATCTGTCCTTCCATGCCGTGGTGCCGCCGCCGCGCACCATCATCAACGGCGTGCGCAAGCTGCCGCCGGCAACGATCCGAGTGATCGAGCCGGACGGGCGCAAGTCCGACACCGTCTACTGGAACCCGCGCTACGAGCGCGATCCGGCGATGTCCGGCCTCTCCGCCGACGACTGGCGCGATCAGGTGCTCGACGCGCTGCGCGTGGCCGTCAGGCGGCGCATGGTGGCCGACGTGCCGGTCGGCGTGCTGTTGTCGGGCGGGGTCGATTCCAGCCTCATCGTCGGCCTGCTCGCCGAGCAGGGGCAGCACGGGCTGATGACCTTTTCGGTCGGCTTCGAGGAAGCGAATGGCGAGAAGGGCGACGAGTTCGCCTATTCCGACCTCATCGCCGGCCATTACGGCACCGACCACCACAAGATCTTCGTGCCCTCCGACAGCCTGATGGATGCGCTGCCGGGCACCTTCGCGGCGATGTCGGAGCCGATGGTCTCCTACGACAATGTCGGCTTCTACCTGCTCTCCAAGGAGGTCTCCAAGCACATCAAGGTGGTGCAGTCCGGACAGGGCGCCGACGAGGTCTTCGGCGGCTATCACTGGTATCCGCCGCTTGCCAGCTCCAACGACGTGGCGCGCGACTATGCGCGCGTCTTCTTCGACCGCTCGCACGACAGGATGGCAGAGCACGTCAATCCGGACTGGCTGCCGCAGGGCGATCCCAGCTACGACCTCATCGCCGCCCATCTGGGGCGGGAGGGCGCCGACACGCCGGTCGACGCGGCGCTCCGGCTCGACAGCCATGTCATGCTGGTCGACGATCCCGTCAAGCGGGTCGACAACATGACCATGGCCTGGGGGCTGGAGGCGCGCGTCCCCTTCCTCGACCACGAGCTGGTCGAGCTGGCGGCGAAGGTGCCGC
>CAYYZC010000271.1:0-4536 GCA_964475605.1 uncultured Chelativorans sp.
GTGCGAAGCGCAGCCCGCCATAGGCCGCGGTCGCGGTCGGGCTGAAGCCCGGCGCGACCGCAAATTTCTGCCGCTCGAAATAGCGCAGGCATGCGGCGTGCTCTGCGGCGTGGCCGACCTGCTCGAAGGCGGCCGCCTCGCTGCCGCGATTGAGCTGGACGTCGCGATAGGTCACGGCGCCGGCCGCGGGTTCCCAGCTCACGGTGACGTTGCCGGTGCTCGAAGGCGGCACCTCCAGCGTCGTCTTCCGTCGTCCCGCACCGGCCGCGATCGTCCCCGTCTGGCCCTCGACGGTGACGAGGAGGTCGCCGCCGGCGAGATCCCCGACGCTGAAGGTGACCTTCCGGCCGGCCAGGCGCGGGGTTTCGATGATCTGCGTGAGCATGCCGCCCGCATGGCTGACGAGGCCGTCCGAGACGGAATAGCTTGCGCCGACGGCACCGGCCTTGAAGCGGTCGTGCC
This sequence comes from uncultured Chelativorans sp., assembly GCA_964475605.1. Classification (GTDB taxonomy): domain Bacteria; phylum Pseudomonadota; class Alphaproteobacteria; order Rhizobiales; family Rhizobiaceae; genus CAYYZC01. The sequence goes on from CAYYZC010000271.1 coordinate 463, forward strand.
CGTAGGCGCCGGCGGCAAGCGTGCCGCCGGTAAAGCCGCGCTGATTGACCGCGAACGAGCCGTTGATCAGCAGGTTGACCATGCCACGCGGCGTCAGCGGAAATTCGACCGCGCCGGTCGTGCTGTCGACCACCATCGCGTCGCGGAAGACGGTGCCGTCGGCGCTGACCTTGAGATGCAGGAAATCGTCGCCGACGAGGCCGATCTCGGCGCGCCCCGACGCGCCGGACTGGTAGATCAGGCTCGCGACGTCGGCAGGCGACGCCTTGTCGATGATCATGCGGTGGCCGGCGCCGTCATGGCCGAAGCGCGAACAGGCGCTGGCGACCGCAAGCCGGGTCGTCTCGTCGGCCTCCGCATTGATGCCGAGGAAGTCGCTGCTTCCCCCGCCGCCGACCGGCTGCCAGGCGGCGCCGTCGAAGACGATCAGCAGGCCGGCCTGGGCATCCCAGGCGACGAAGCCGCTGCGCGGCGTATGGAAGGTCCAGCCGCCGTCCTGGAAGGCGGCGATCTGCCCGTCATGTCCGGCCCAGGCGCCGGAACAGCCCTCCGGCAGGATATAGCGCGCGCCGGGCAGCGTCCCGGCCGGCGGGCTGGCAAGCGCGGTTCCGGCCACCGAAAGCTGCACCAGCGCATCCAGCATGCGCACCGCTTCGTTGTGGGTGACGTGCTTCTGCGCCTGCGAAGGCATGATGTAGGGGAGGGATAGGTTTTCGCTTTCTTCCATCTGTCCGGGCTCCATGGGCTCGGACGGAGTCTATTTCCGGCTCCGGGAGGGGTGGATAGTTTCACCCCGGCCGGCGAAGCTCCCGCGCCGTCGGCAGGAAGATGGTCAGCAGGCCGAGCAGCGGCAGATAGGAGCAGATGTCGAAGACGAATTCGATGCTTCTGACGTCGGCGACCACGCCCAGCACGGCAGCCGAGATGCCGCCCATGCCGAATGCGAAGCCGAAGAAGATGCCGGCGATCATGCCGACGCGTCCCGGCACCAGCTCCTGGGCGAAGACGATGATGGCGGGGAAGGAGGACGCGATGATGATGCCGATCACCACCGACAGGATGCCGCTCCAGAACAGGTCGACATAAGGGAGCGCCAGGGTGAAGGGCAGCACCCCGAGGATCGAGAACCAGATCACCGCGCGCGGGCCGAAACGGTCGCCGATCGGTCCGCCGATCACCGTTCCCGCCGCCATGGCGCCGAGGAACACGAACAGCATCACCTGCGACTGCTGCACGTCGATGCCGAAGCGGTGGATCAGGAAGAAGGTGTAGTAGCTGCTGATGCTGGCCGAGTAGACGTTCTTCGAGAAGACCAGCATGGCGAGGATCGCCAGCGCAATGATGATGCGTCGGCGCGGCAGCGGAAGCGACGTGTCGGCCGGTCCGTTCGCGGCGTTCGCGGCGCTGTGGCGCTGATACCAGTTGCCGACCTGGCGCAGGATGAGGATGCCGGCGAGCGCCATGACGGAAAACCAGGCGACGCTCGTCTGGCCGCGCGGGACGACGATGAAGGCCGCCAGCAGCGGTCCGATTGCGGTGCCGAAATTGCCGCCGACCTGGAACAGCGACTGGGCAAGCCCGTAGCGGCCGCCCGAAGCCATGCGCGCGACGCGCGTCGCTTCGGGATGGAAGACGGCCGAGCCGATGCCGATCAGCGCCGCGCCGGCGAGCAGCAGCGGATAGGTCGAGGCGAAGGCGAGCAGCAGCAGGCCGCACATTGTCGAGGCCATGCCGACGGGCAGGGATTGCGGCTTCGGCCGCTTGTCGGTGTAGAAGCCGATCGCCGGCTGCAGCAGCGAGGCGGTGACCTGGAAGGTGAAGGTCAACAGGCCGATCTGCCAGAAATCAAGCGCATATTGCTCCTTCAGCATCGGGTAGATCGCCGCCAGCAGCGACTGCATGACGTCGTTGAGCATATGGCAGAGGCTGACGGCCATGATGACGGCGAAAGTGGTTTTCTCGGCCTGGGCGCGCGGATAGGAAATGGCGGTATCGGTCAAGGCTATGCTCGGCTGGGCTATGCTCGGCTGGGAGATGCATCTGCCGGTGCAATAGCACCGTTGAATGCAGCCTGCTTTCGTGATCTGCTGTGTAACTTGCGCGAATGGGCCAAATCAGCGGGTGCAGATGAAGGGGATGGTTGAGGCCAGCCGAACCGGCCTGCGGCGCCTTGATGGACCGGTTCCGACATCTACCTCTTTCCGGCGGAGCTTCGGATTTGACGTCTGAACACGAGTTCGGCCCAAGCCGGGTCGCGAATGTCAAAGCCCCTCCGCTGGCGGAGCGGCTGTCGCTGATCGAGACCTCCGAGGAGGAGGTGCTGGCGACCGCCTGGGACTACGCGCCGGGCCAGCGCATTCCGCCGCACCGTCACGGCCGGGCGCAATTGCTGCATGCGCTGGCCGGCGTGCTGTCGGTCTCCGCCGGGGAGGGGCGGTGGCTGGTGCCGCCCGACCATGCGCTGTGGATTCCGGCCGGCATGGTCCATGCCGTGGAAGCCATCGGCGACGTGCGCATGCGCTCCGTCTACATGTCGCCGACGAGCCTGTCGGGCCATCGCGACACGCTGTGCGTGCTCGGCATCACGCCGCTGATGCGCAGCCTCATCATCGAGGCCGTGGCAACCGGGCCAGCGCAGCGCAGTTCGGTGCGCCATGCCCTGATCCTGCGCCTGATCCTGGAGGAATTGGCGCGCCTGGAGGAACGGCCGCTCGGCCTGCCGATGGCGAAGGACCCAAGGCTGGCGGCGCTCTGCCGCCGCTTCGTCGAGGCGCCGACGCCGCATGTGGGCGTCGACGAATGGGCGCGCCGCGCCGGCATGAGCCGCCGTTCCTTCACGCGTGCCTTCCGCCGCGAGACGGGGCTGACGCTGGCGACATGGCGCCGCCAGGCCTGCCTGCTCGCCGCCCTGCCGCGGCTTGCGGCCGGCGAACCGGTCATCGATGTCGCGGTCGACCTCGGCTATGACAGCGTCTCGGCCTTCACGACCATGTTCCGCCGGATGCTGGGTGCGCCGCCGCGGGCCTATCTGAAGCAGAGCCGCACCGGCTGAACCGTTCGGCGGTCAGATATGCAGCGGATGGCCGAGCGCCCTGAGCGCGGCTTCCTGGAATGCCTCGCCCTGGGTCGGGTGGGCATGGATGGTCCCGGCCACGTCCTCGAGCCGCGCGCCCATCTCGATCGCCAGCCCGAACGCGGCGGAGAGCTCCGACACGCCCTTGCCGACGGCCTGGATGCCGAGAACGAGATGATTGTCGGCGCGCGCCACGATGCGCACGAAGCCGTCTTCCCCGTCGAGCGTCATGGCGCGGCCATTGGCAGAGAAGGGGAACTGAGCGACGCGGATCTCGCGCCCCGCGGCCCTCGCCTCCTCCGGCGACAGGCCGGCGGCGACGATCTCCGGATCGGTGAAGCAGACGGCGGGGATGCACGCCTTGTCCCAGCTCCGCCGCTTGCCGGCGGCGATCTCGGCGACCATCTCGCCCTGCGCCATGGCGCGATGGGCCAGCATCGGCTCGCCGGTTACATCGCCGATGGCGAAGACGCCGCGCATGGAGGTGCGGCACTGCGCGTCGATGCGCAGGAAAGTGCCGTCGCGGTCGAGATCGAGCTCCTCCAGCCCCCAATCCTCGGTCGCCGGCCGCCGGCCCACCGTGACCAGCACCTTGTCGGCCTCGACCTTGACCTCCTGGCCGCTGTCGTTCTCGACCAGCAGGGCGGAGCCGTCGGAGCGCATGCCCCTCGCCCTTGCGCCGGTCATGACCGCGATGCCGAGCGTGTCGAGATGCCTTGCGACGGGGCGTGTCAGCTCGGCATCGTAGAGCGGCAGGATGCGCGGCAGCGCCTCCACGACGGTGACCCTGGAGCCGAGCTTGGCGAAGGCGATGCCGAGCTCCAGCCCGATATAGCCGGCGCCGACGACTGCGAGCTTCTCCGGCAGGCGGTCGAGGGCCAGCGCCTCGGTCGAGGAAACGACCTTGTCGCCGAAGGGCAGGTTCGGCAGTTCCACCGATCTCGATCCGGTGGCGATGACGATCGTCTCGGCGCGGATCACCTGCTCGCCCGTCTCGGTCT
>CAYYZC010000272.1:0-4516 GCA_964475605.1 uncultured Chelativorans sp.
TGGATCATCGCCGTCATCCTGGCGCTGATCGGCCTCTCGACGCTCAAGCTGCGGTAATGCCGATGTCGCTGCCGTCACACCTCCCTCTGGCCTGCCGGCCGTTTCAAGGACAGGGCCATCGCCTTTGGCGGTCGGCCGCCCTTCCGCCCCGTCATCCTCGGGCTTGTCCCGAGGATCTGCTGCGGTTCGTCGGCTGGGGCGGCGTCGGTTCTCGTAGTAATCCGTCATCGGCGCCAGATTCTCGCGACAAGCCCCAGAATGACGGCAATTGCGACGAGCTCCGCGTTCCGGGCGGAGCTTCGGCATGATCCCGGCCTCCACCCTGGCGGGCAGGCGGGTCGCTCTGTTCGGGCTCGGCGGCTCCGGCGTCGCCACGGCGCGCGCGCTGATCGAAGGCGGTGCGAATGTCAGCGCCTGGGACGACAATCCCGAGAGCGTGGCGCGCGCCCGCGAAGCGGGCATTCCGGTCGTCGACCTCACAGACGCCGACTGGCAGGGATTCGCCTCGCTCGTGCTCGCCCCCGGCGTCCCGCTGACCCATCCCAGTCCGCACTGGACCGTCGACCGGGCGCGCGGCAACTCGATCGAGATCATCGGCGATGTCGAGCTTTTCGCGCGCGAGCGCGCCGCCCATGCGCCGGCTTCGCCCTTCATCGCCATCACCGGCACCAACGGCAAATCGACGACGACGGCGCTCATCGCCCATATCATCGCCGCCTCCGGCCGCGATGCGCAGATGGGCGGCAATATCGGCCGCGCGGTGATGACGCTCGACCCGCCGGCCGACGACCGCTTCCACGTCGTCGAGTGCTCCTCCTACCAGATCGACCTGGCGCCCTCGCTCAACCCGACCGCCGGCATCCTGCTCAACATCACCCCCGACCATCTCGACCGCCACGGCACCATCCAGCACTATGCCGCGGTCAAGGAAAGGCTGACGGCCGGCAGCGACACGGCCATCATCGGCATCGACGATTCCTGGTGCAGCCAGATCGCCGACCGGCTGGAACGGCTCGGCAAGCATGTCGTCCGCATCTCCAAGCGCCTGCCGCTGGTCGACGGCTATTTCGCCGACGGGACCGACCTCATGGAGGCGCGCGACGGACGCTACGAGCGGGTCGCCTTCCTCGAGGGGATCGGGTCGCTGCGCGGCCAGCACAACGCCCAGAACGCGCTGGCCGCGGTGGCGGCATGCCTCCGGGTCGGGCTCGACCTCGGCGAGATCCAGTCGGGGCTGGAGAGCTTTCCCGGCCTGGCGCACCGGATGGAGCAGGTCGGGCGGGCGGGCCGCGTGCTCTTCGTCAACGATTCGAAGGCGACCAATGCCGATGCCGCCGCACCCGCATTGTCGAGCTTCCCGCGCATCTACTGGATCGCCGGCGGCCTGCCCAAGGCGGGCGGCATCGAGGCGCTGAAGGGCTTTTTCCCGCGTATCGCCAGGGCCTATCTGATCGGCGAGGCGGCCCCCGCCTTCGCGGCGGCGCTCGGCAGCGACGTTCCCTACGAGATATCGGGCCGGCTGGAACATGCGGTCGCGCATGCGGCCCGCGACGCGGCGCTGGACGACGCGGCCGAGCCGGTGGTGCTGCTGTCGCCGGCCTGCGCCAGCTTCGACCAGTTCAGGAATTTCGAGTTACGGGGCGACGCCTTCCGCGAGGCCGTGCTGGCGCTGCCCGGGATCGAGCAATTTGGAGGTGCACGCTGATGGTCAGCCGTCTGGATCGGGGACCGGTCGCCAATTGGTGGTGGACCGTTGACCGCTGGTTGCTTGCCGCGTTCTTCGCGCTCATGCTGCTCGGGATCGTCCTGTCGTTCGCGGCAAGTCCCGCTGTGGCCGAGCGCATCGGGCTCGACGACTATCATTTCGTCATCCGCCAGATCGTCTACATGGTGCCTGCCGTGCTCATTATGATCGGCGTGTCCTTCCTCGACGAAAGGCAGATCAGGCGGCTCGGGCTGCTGATGCTGGCGGGCTCGCTGGTGCTGATGGTGGCCGCGCTCTATGTCGGCATCGAGATCAAGGGCTCGCGGCGCTGGGTCCACCTGCTCGGCGTCTCCATCCAGCCCTCCGAATATCTGAAGCCGGCCTTCGTGGTCATCTGCGCCTGGCTCTTCGCCGAGCAGTCGCGGCGCGCCGACATCCCCGGAAACCTCTTCGCCACCATCCTGCTCGGCCTGGTGCTGGCGCTTCTCGTCGCGCAGCCCGATGTCGGCCAGACCATCCTGGTGCTGACCACCTGGGGCATGATGTTCTTCGTCGCCGGAATGCCGTGGCTGTGGATCGTCGTGCTCGGCGTGTCCGGCCTTGGCGGCGCCTGGTTCGCCTACCAGGCCTTCCCGCATGTCGCCGGCCGCATCGACCGCTTCATCACCGGCGAGGGCGACACGTTCCAGGTCGATGTCGGACGCGAGGCGATGCTGCGCGGCGGCTGGTTCGGCCAGGGGCCGGGCGAGGGCACGGTCAAGCGTATCCTGCCCGACAGCCATACCGACTTCGTCTTCGCCGTCGCGGCGGAGGAGTTCGGGCTGGTGCTGTGCCTGATCATCCTGTCGATCTTCGCCTTCGTCGTGATCCGGGGGCTCGCCGTCGCGCTCCGCGAGAAGGACGATTTCTCCCGCTATGCCGTCTCCGGCATGGTCACGGTGTTCGGCCTGCAGTCGATCATCAATATGGGCGTCAATCTGCAATTGCTGCCGCCCAAGGGCATGACGCTGCCCTTCATCTCCTATGGCGGCTCCTCGCTGATCGCCATGGCGATCTCGATGGGCATCGTGCTGGCGCTGACGCGAACCCGGCCGCACAAGCGCACCCAGATCGACCTGCTGGCGAGGCCGCGCGCCGTCGTCGCGGCGGAATAGGATGGCCGAACGCATCGCGATGCTGGCGGCCGGCGGGACGGGGGGGCACCTCTTCCCTGCCGAGGCGCTGGCGCATGAGCTCGGCACCCGGGGCTGGCGCGTCCATCTCGTCACCGACCGGCGGGCGGGGCGCTTCGCCGGCGATTTCCCCGCCGAAGCCGTCCATGCGGTGGATGCGGCGACGATCGGCTCGAAGAACCCGCTCGCTCTGGCGCGTGCCTTCTGGAAGATCTGGCGCGGCGCCAGGCAGGCAGCGGCGCTGATCGAACGGCTGCGGCCCGCTTTGGTCGTCGGCTTCGGCGGCTATCCGACCCTGCCGCCGCTCTGGGCGGCGACGCGGCGCGGCGTGCCGACCGTCATCCATGAGCAGAACGCGGTGATGGGCCGCGCCAACCGGGCGCTCGCGGGGCGCGTCACGGCGATCGCAGGCGGGTTCCTGAGCCCCGGCGGCAACCATGCGGAAAAGACCGTCGTCACCGGCAACCCGGTGCGCCCGGCCGTGCTGGAAGCGGCATCGCGACCCTATCGGCGGCCGGAGCCCGGCGGGCGCTTTGATCTCCTCGTCTTCGGCGGCAGCCAGGGGGCGCAGTTCTTCTCCGAAGCGCTGCCCGAGGCGATCGGCCGTCTGCCGCGCGACAAGCAGGCGCGCCTTGCGATCGTCCAGCAGGCGCGACCCGAGGATGCCGATGCACTGCGAGCGGCCTATGGCGGGCTCGGCGTCGAGGCGGAAATATCGCCCTTCTTCAACGACATGGGGCAAAGAATTGCCAGATCGAATCTGATCGTCTCGCGCGCCGGCGCCTCGACCGTCTCGGAGATCGCCGCTATCGGCCGGCCTGCGGTCCTGGTGCCTTACCCGCACGCGCTCGACCACGACCAGGCGGCCAATGCGGCAGCGCTCGCCGCGGGCGGCGGGGCCGTGCTGCGCCCGCAGGCGGAGCTGTCGCCGGACAAGCTCGCCGAGCTGATCGGGGCGCTGATGGATGCGCCGGACGAGCTGGAGGCGATGGCCGCGGCGGCGAAGCGCACCGGACGTCCCGACGCCGCACGGTTGCTTGCCGACCTCGCCGAGGCTATTGCGGACGGCCAATCCGTCGCGATCTTCAAAAGGGGAGTGTCGGCATGAAGATGCCGCAGTCAATCGGCCTCGTGCACTTCGTCGGCATAGGCGGCATCGGCATGAGCGGCATCGCCGAGGTGCTGCACAATCTGGGCTATCGCGTCCAGGGCTCCGACCAGGCCGAGAGCGCAAATGTGCAGCGCCTGCGCGAGAGGGGCATCGAGTGCTTCGTCGGCCACCGGGCCGAGAATCTCGGCGAGGCCGAGGTCGTCGTGGTCTCGACCGCGATCAGGAAGAACAATCCGGAATTCGTCGCCGCGCGCGAAAGGCTGCTGCCGATCGTGCGCCGCGCCGAGATGCTGGCCGAGCTGATGCGTTTCCGCCAGGCAATCGCCATAGGCGGCACCCACGGCAAGACGACGACGACGTCGATGGTCGCCGCGCTGCTCGACGCCGGCGGGCTCGACCCGACGGTGATCAATGGCGGCATCATCAACGCCTATGGCACCAATGCGCGCATGGGCGGCGGCGACTGGATGGTGGTGGAGGCCGACGAGAGCGACGGCACCTTCCTCAAGCTGCCGGCCGACATCGCCG
>CAYYZC010000273.1:0-4510 GCA_964475605.1 uncultured Chelativorans sp.
TGGCAGCTTCGGCGCCACAGCTAATCTCCCCCCTTGTGGGGGAGATGTCCGGCAGGACAGAGGGGGGCAACGTAGAGCGCAAAGCTGAACCGTTCGGCCGTCGATGGGATCGCCGTCGCTTAGACCGGTTCCCGCGTCATGACAAGGCAGGTGTTCTGGCCGCCGAAGCCGAAGGAGTTCGAAAGCACGCTCGAGACCTGCGCCTCGCGCTTCGCGTTCGGCACCACGTCGAGCTCGATTGCCGGGTCCGGATTGTCGTAGTTGATCGTCGGCGGGATGACGCCCCTGGCCATTGTCAGGATCGAGAACACCGCCTCCACGGCGCCGGCGGCCGAGAGCGTGTGGCCGATCATCGACTTGTTGGAGGAGATCGGAATCGTCTTCAGCCGCTCGCCGAAGACCGTGGCGAGCGACAGGTGCTCCATCTTGTCGTTTTCCGGCGTCGAGGTGCCGTGGGCGTTGATATAGTCGATCTCGTCGGTGGCGAGGCCGGCATCGTCGAGCGCGGCCTGCACGGCGGCGATCGCCGGCGAGCCGTCGGGCTTGGAGCGGGTGCGGTGGAAATCGTCGGCCTTCTCGCCGCAGCCGCGCAATATGGCCAGAACGGTGGCGCCGCGCTTCTTGGCGCTTTCCAGCGATTCCAGCACCAGCGCGCCGGCGCCTTCGGCGAGCACGAAGCCGCTGCGGTCCCTGGAGAACGGCTTCGACGCCTTGTGCGGCGGCTCGTTCTGCGTCGTCAGCGCGGAGAGCAGCGAAAAGCGGATCAGCGCTTCCGCCGTCGCCGAGCCGTCTGCGCCGATCGCCAGCGCTCGTTGCGCCTCGCCGCGGCGGATCGCCTCGACGCCGAGCTGGATCGCGGTGGCGCCCGAGGCGCAGGCGGTGGACAGCGTGATCGGCAGGCCTTGCGTGCCGAAACGGTCGGCAAGCCGGTCGGCGATGGTGCCGAACTGGCAGGCCTCGAAGAGCTGCAGGTCGGAAGCGGTGCGCGCCGCCTCCAGGATGCGGCCGTAGCCGTCGCTGCCGGTCTCGCGCGCCCATAGCCCGAAACGCTCGCGCCAGTCGATCTCGACCGGCGGCGAGGCGAGGAAGAGCGGGCCGGCGAAGCCGCCCGCATCGAGGCCGGCACCGCCGATCGCTTCCGCGCCGGCAAGCTCGGCGAGCGCGTAGGTGAGGGCGGTGGCGCCCTTCTCGCTCTCCGGCAGGAAATCGACCATGCCCGAAATGGCGGTGTTCAGATGCTCGGTCGGGAAGCGCGTGATGGCGCGGATGCCCGACTTGCCGGAGGTGAGCGCCTGCCAGTTCTCCTCGACGCCCTTGCCGAGCGAGGTCACGACGCCGATCCCGGTGACGGCGACGAGCGGTCTGCCCTGATGGTCCGTGGTCATGGCGTTGTCCTCATCACGCAGCGACGACGAGCGCCGCGCCCTCGAAGCGGTGATGACCGATGGCGGTGGCGAGCACGGCGCCGGGCGCGCTTTCCAGTGGCTGCTCCTTCTCCGACGCGAAGGGCGGGAATGGGGCGCCGCGCGCGATCGCAAGCGCGGCAAGCGCGATCGCGAACGGGAACTGCGCCTCCTTCAGATGGCCGGTGAGCGACGAGAAAGCGCGACAGGGCGCGCCGAGACTGGCCAGTGCTTCCTCTTCGGCGGCGGTCGCGGCATGCGCGCCGGATGCGCCCGAGACGACCAGGTCGGGGGCGGTATTGCCGCGCGCCTTGTCGAGGAGGGCGGCGAGTTCAGCCGCCAGCCCCTCGTTGCGCCTGTCTCGTCCCGAGACGACGTCGCCGAGCGCGGCATAGGCCTTGCGGCCGCGCGCCTGCGCATGCTCGCGCGATTCGAGCAGCAGGAACGCCGCGCCCGAGCCGGTGACCACGCCGCCGCCTTGCGCGCCCTGGCGCTCCCAGACCGGCTTCCATTCGTCGCGGTGCAGATAGCCCGCTAGCTCGTAGCCGAGCAGCATGTCGACATGCTCGGTCTGAAAAGCGCCGCCGACCAGAAGGTGGCTCGACTGGCCGTTGCGGATGCGCGCGACCGCGGTCTCCACGGCCGAGATGCCGGCTCCTTCCTCGCCCATGAAGGTGCGCGAGGAGCCGGTGACCTTGTGGACGATCGAGATGTTGCCGGCGAGCAGGTTGGAAAGCTGCGCCAGGAACAGCGTCGGCCGGAGCTCGGTGGTGAGCTTCTGTTTGCGCAGCCCGCCGCGATGGTTGCTGCCCCCGCCCGCTTCGAGGTTCGTCTGGTCGACCGCCACGTCGCGCTCGCCGCCGCCGGCGGCGACGACCATGTCCATGGTCCCGCACAGCGCCTCGTCCTTGGCCTCGGCATCGTCGAGCGCGAGACCCGCCGCATAGACGCCGAGGCGCTGCCAAGTCTCCATCTGGCGCTGGTCGCCGCGCTTGGGGATCTGCTCGCCCCATTCGATCCCGGGCAGGGGGTGGATCGTGTACGGCGCGAAGCTTTCGCGGTCGAGCACCGGCCCGGCGCCCGGCGCCGACAGCGCCTGCCAATGCGCCTCGCGTCCCACGCCGAGGGAGGAGACGAGGCCGATGCCGGTTATCAGGACGTCCCGCGCGCTCAAGGGGTCAGACCGTACAGCGAACGGGTCAGGCCGCCTTCGCAGCCACGAGCTCGTCGATCTTGGCGCAAAGGTTCTCCATGACGAAATATTCCTCGGTCGAGACCGAGCCGTCATTGACCTCCTGCGTCCACTTCTCGAGCGGGATCTTGATGCCGAACTCCTTGTCGATGGCGAAGACGATGTCGAGGAAATCGAGGCTGTCGATGCCGAGATCGTCGATGGTGTGGCTCTTCGGCGTGATCGTGTCCCGGTCGATCTCGCTCGTCTCGGCGATAATGTCTGCAACCTTGTCGAAGGTGGATGTCACTGCGCTTCCCTCGCGGGCAATATTGGCGGATTCTGGATCAGCGGGTCTCTAATCGGTTTTTCAGGGCAGGGAAAGGGCGGTCGGCATTTTTTGGACGGCGGCCCAAAGTGCCCGAAGCGGTTGCCGCAAGGCCGCTTTTCCTCTAACGGCCGCCGCATGCCGCCGCTCGCAGAAGCCGTCATCTTCATCTTCGGCCTCATCGGTCTCGGCTATGCCGCGGCCTGGAGCGGCTATCTCGGCCGCGGCGTCGCCGAAGGGCTGACGGAGTTTGCGGTCGGCGTCGCATTGCCGGTGCTGCTGTTCAGGACCATGGCCGATTCGCAACTCGATTCGGTGCCCTGGCTGCTGTGGCTCTGCTACTTCTCCTCCATCGCGATCACCTGGGCCGTGGGGCAGACGATCACGGTGAAGGTCTTCGGCCGGGACGCCAGGGCCGGCGTGGTGGGCGGCGTGGCATCCTCCTTCTCCAACCTGGTGCTGATGGGTTCGCCCTTCACGCTGGCCGTCTTCGGCCAGGCGGGATTCGGCATGCTGGCGCTGATCATCGCGCTCCACCTGCCGGTGATGATGGCGGCCTCGATCGTGCTCTTCACATGGGCCGACCGCAAGTCGGGCGGAGGCTCCGCCTCGGCTGCTGCCGTCGGCTTCCTGCACGCCATGATCACCAATCCGCTGATCGTCGGCATCGTCGCCGGGGTCGTCTGGCGCGTGGCCGGGCTCGGCCTGCCCGGCGTGCTCGGCCGGCTGGTCGAGGCGGTCGCCACCATCGCCGCGCCGCTGGCCCTGATCTCGATCGGCATGAGCCTGCGCAATTTCGGCCTGTCGGGCAATCTCGGTCCCGCGATGGGGCTGTCGGCGGTCAAGCTGGTCGTGATGCCGGCGCTCGTGCTCGCGATGGCGCTGCTGCTCGGCCTGCCGCCGCTGGCCGCCCAGATCGCGGTGGTCGGCGCGGCGATGCCGGCCGGGGTGAACCCCTATCTGATCGCCACGCGCTTCGGCACCGGGCAGGCGCTCGCCTCCAACACGACGACGATCACCACACTCTGCGCCGCCGTCACGGCCGCGTTCTGGCTCGCCGTCGCGCGCGCGGTGTTCGGAACATAATGCTGCGTTGATTGCCGGGGGAGGGCTGGGCTAGAAGCCTTCCTGCGCCATATGTTGGCGCAATGTCGGTTTCCGGCTCGCCGACCTGCGCCGCCGCCGTTCCCAAGGAGTGATCGAATGCTACAGAAGTTCAGCCATTATCTGCGTGAAACGAACCTGATCGGCGGTAAATGGGTCGGTGCCGATTCCGGAAACACGATCGACGTCACCAACCCGGCGACCGGCCTGAAGATCGGCACCGTGCCGAAGGCCGGCAAGGCGGAGGCCCGACGCGCGATCGAGGCCGCCGAGGACGCGTTCAAGTCGTTCCGCAAGACCAGCGCGCTGGAACGCTCCAAGATGCTGCGCAAGCTCCATGACGCGATCATGGACAACCAGGATGCGCTTGCCGAGCTGCTGACCATGGAGCAGGGCAAGTCGCTGACCGAAGCCAGGGGTGAGGTCGGCTCGTCTGCCGCCTACATCCTCTGGTTCGCCGAGGAGGCGCGGCGCACCTATGGCGACATCGTGCCGAGCCCGTGG
>CAYYZC010000274.1:0-4509 GCA_964475605.1 uncultured Chelativorans sp.
CGCATCGCCCAGCGCATTCGCCAAAAGCAGCACGAGGCGTGCGTTGAGCCGGGCGCTTTCTTCAAAGCTCAGCCCTTCATGTGCCTCCATCAGCGCCGCGTAGACATCGTCTCCGGCATTGCCCAGCCGATCGCGGCCGATCTCGTCATCCTCCATCAGGCCCTCCCCGTCGCACGTTCGAGCGCGGCCTCGATCTCGTCGCCTGCGGCGCCCGCGAAGCGGGCCGCAACATGCTGGTCCGGCCGCACGAGGTAGAGATTGCCGGGGCGATAGCGCGCTCCGACAAGGCCTTCGCAGTCGCGAAGCGTTGCCGCCCCGGCCGCTTCACCGCGTTCCTCGCGCGACACGACGATCCTGTCGAGGCCGGCCGGCACACCCTCCGGCATCGGCGTCTCCACCGCCAGCACGGCGAAGCGCCCGCCGAGATGGTCGAGCAGCCAGCCGCCCTTCGGCCCATGCACCGGCGCGTCCGGCATCGCCGAGCCGGGATCGACGCCGTCGCCGCTGCCGGCAGGCGTCTGGAGCGACATTCCGGCAAGCGAGCACGGCCGCGACAGGCGGCCCGAATTGACCAGCTTGCGCGCGAATTCGTGGCTTGCGGCAAGGTCGAGTACGCTGTCGCGGAAAAGCCGCTCCATCCCGGTCTTCGGGGTCATGAAGGAGGTGGCGCGGGCGGAATTGACGATGTTCTCGTCGGCGCCGTGGATGCGCTCCTCGTCATAGGTCGCGATCAGGCTTTCTGGCGCTTCGCCGCGCACCACCATGGCGAGCTTCCAGACCAGATTGTCGACATCCTGGATGCCGCCGTTGCCGCCGCGCGCGCCGAAGGGCGACACGACATGGGCGCTGTCGCCGGCAAAGACCACGCGACCATGGACGAAGCGCTGCATGCGCCGGCACTGGAAGCTGTAGACCGACACCCAGTCGAGCTCGAAATCGCGATCGCCCACGATCGCCTCGATGCGCGGGAGGACGTTCTCGGGCTTCCTCTCTTCCTCCGGATCGGCGTCCGGCCCGAGCTGGAAATCGATGCGGTAGATGTCGTCCGGCTGCTTGTGGAGCAGGGCCGACCGGCCCCCGTGAAAGGGCGGCTCGAACCAGAACCAGCGCTCGGAGGGGAAATCGGCCTTCATCTCGACATCGGCGATGAGGAAGCGTTCCTCGAACGCCCTGCCCTCGAAATCGAGGCTCATCGCGCCACGGATTGCGGAGCGCGCGCCGTCGCAGGCGATCAGCCAGTCGGCGTCGGCCTCATAGGCGCCATCGGGCGTCTCCACCGAGATGCCCACCCCGTCGCCGCGCGGCATGACCACGGTGACGCGGTTCTTCCAGCGCAGGTCGATGAGGTCCGGAAACGCAAGCGCCCGCTCGACCAGATACCGCTCGACATAATATTGCTGGAGATTGACGAAGGCCGGCATCTTGTGGCCGGGCTCGGGCAGCAGGTCGAAGCTCCAGACCTCGCGGTCGCGGTGGAACAGGCGTCCGACCTTCCAGGTCACGCCCTTCTCGACCATGCGCCCGCCGATGCCGAGCCGGTCCATGATCTCCAGCGTGCGTTTCGACCAGCAGATGGCGCGGCTGCCATGCGAGACGACGTCGTTGTCGTCGAGCACCGTGCAGGCGATGCCGTGCAGCGCGCAGTCGATCGCCGCCGCCAGTCCGACCGGCCCCGCGCCGACGATCGCCACCGGCACCCGCGGGCTTTTTCCGCCGCGCAGCTCGGGTGGCGTGACATAGGGGAAGGGCTGGTAGCTGTAGCGGGGCATCAGGCAACCTTGGCAACTCTGGAATTATGACCTAAATATTGGTCATATCTGGAGCTTGCCATGAACCGCATTGCCAAACATGCCCAAGCAGCGGCGACGATTTCGATGGCGGAGGCCAAAGCGCATTTCGCAGAGATCGTCCGCCGAGCCGAATCCGGCGAACGCATAGTGGTTACACGCCATGGAAAGCCTGTCATTGAGATCAGCGGTTCCAGCGGCACGAAGCCGTCGATCCTAGGGATGTTTCGTGGGCAGATAAAGGTGGTCGAGGATTTCGACGAGCTTGGTCCGGAATGGGACGAGTACATCTCGTGAGCGTCGGCTTTCTGCTCGACACACACATTTTTATCTGGAGCCTCACCGATCCCGATCGTCTCGCGCGCCGCCACATGGACATCATCGCAGGCGACGAGCGGACTTTCATCAGCATCGCTTCGCTCTGGGAAATCGCGATCAAGGAGTCCCTTCGCAAGATCACGATGCCCGATGGCTACATTGCCGGCGTCGAAAGCTCCAGCACCACGATCCTGCCGATAAGACCGGCTCACATCGAGTGCACGAGAACATTGCCGTTCCATCACAGGGATCCATTCGACCGAATGCTGATCGCGCAGGCTCTTGTCGATGATCTTTCGGTCCTGTCGGTCGACCGTCACTTCTCAGCCTACGACGTCGCGACGATCTGAGCTTGCATTCCTGTCACCCCTGCAACTGCTGCCACATCTGCCGGTCGCGTTCGGCCGTCCAGATGCGCGGCGTGTCGATGCCCAGCGCCTCGTCATAGGCGCGCGCGACATTGAAGGGCAGGCAATGCTCGTAGATCGCATAGTCGGCGAACTTCGGATCGCAGGCAGCGCGGCACGCCTCCCACGCTTCCTTCAGCGAGCCGCCACCGCGCGCCACGCGTGCGATCGGCCGGAAGGTCGAGGTGACGAAGTCGGCCGTGTTGTCGAGCGCCTGGTCGACCCTCGCCTGGCCGACCAGCGCGTCGCCGCGCCCGGGCGCGATGGCGTCGAGGTCAAAACCGCGGATCGCCTCCAGCGTGTCGGGCCAGTCGGTGAAATGGCCGTCGCCGCAATAGCAGGCCGAGTGATATTCGACGATGTCGCCGGTGAACATGACATTGGCGTCCGGCACGAAGGCGACGATGTCGCCGGCGGTATGAGCGCGGCCGAGGAACATCAGGTCGACACGGCGGCGGCCGAGATGGAAGGTGGCGCTGTCGGAGAAGGTCAGGCTCGGCCAGGTGAGGCCGGGGATGGATTCATGGCCCTGGAACAGGCGCGGGAAGCGCCCGAACTCCGAATCCCAGTCCTCCTGACCGCGCTCGGCCACCATGGCGCGCGCGACGTCCGACATGACGATCTCGGAGGCCTCATAGGCCGACGCGCCGAGCACGCGCACGGCGTGGTAATGGGACAGCACGACATATTTGATCGGCTTGTCGGTCACCGAGCGCACCTTCTCTATCACCTTGCCGGCGAGCCGCGGCGTCGCCTGCGCGTCGACGATCATGACGCTGTCGTCGCCGATGATGACGCCGGTGTTCGGATCGCCCTCGGCGGTGAAGGCCCACAGGTCGCGCCCGATCTCGGTGAAGGAGACGTTCTTTTCCGCCAGGTCGCCGGCCGATGCGAATTGCTTGCTCAAGATCAGAGTGCTCCGATTGCGGTTTCCATGTCGTGCAGGCACATCTCAACCTCGTTCATATCTCTCCACCGTCTGCTCGATGGCGCCGAAGATCGAGCGCCCCTGGCGGTCCTTCATCTCGATGCGCACCGTGTCGCCGAAGCGCATGAAGGGCGTCACCGGTTCCCCGGTCTCGATCGTCTCGACCGTCCTCATCTCGGCGATGCAGGAATAGCCGACGCCGCCCTCGCCCACCGGCCTGCCGGGGCCGCCGTCGAGCTTGTTGGAGACCGTGCCCGAGCCGATGATTGCGCCGGCGCCTAGCGGGCGCGTCTTCGCCGCGTGAGCGATCAGGGTCGGGAAGTCGAAGGTCAGGTCGACATCGGTCTCGGCGCGGCCGAACGGCTTGCCGTTGAGGTCGACGCAAAGCGGCAGGCCCGCCCTGGCGCCGTCCCAGGCATCGCCGAGCTCGTCCGGCGTCACCGCGACCGGCGAGAAGGCGGATGAGGGCTTCGACTGGAAGAAGCCGAACCCCTTGCCGAGCTCGGCCGGGATCAGGCCGCGCAGCGAGACGTCGTTGACCAGCATGACCAGGCGGATCGCCTCGGCCGCCTGCTCGCGGCTGGCGCCCATCGGCACGTCGTCGACGATGACGGCCATTTCGCCCTCCATGTCGATGCCCCAGTCGTCGCTCGCCATCAGGATCGGCTCGCGCGGCGCCAGGAAGCTGTCGGAGCCGCCCTGATAGATCAGCGGGTCGCTCCAGAAGCTCTCCGGCATCTCGGCGTTGCGCGCCTTTCGCACCAGCTCGACATGGTTCACATAGGCCGAGCCGTCGGCCCATTGGTAGGCGCGCGGCAACGGCGACATCGCATCATGCTCGTGGAAGCGCTCCGCCGGCACCGAGCCGTGCTCGAGGCTCTCCGCCAGCGCCTCCAGGTGCGGAGCGATGCGGCGCCAGTCGTCGAGCGCGGCCTGCAGCGTGCGGGCGAGGAAGGACGCATCCGTGCAGCGCGTCAGGTCGCGCGAGACGACGACGAGCTTCCCGTCGCGGGTTCCGTCCTTGAGCGTGGCGAGTTTCATACGGATTCCGATCTCCTGTGCCTGGAAA